>JAEUJA010000221.1 GCA_016793195.1 Phycisphaerae bacterium
CGCACGCGACCTACGACGCGTCGCTGGGCGTCGTCGCCCGCGGCACGGGGCGCGACACGCCGCACGATCGCGCCCGCTTCGAGGTCCCCGCCCACCGCTGGATGGACCTCTCGGCGGACGGCGTGGGCCTTGCGATCCTCAACGACGGCAAGTACGGGCACTCGTGCCACGGGAGCGTGATGGGCCTGTCGCTCCTTCGCTCCGCACGCTTCCCCGATCCGCGTGCCGACATCGGCGAGCACACGTTCACCTACAGCCTCATGCCCCACGATGGCGATTGGCGTCGCGCCGGCGTGGACATCGAGGCCGAGGCGCTGAATGACCCGATGCTTGTTGTTCCAGTGCCGCCAGCGGCGATCGGTGCCGCGTCGCTCGCTCACGCCGCCAGCTCGCCTTCATCTCTCTCGCCTGCTTCTTCGGCTTCTTCCGCGTGGTCACCCTTCACGATCGCGCACGACCCGCGCTCGCGCCTCGAGATTCTCGCGCTCAAGCCCGGCGAGGACGACCACTCCCTCGTGCTTCGCCTGGTTGAGGCCCGCGGCGTTGCCACACCCATCTCCATCACCTGGCGCTTTCCCACGACGTGTGTCGACGAAGTCGACCTCTTGGAACGCGCCGACACGCTCCCGGCGTCGCAGCGCCGCGGCGTGTCGCACGCCGGCAACACCACGACGCTCGCCCTCGGACCGTTCCAGATCGTCACGCTGCGCGTGCGCCCGGAGCGGTGCGCGGGCGTGGTATGCTCCGCCTGAACGATGAGTGATTCCCCGCACCATTCCACCATTTCCAGTGTCACGCGGCGCGCCGCGATCGGCACGCTCGCGGGAGCGGCCGCCCTCGCGGCGTTCTGGCCGCGAACGGCTCGCTCGCGCCGCACGATCCCGTCGGGGCGGGTGGTGCTGCGGTACTGGGAGAAGTGGACGGGCCCGGAGGGCGAGGCGCTCCAGCGCGTGGTCGATCGCTTCAACGAATCGCAGGACCGCATCTGGGTGCAGCGCGTGCCCGTCGCCGACCCGATGAGCAAGGCGATGGTCGCGGTGGGCGGCGGCGATCCGCCCGACGTGCTCGGGATGTTCAGCTACAACGTCGCGCAGTTCGCCGAGGCCCGGGCCGCGATGTCGCTCGACGAGTTCGCGTCGCGTCCCGGCGCGATCGACCCATCGATCTACAAGCCCGCGGTGGCGCGGATGCTGTCGCACCAAGGTCGTCAATGGGCGGGTGTGAACACGTGCTACACGCTGGCGCTGTACTGCAACCGCGCGATCCTGGCGAGCATCGGGGCCGACCCGTCGCGCCTGCCGCGCACGATCGACGAGCTCGACGCGCTGGCGGAGCGGCTGATCGAGCGGGATGCGCAGGGAAAGCTGACGCGGGTGGGCTTTGTGCCGAATCTGCCTTCGTGGTGGCCGTATTTCTGGCCGATCATGTTCGGCGGCTCGCTGTACGACGCGGCGAGCGATCGCGCGACGGTGGCGTCGGAGGAGTGTATCCGCGCGTACGAGTGGATCGGGCGGTGCGCGGCGCGGCTCAACCCCACCGCGGCGGGGGCGTTCGCCAACAGCTACGCGCGGAGTTTCCACTCGCCTGAGGACCCGTTCATCTCAGGGCACGCGGCGATGATCGTGCAGGGGCCGTGGCTGGCGAACTTCATCCGGCACTACAACCCGTCGCTGGATTACGCGGCGGTGCCCGTGCCGCTCTCGCCGGGCGTGCCCGACCCGGATCAGCCGCGCGGGATGCTCGAGGCCGACGTGCTCATGATCCCGCGCGGGTGCCCGCACCCGGAAGAGTCGTTCCGGTTCCTGAGTTACACGCAATCGCAGGAGATTCAGGAGCAACTGGCGAGCGAGCACTGCAAGAGTTCGCCGATGGCTCGGGTGTCTGAAGCGTTCATGCGCACGCACGCGAACAAGTCGGTCGCCGTGCACGACGCGATCACGGCGAGCCCGCGCGTGGAGGTCCTGCCGCAGACGCGCGTGTGGAAGCCCTACGCGGACCTCCTGATCGGGGCGTTCGACGAAGTATGGAGCGGCGGGGACGCGCGGGCGATCATGACGCGGGTGCAATCGCGGGCGCAGGCGGTTTTGGACAAGGCGGCGGCGCTGCGCTCACGCCGGGAAGGAGCGCCGGCGTGAAGCGATCTCCGTTCCTGGTCGCGCTCCCTTGGATCACGCCGTGGATCATCGGGTTTGCCGCGTTTCTGGCGGCGCCGATCGCGATGAGCCTGTGGTACAGCTTGAACGACTATTCGCTGCTGGAGCCCGCGGCATTTGTGGGGCTGGACAACTACAAGGAGCTCGCGGGCGATCCGCTCTTCTGGCGCGTGACGCGGAACACGCTGGTGTATGGGCTGGTTTCGTCGGGGCTCGCGGTGGTGCTGTCGCTGCTCATCGCGGCGCTCTTGGAGGCGCGGGTGCGCGGGGCGGCGCTCGTGCGCGCGATCGTGTTCATCCCGACGCTGGTGCCGGCGGTGTCGGGCGCGGTGTCGTGGCTGTGGCTGTTCAATCCAAGGTTTGGTCTCATCAACTCAGCGCTGTCGGCGGTGGGCGTGGACGGGCCGGACTGGCTGGGGAGCACGGCGTGGGCGATGCCGTCGCTGGTCGTGATGGGGCTGTGGGTGATCGGGAGCTCGGTGCTGGTGTATTCGGCGGCGCTGCGGGACGTGCCGCGGGCGCTGTATGAGTCGGCGTCGATCGACGGCGTGGGCAGGATCGGAAGGTTCAGGCATGTGACGCTGCCCTTGGTGTCGCCGGCGATCTTGTTCAACGGCGTGATGTCGCTGATCTGGTCGCTGCAGCTGTTCGCGCCGCCGCACTTGATGACGCGCGGCGGGCCGGAGGAGACGACGTACACGTATTCGATGTACGTCTACAACAACGCGTTTATCTACGGGCGGATGGGGTATGCCAGCGCGCTGGCGTGGCTGCAGATTCTGGTGACGCTGGCGCTGACGCTGATCGTGCTGGCGGTTGGACGGAGATTCGTGTACTACCGGGCGGCGTGAACTTCGTAGTACGACGCGGTACACCCGCCCCGGAGAGGCGGGCTGTCAAACGCCGAGCCTTCCAAGCGTGGATCGTGCGACTGATGAATGTTGAGCGGGGACAGGACGGGCACGAGGCGAGCGCGGGACGCGAGGGTCGCGCCGCGCGCGTTGGCTCGCGATTCGGCGCGTGGATGTCGCTGGCGGTGATCGGCTTCTTGTACGCCGTGCCGTTGGTGTGGGGGTTCCTGGTCTCGCTGAAGACGGCGGGGCAGGCGGCGGCGCCGGGGCTGGGCGTGCTCCCGCGGTTTGAGAGTGAGAGCGGCGAGGTGTCGCTGTTCAGTGTCGCATATTGGTCGCGGTTCATTGAGCAGGCGGCGGCGAACTATCGCGACGTATGGACAAGCCCGATCGCGGATTTCCCGCTGTACCTCAGGAACTCGCTCCTGGTCGCGGTGCTGAGCGTGCTTGGCACGCTCGTGTCGAGCTCGATCGTGGCGTATGGGTTTTCGCGGTTGCAGTGGCGAGGGCGGGACGCGGTGTTCACGCTGGTCTTGGCGACGATGATGGTGCCGCAGGCGGTGGTGATCGCGCCGTCGTACCTGATCTTCCGCGAGCTTGGGTGGATCGGGAGCTTTGCGCCGCTGTGGGCGCCGGCGTGGTTCAGCGGGGCGTCGAGCGTGTTCATGCTTCGCCAGTTTTTCCTGACGATTCCACGAGAGCTTGATGAGGCGGCGCGGATCGACGGGTGCTCGCATGTGGGCGTGTTTGTGCGGGTGATCTTGCCCTTGTCACGCCCGGCGCTGGCGGCGGTCGGGCTGTTTCAGTTCGTGGCGTCGTGGAATGACTTTCTTGGGCCGCTGGTGTTTTTGAATCACCAGGAGCAGTACACGCTGCAGCTTGGGCTGGCGAATTACTACGCGCAGCATGGCGGCACGCCGTGGAACCTGGTGATGGCGTTCAGCACGCTGGTGGTGCTGCCGGTGCTGCTGTTGTTTTTGCTAACGCGGCGGCTGTTTGTGGAGGGAGTCGCGACGCAGGGGTTGAAGGAGTAGTCACGAAGTCACGAAGTCACGGAGTGGCGGAGAGACGAAGAGACGAAGAGACGGAGTGACGCAGTGAAAGGCAGGAAACACCCTCCCTCACGGTCGGGCTACTGCTGGCAGCGAAGCAGCGAGACAGCGAAGCAGCGAGACAGGGGAAGAGGAAGAGAAAGACGCCCTCCCTCACGGTCGGGCTACTGATGCGGAATCGCGGCGCGGGCGGTGGTGAGGCAGTCGGGCGCGACGAGGCGGGATGGGTCGGCGCAGGGGCGGCTGATTGGGAAGTCGAAGGATTCGCCGGGGAGGAGTGTGACGAAGTGGGCGTCGCACTCGGTTCTGGCGTCGACGCGGTCGGCGTGGATGATGATGTCGCGGAGGAGCGAGGCGGCGGTGAGCGAGAGCACGGCGTCGTACTTTCCGATGGCGCGCCATGACCATGTGAACGCGGGCGGAGGGTCGTGCAACTCGCGATCGACGCGGTAGAGCCAGGTCGCGCGGGGGACATCGGGAGAGTCGATCGGATCGACGACGGTGATCTCGCGCCAGGGGCGTGAAGTCGAGGCGACGAGGTCGTCGATGTCAGCGATGTGACGGATTTCGCCGGCGGGAACGCTGAAGGAAACGTGTGATTCGCGGAGCAACGTGCCGTCGAAGTCGACGCGGCGAACGCGGGCGCGGCCCGACCAGTCGTGCGGGGTGTTGTTGATCGCGACGAGCGTGGGACGCTGCTCGATGGGCTGGATGGTGAGGAGCCGCGGCGACATGGAGCGCCGCACGGCGTGCCACGCGGGCTTGCGGCGGCCGGCGGCGTCGATGAGCGACCAGGAGAATCCGGCCCAGGCGTCGTTGAGCTGCCAGATGAGGGCGGCGGAGCAGCGGGGTTGATTGGCGCGGAGCCATTCGACGCCGATGGAGAGCGCGCGGGCCTGGGCGCGGAGGGCGAGGTCGTGCCAGTGCGCAAAGTCGCGGGGCTCGCCATAGACGCGGCGGATTTCGGCGAGGTGGTGAGGTTCGTGGCCGCCGGTAGCGCGCTGGCGGTGGTTCAGCTGGTCGGACCAGAGACGGAGGTGCTCGGCGGGGATCGTTCCGCGGAGGGTGGCGAGCATACTGATGGATTGATGGCCGAATTCGGTGCAGGCGCGCGGGATGAATTGGCGGTAGCGGTCGCCCTGCACGTCCCAGGTGTGTCGATCGCCGCGGTCGGGAGAGTTGGGCGCGCTCGTTGCGTCGCGCGACCAGGGGGAGTTGGCCCAGTAGGGACGCGTGGGGTCGAGTTCGCTCACGATGCGCGGGAGAAGATCGAAGTAGTACGCGGCGCCCCAAGATTGATCGGGCCCGAGGCGTTGTTTCCAGCCCCAGTTTTCGTAGCCCCAGACACACTCGTTTCCGCCGCACCAGAGGGCAACGGAGGGGTGAGAGGAGAGGCGGGCGACGTGATGGCGTGCTTCGCGCTCGACGAGGGAGCGGTACGGCTCTTCCTCGGGGTACATGGCGCAGGCGAACATGAAGTCCTGCCAGACGAGGATGCCGAGCTCGTCGCAGGCGTCGTAGAAGGAATCGGGCTCGTAGCACCCGCCGCCCCAGACGCGGAGGGTGTTCATGTTGGCGTCGGCGGCCTGCTGGACGCGGGCACGGACGGTGTCGGGAGCGGCGCGCAGGGGCCACAGGCCGTCGGGGATCCAGTTGGCGCCCTGCATGAAAACGCGGCGGTTGTTGACACGGAGCTCGAAGGACTCGCCGAAGCGGTCGGGGGAGGTGTTGAGTGAGATGGTGCGGAGGCCGACGCGGCGCGACGTTGTGTCGAGCGGAGTTTCGACCGGCGAGTCGTAGAGCCAGAGACTGAGGGAGTAGAGAGGTTGCTGGCCGTGGGAGCGCGGCCACCAGAGCTGCGGGTTTGTGATGTGGAGAGGGATGGTGAGGGAGTCGGCGATTGAAGAAGCTTCGGCGCACGCGACGCGCCGGTTGGCGGGGTCGAGGAGTTCGGCGGTGGCGGTGAGGGGCTCGCGTGAGCTGCGCACGAGATCGACGTGGGCTTCGAGGATGGCGAGGGATTCATCGGCGCGGGTGACGAGCGGGCGGACGTGGCCAATGCGTGCGACGGACCATCGCTCGATGGCGATGAGGTCCCATACGCCGCAGGTTGCGAGCTTTGGGCCCCAGTCCCAGCCAAAGTTGCAGGCGGGTCGGCGCGCGAAGTTGAAGGGCTCCCAGTCGCCATTGACGGGGCGGGGGCCGAAGCGTGCGGCGCGCTCGCGGATGGCGCGGAGGGGTGCTTCGAAGGCGAGATCGAGGGTGTTGGGGCCTGTGCGGAGGTGGGTCGCGATGGGGAAGCGGTGCGGGACGTACATGCTCTCGGCGCGGGCGAGTTGTGTGCCGTTGAGCGAGATGGTGGCGAAGGTGTCGAGGGAGTCGAGGACGAGGTCGAATTGGTGGAGCGAATCGGAGTGCGTGCTTGCATATGCGATGGCATCGCGCGGCGTGTTGGGATCGGGCGGCCAGTTGAAGGCGCAGCGATAGAGCCAGTCGCACTCGCCGACCCATTGCACGTCCAGCTCATGCATGGATTGAGCGGGATCGGGGATGAGGCCGGCTTCGATAAGGTCCTGGTGGACGCAGCCCAGGAGCGAGGAAGGGATGCCGCGGGAGAGAAGATCGCGGAGCGCGGGCGGGGCGGCGTCGGCGCGCGGGCCGAGGTGGAGCGTGCAGCGGGTACCGTCGGGCCAGAGGGTCTGCTTCACGGGTGGAGGATAGGGGAAGAAGGAGAGGGAGGCCTAGAACTCGAATGCCTCGAAGAGCGCGAAGGCGAAGAGAACTCAGAGGAATCAGAGGGGAGCGGAGGAACTCAGAGGGAGAGCGAGGGTCAACACGAAGACGTCGAAGAGAAGGCGAACGCAGAGGACGCAGAGGACGCAGAGACCGCAGAGGGGGAGAGGCGAGAAGCACCGGAGCCGAGCAGGACCTGGCGGGGCGGCGGGGCAAATCGCCAGATTGCCACATGAAAGGGAAGCGCACCGCTCTGGAGAGCGGTGCCACCAGGAAGCGGAACTTCGAAGAACTTGGTCAAGCCCGCAGGGCCGTGGCTTGGCCACGCTACCCGGAGGCACAGGCGCGTAGGCGACGGGAATCCGCGTTCACGAATCGATACACTGGCGGCGGGTTGCCGCAAGGAGAATCGCATGTTGACGCTGCTTCGTCGTGTTGTTCCGCTGGCCTTGGTTTCGGTGGGGCTGGTGTCGATGTCGGGGTGCGCGGGGACTTCTCCCTCGGCTGGTTCGTCGGGCGGCGCGACGGGGAGCGCGGGCGGAGCGGCGGTGCCGGGCGAGCCGGAGCGGCTGGGCTGGTGGAGCGATGCGCGGTTTGGCATGTTCATCCACTGGGGGCTGTACGCGATTCCCGCGGGCGTGCACGGCGACAAGAACACCTACGGCGAATGGATTCGGAGCGAGGCGCGGATTCCGGTGGACGAGTATGACCGGTATCGGACGCAGTTCAACCCGGTGAAGTTTGACGCTGATGCGTGGTGCCGCACCGCGAAAGCGGCGGGGATGAAGTACATCGTGATCACGTCGAAACACCACGACGGCTTTGCGCTGTTTGATTCGGCGGTGACGGACCACGACGTGATGGACACGCCGTTCAAGCGGGACATCCTGAAGGAATTGGCGGATGCGTCGCGGCGGCACGGGATCAAGATCTGCTGGTACTACTCGATCATGGACTGGCACCACCCCGATTACCTGCCGCGGCGGGACTGGGAGAAGGACCGGTCGACGGCGGGCGCGGATTATGACCGGTATGTGGGGTTCATGAAGTCGCAGTTGAAGGAGCTTTTGACGAACTACGGGCCGATCGGCGTGCTGTGGTTCGATGGGCAGTGGGAAGGAACGTGGACGAACGAGCGCGGGTATGACCTGCAGAAGTATGTGCGCGAGCTGCAGCCGGACATCATCATCAACAGCCGCGTGGGGCGCTCCGGGGGCGCGTACGGGCTGGAGGCGGATCGGGCGGAGCGGCTGGGGGACTACGGCACGCCGGAGCAGTTCATTCCTGAGACCGCCCCCACGTTCCCGTGGGAAACGTGCATGACGATGAACGGGCACTGGGGCTACAACGCGGCGGACAAGAATTTTAAGAGCGCGGATGATTTGGTGCGGAAGCTGGTGGATATCGCGTCCAAGGGCGGAAACTTTCTGCTGAACGTCGGGCCGACGGCGGAGGGAGCAATCCCGGCGGAATCGGTGGAGCGGCTGCGGGCGGTGGGGCGCTGGACGTTTGTGAACGGTGCGTCAATCCATGGAACGGTTGGGAGTCCGCTGTCGGCGCAGAGCTGGGGTCGATGCACGGCCAAGTACACCGAGGATGGGAACACGACGCTGTTTTTGCACATGTTTGACTGGCCGGCGGATGGCAAGCTGCGGGTGACGAATCTTTTGAACAAGCCGCTGCTTGCGACGCCGCTGGCGGACAAGAAGCCGTCGGGGCTTGCGGTGGATCGCGATGGGGATTCGTTGGTGATTGCGCTGCCGGCGAAGCCCGCGCAGATGGAGCCGGTGACGGTGGTGAAGCTGGTGGTCGAGGGAAAGCCGGATGTGGTGACGCCGCCGGTGGTTGAGGCGGACGCGGGGATCTTCATTGATTCGATGAAGGCGCGGGTGACGAGCGGGCAGAAGAACGTGGAGGTGCGCTACACGCTCGATGGGAGCGAGCCGACGGCGAGTTCGGCGAGGGCGACGGGAGCGATCGCGATCGATCGAAGCGCGACGCTGCGGGCGCGGACGTTCCGAGATGGGAAGGCGATGAGTTCGGTGGTTGAGAGGAAGTTTGAGAAGGTGACGCCGCGCGAGGCGGTGAAGGGAGTGGCGGCGAAGGAAGGGCTGGAGTTTGAGTTCGTGAAAGGCGATTTCGATCGGGTGCCGAAGTTTGAGTCGTTTGCGGATCGGGCGCGGGGCGAATGCCGCGGGCTTGATCTGTCGAAGGCGACGGAGCCGAATCACTTTGCGATGCGGTTTACGGGGTATCTGGATGTGCCGCGGGACGGGGTGTATACGTTGACGCTGGGGTCCGACGACGGGAGCGTGATGACGCTGGGTAACGGCGTCTTGATCGATCACGACGGGCTGCACAGCTATGAGGAGAAGTCGGCGACGGTGGCGCTGGCCAAGGGGCTGCACCCGTTCGGCGTGTCGTTCTTCGAGAAGTCGGGCGGGTATGACCTGAAGCTGTTCTGGAGCACACCGGGCGGGAAGAAGGAGGCGGTGCCGGCGGGGGCGATGAAGCGGTGAGGAATCGCAAATGGCCAGATGGCAAAGGGCCAAATGGCAAATGAAGACAGCGAGGCGGCGAGGCGAGAGAGGCACCATGCAGGACTTTGAAAAGCTCGGCGCGTTCTATCTCGGGAAGGTCTACGACGTCGACGAGCGGGCGCGGCGCGACGAGATCGTTATGTACGACTCCAAGGACCTGGTGACGCACGCGGTGTGCGTGGGGATGACGGGGTCGGGCAAGACGGGGCTGTGCGTGGGGCTGATCGAGGAGGCCGCGATCGATGGGATTCCGTCGATCGTGATCGATCCCAAGGGCGATCTTTCGAACCTGCTGCTGACGTTTCCCGAGCTGCGTGCGGCGGATTTCCGGGCGTGGGTGAACGCGGAGGACGCGACCAAGGCGGGGCTGTCGGTCGACGAGTTTGCGGGCAAGCAGGCGGAGGCGTGGTCCAAGGGGCTGGCGGAGTGGGGGCAATCGGGCGAGCGGATCGGGAGGCTGCGCGGGGCGGCGGACTTTGCGATCTACACGCCGGGCTCGAGCGCGGGGATTCCCGTGTCGGTGCTTCGGTCGTTCGAGGCGCCGCCGCCGGCGCTGGTTGAGGATCGCGAGCTATTCCGCGAGCGTGTGTCGGGGACGGTGTCGAGCCTGCTTGGGCTGCTGTCGATCGAGGCGGACCCGCTGCGATCGCGCGAGCACATCCTGCTCTCGACGATCCTGACGGGGGAGTGGAGCGCGGGGCGGGGCGTGGACCTTGCGGCGCTGATCCGACTGATTCAGCAGCCGCCGACGGCGCGGATCGGTGTGATGGATCTGGAGACGTTTTTCCCCGCGGCGGATCGGTTCGCGCTGGCGATGCAGATGAACTCGCTTTTGGCGGCGCCGGGGTTTGAGGCGTGGATGGAGGGCGAGGCGCTGGACATCGGGTCGATCCTGTACACGCCGGCGGGCAAGCCGCGGGTGGCGGTGTTTTCGATCGCGCACCTGAACGACGCGGAGCGGATGTTCTTTGTGTCGCTGCTCTTCAACCAGATATTGGCGTGGGTTCGGCAGCAGAGCGGCACGACGAGCCTGCGGGCGCTGGTGTACATGGACGAGATCGCGGGGTACTTCCCGCCGGTGGCGAACCCGCCGTCGAAGCAGGCGATGCTGACGCTGATGAAGCAGGCGCGTGCGTTCGGCGTGGGGATGGTTTTGGCGACGCAGAACCCGGTCGATCTTGATTACAAGGGACTTGCGAACGCGGGGACGTGGTTCCTCGGGCGGTTGCAGACCGAGCGCGACAAGGCGCGGGTGCTGGACGGGCTGGAGGGGGCGGCGGCGGCGGCGAGCGCGGCGTTTGATCGGGATGCGTGCGACAGGATTTTGTCGGGGCTGGGAAGCCGCGTGTTTTTGATGAACAACGTGCACGAGGACGGGCCGGTGGTGTTCCAGACGCGCTGGACGATGTCGTACCTGCGCGGGCCGCTGACGAGAGGGCAGATCAAGCAGTTGAGCGGCCACGCGCGAGGTGGCGCGGGGAGCGTGGGGGGCGTGGGGGGCGCGTCGGAGAGCACGTTGGCGAGCGACGCGGCGGGTGGGGCGCCGGGCGTTGGTGCGCCGATTCCGGGGCCGGCATCGAGAGCAACGCCGGGGCTCGGGCCGACGATTGCGTCGGCATCCGGGACTTCGTCGGTGCCTGCGCCTGTACCCGCGCCGGAGATGACGCGCTCGCCCGCGACCACGCCAGCGGCGTCGCGCGTGAACATTTCGACGGCGGCGCGCGTCGGCGCGGATCGCTCGCGGCCGGTGCTGGCGCCGGAGATTCCGCAGTATTTCCTGCCGGCGCGGGTTGAGGGCGGCGTGGTGTATGTGCCGATGGTGCTGGGGCTGGGCAAAGTGTTCTTCAGCGACAGCAAGCTGGGGGTTGAGGAGACCGAGACGCACTCGTGGCTGGCGGCGTTTGGCGGCGGGCCGATCGCGGTCGATTGGGAGCACGCCGAGCGGGTGGACGTGTGGGAGCGTGATCTCGACAAGTCGCCCGCGGATGGGGCGGCGTTTGAGTCTGTGCCGACGGACGCGGCCAAGGCCAAGTCGTACGAGCTGTGGAAGAAGGATTTGGCGGGCGAGCTGTACCGATCGGCGAAGCTGGAACTCTTGCAGAGTCCATCGAGCGGCGAGGTGAGCAAGCTGGGCGAGAGCGAGAAGGACTTCCGCTTGCGGTTACAGCAGGCGGCGCGCGAGGACCGCGACGCCAAGGCCGAGCAGCTTCGGAGGAAGTATGCGCCGAAGATGACGACGCTTCAGGAGCGAATCCGGCGCGCGGAGCAGCAGCTTGCGGTGCAGGAAGAGCAGGCCAAAAGCGCGAAGATGCAGACGGCGATCTCGTTCGGTTCGGCGATTCTCTCGGCGTTCCTTGGGCGCAAGAAGATCAGCAGCGGGAACGTGGGGCGCGTCGGCACGGTCGCGCGCGGCATGACGCGGCAGTCCAAGGAATCGAGCGATGTCGATCGCGCGGAGGACACGGTCGGGGCGCTGCGGGTGCAGCTCAAGGACCTGGAAGCGCAGTTCCAAAGCGACCTTGACGCGATGGTGAGCAAGATCGATCCCTTGACCGAGGAGCTCGAGACGATCGCACTCAAGCCCAAGAAGACGAACGTGACGGTGCCGGCGGTGGTGCTGTGCTGGGTGCCGCACGTGCGCGGGGCGGCGGGCCTGGAGGGGGCGTGGAGGTAGAGGAAGGCACTTGGCACTTGGCACTAGGGAAGAGAAGAGGAAGTGGCGGAGTGGTCAAGTGGCGAAGTGAAGGGCGAGAGGCGCGAAGCGCCGGAATAGGGTCGATTGGTTGCGATGGAAGGGCATCGATGTCGCAGAGCCGACATCGGTGGCACGGGAAAATCAATCTCCGAATGGCCGAGTCGCCAAGTGGCGGATGTTTTCGGGGTTCTTTGAGCGCGCGTTGGCATTCACGTGGTCAAGCCCCGCAAGGCCGGGCCTTGACCACGCCACCCGGAGCACGCTTACGCGAACGTCAGTTCAATAACGAGCGACTGACCTTCGCGGATGGTGGCGTCGAGGGAGAGGGTGACGCGTGGGCCGTCTTGCGAGAGCTTGGCGGGCAGGGCCTTGCCGTTGAGCACGACCGCCACGTCCGAGGATTTCTTGGCCGCGTCGACCTCGAGCACGAGGGTTTTGAGCGCGAGCTGCCCGTATTCGAGCTTGAGCGCGCATCGCTGCGAGCCCTGGGACCGCTTCTGCTCGAAGGTCCCCCACCCCTGGCACGAGGTGAACGGCGTCTTGAAATTGTCGGCGTTCCACTTGGGCGCGAAGGCGATGAAGCCCTTGGGCCCGTGGTGCTCGAAGCCGCAGGCGGCGGTGAACACGCCGTAGCTGGCCATGGAGCGGGCGTAGTGGTTTGAGCACTCGATCTCGTTCCAGGGATTGCGTTTGGCGGGGTGATAGCGGTCGTGGAGCATCCGGGCGATGGCGAGGCCCTCGGTGACGAGCCCCTCGTAGACCATGTGGGCCGCGACCTGGTACTCGAAGCCGTTCATGCACTCGTTGAAGTAGCCGGCGGCCCAGGCATCGCCGCCCTTTCCTGTGCAGCGATCGGCGCCGCCCTTGGGGAAGGTGCACATGAGCAGGCCGCCCTCGCCGGGCATGGCGTACCAGCGTCCGCCCTTGACGGTGTCCTTGAGCGCTTCGCGGTAGGGTCCGACGTCGGGCGTGAAGCTGTACTTGTAGAGGCTCTTGAGGGCGGAAAGTGTTTGCTCGCGCGGAATGACGCGGGCGAGGCCGACCTGCATGACCCAGGCCTGGCCGAAGACCTGATCGATGTGGCAGCCGTCGTTGGTGCTGTTGGCTTCGGGGTGGGCCGGGTCGGCCTTGTGGATGAAGTACTCGGCGTTGTAGAGCGTGTCGACGAGCGACTTGGCGCCGCGTTCGCAGATGGCGGCGCAGCGCCTCTCGAACTCGGTGTCGTTCATCTCGCGGGCCATGGCTTCGCCGGCGCGGACGGCGGCGAGGTAGAGCGAGGAGATCCAGCCCATGGGCCCGAACCACGCGGCGTCGAGGGTGTTGTATTGTGAGCCTTCGAGCAGGCCGTCGGAGTCTTTGTCTTCGCCCATGAGGTGCTCGATGGACTTTCTCACTTTGGGCCAGTGCTCGCGGAGCATGCGCGTGTCGGGCGTCATGGTGTGCTCGCGAAAAAAGCGGAGGATCGTGCCGCACTGCCCGTCGTGTGCGACGATCTTGTGGGCCTCGGCGCGATAGTCCATGGCGCCGGTGTCGGCGTGGAAGGCGATGCCGTAATCGACCATCTCGCGTGCGGAGCGTTCGAGCGAGGGGAGCATTCGGGCGAGGCCCTGCGCGTATTGCCAGACGTGGGTGCAGGTGCCGGCGCAGCAGTAGGTGCCCTCCCAGCCGTAGAAGCGTCCGTTGTCGAAGAGGTGGCAGGTGGCGGTGGCGGCGATGGAGTTGTTGAGGATGGAGCGCGTGAGGAGCCAGTAGGGGAGCGTGGAGTCGTACCACGTCCGCACCCAGCGGCGGGTGAGCTCGGAGAGACGGGCGCGATCCTTGCAGGTCTTGGCGAGGACGTCCTCGGCGTCCTTGTAGAGAGGGGCGTAGTGACGCTTGAGCGTGTCGATGCCGGTGATGTTGCGGAGCGAATCTCGCCAGGGCGTGGCGAAGTGCCAGGCGATCGCCATGATGATGGTCTTGGACTCGCCGGGCGCGAGAGAAACGGAAGAGCGGACGGCGGCGATCGATCGATCTCCGAAGTTGGTGCGCGACTCGTCCGTGCTGGATTTCCAGGCGTTCTTGAACTGGAGTTCGTCGGGCTTGGGGGCTTCGGCGGCGCCGGCGGTGGAAACGTCGGCGTTTCCGCC
>JAEUJA010000240.1 GCA_016793195.1 Phycisphaerae bacterium
CAACTCCGTCGAGACCTGCGGGCGGATCGTGGTGGCGCCGCGCGGCTGGCTGATGGCAGGCGTCGTCATCGCCGCCGGGGGCATCGAAGTGCTGGGGCGCTTCCACGCCAAGTATGTCCAGTCCGGCCCGGTCTTCCTCGCGGCCGGCGCGACGTGGCGCGGGTCCTTGCTCGCGCCGTCGATCGAGATCGAGCCGGGGGCGGCGATCGAAGGCGGGCTGTTCGACATCGGGCCACAGCACCAGGCCGGCGCGATGATGAAGAGGGTAGAGCGGAAGGCGGCGGTGGCGTGAGGGGGTGGCGGTCGGGCCGATTGCGATTCTGGGGTACCTCGGCCCGTCCGGTTACGGCCAATGGAGCAGCTTGTAGACGGCGATCAATCGGTCGTAGACATCGATTGTGTGCGGGTCGTCCACGCCGCTCTCGAAGGTCCAATCGGTGACGTCGGCCTTGGTCGAATCGGTGGCGTGGAAAAAGACTTGCAGGTAGATCGACGTGCCGCCGGTCGTATGCAACTGGAGTATCACCGGGTCTACGACCGTGCTGGTCAGGTACCCGTGGTCGGGGATGGTGTCGATATCGATGCCATCGGCGAACGGATCGACCTCGTAGGGCGCCGCCAGACCGCCGCCGCGAACGGACTTGAGGAACTGCCCCGCGTTTGAGGATGAGGTGCGACCGTCGGACATGTCCACGACCATGTCGACGGGGGAGCCGGAGGCCGGATGGTGCACCCACCGCTGGTACCATCCGGGCAGGATCGCCTGATCGGTGGGCCACTGGGCCATTTTGTAACCGGCCACGGTGGGGCTTTCGGCGAAGATGCCGCGGCGATCGGACGGGTTCATGAAGTACATGGAGAGCGGGAAGCGGTAGACGCCGACGCCGTCGGCGATCATGGCCGCGACGCGGACGCGGTTGACCATCACGTCCGTGTCGAGTTCCACACCGGTGAAGGCGGTCTGCATGGTGATGAGCTTGTCGTCGCCCAGGTCTCTCTTGGCGGCCTGGAGGAGGCGCGCGAAGTGCAGCTTTGGGTCAAGGGCGTCGGCGTCACCGTGCAGGTCCGTGCTGGTTGAGTAGGGCACGACCCCGTCGATCACATCCTGGATCAGGTACGCATCGTTCGGGCCACACACGAGCCGCGTGGCGAGCCGGCCCTGGACGGCGCTGTCGGGGAGAAAAGGCGTGCAGTCCCCGGAGACGTGACAGCGGCAGTCGTTGTTGTTGAGGGTTGTGTACAGATCAAACCAAGGCCCCGCGCAGGTGCCTTGTGCGCAGTAGTCGTCGGGGTCGGCGGTCGAAAAGAAGCGCGGGGTGAGAGGCACTTCGAAGTGTGCGATACCGTCGCCCCACTCCACCCAATACTCGAGCTTGACGTTCCAGATCTGCCACCAATCGCCGGCGAGGCCGCAGCCGGGTGTGACCAGGTTCCCGCACCCGTCGTCGTAGGTCGGTAGGGCGTACAGCTTGAACTCGATGCGGTTGTTTCCGGTGTCGAGGTCCAGCATCCGGGTGGCAAACTCGACCTCCGGGCGATCAACGGCGTAGAGCGGCTGGCTGCACAGCTCGGCCGGCGGCATGCCGTTTTTGCCGACCCAGAGCGATCGGATGACGTCGTCATCCGCGCTGAAGGTCGATTGGAAGTAGGTCAGCTTTGCAGCGATCGGACTGGCAAGAAGGGCGACGTCAAAGCGGAGGGTCATCTCGTCGGTGTCGCTCATGCGGACCCCGTAGTCGGTTCCCAGGATGTATCCGGGCGAGATGAAGGCACCGATGCTGGGGTACGTGATGACGGGATAGAACCCAAGGGTGCTGCCGGGGGCCTGGTGGCAGGCGTCGTAGTTGCGGGCGAGCTCCGATTTGCTCAAGCGCAGTCCGTCCATGCACTGCGGGAACGCGGGCTGCTCGATATAATCCATGAGGTCGTTGATGGCGAAGCCCACGAGGGTGTCGGGATAGTCCACGGAAAGCGCCGAGAGATCGCGGGCCGCCCGGACCCAAGCGTCAATCCAATACCGCATGTAGTCGCGCTGGCACTCCCAGGCGTCTAGCCCGTAGCCGTACGTGGCAGCGCAGGTTTGCCCCGGAGGAGGCGTGTCTCCGATGTCGCCATCGCCGTCGGTATCGAACCAGCGGCTGCTTTCGTAATTCTGGCTCGGCGAGTCCATCGCGGCGTAGATCTTCAGGCCCGTGCCGCTCGCCGCCGCGACCAATTCCTGGAAGTCTTCCCAGTCCGTCTCGGAGTCGATCTGGTAGATGTGAAAATCCTGGTTGGTGGCCAGCAGAGCCTCGACGGTGCTCTCCGCGTCGTCGCTCTCGGCGTCGGTTGACTTCTTGATGGACTGTTCCCAGGAACCGAGCTGGGCGTGCGGGGTGAGAGGACGGATCTTTTCGTGATCGATCGGCTGGTCCGGGGGCTTGGCGATGGCCACGGAGGCGCAGGCGATCGCGCCCGCCAGCCAGCACCAGGTATGCCGAGTGCATCGAGTGACGCGTGTCATGGTGCTTTCCCTTCGAGTGCGATGCGAGGGTCGGGCCGTCCAGTCCGAAGTCCATTCGCCTAACCAGAAACGATACCTGGTATTGCCTTCCAATGAAACCACAAATGCACGATTGATGCCCCGCCCACGGCTGCCGTGGACTTTCGATGGCGAGTCGGCGCGCCGATCGCCCTGCCGGAAGCTGATTTCGCGCACGCCGACGGCGGACAGGCTGGTGTGCGGAATGTGCCTTACGGACTCGGGATCATTTTCGCACGCGGTACAGCGCAGGAAGTGCGATGTTGACGCTGTGGCGGCTTGCGTCCTTGATCGCGGCGGAAGCGACGCGAATAAACGCGGCATTTGTGCACGCGAGCAAGACGGGAGCTCGAGTCAACAACCCGATTATTCTGTGTACCCGGAGCGTCACGAAGGCTGGTGTGGGGCGAACAGATCGGTGCGGTCGATCGCGTAGCGCCTACTCCACCCACCACTTCTTCCCCTCGCGCTTCACACGTCGGTACAGCGTGTCGCGCTCGATCGGCTCGAAGCCGGCCTCGCGGATGGCGCGATGGAGCGCCATGGTCGTGACTTCCTGGTGCGTGGCGGCGGCGGGGGCGGCGGCTTGGCCGGCGTGGTTCACCTTCGTGATGTCGTACCACACCACCGTGCCGTCGATGTCGTCGGCCCCGGATTGCAGCATCAGCTGCGCCATCGGCAACGTCTGCATGATCCAGAACGCCTTGACGTGCGGGAAGTTGTCGAGCATCAGGCGCGCAACGGCGAGCGTGCGGATGTTCTCCAGCCCGCTGGGGCCCGGCAGGTGTTCGAGCTCGCACCCGTCGGGAAAGAACGGGAGCGGGATGATGGTTTGGTAGTAACCAAGGAAGGCATCAGGCATCGGGCATCGGGCATCGGGGGAAGAAGAAGAGGCACTTGGCACGAGGCACGAGGCAGGAGCAGAAGAGGCACTTGGCACTCGGCACTGGGCACTAGAGGAAGAGGAAGAGGAAGAGGAAGAGGAAGAGGAAGTAGCGGGGCCGAACGCGATGTGTTCTGGGAGCGGCGTGCCGGGGCGCGTCAGCGTGATGACGGGCGCATCGGATTCTTCAGCGCGATAGCCCAGGTGCCCGCCCTCGCTGCGCGTGAGCGCGTCGTCGTCGTTGCCCGGACCTTCGCTCGCGGACGTGCTCAGGTCCGGCGTCCCGGAAGGGAAAGTCCGGCGGGACGAGCGAGCGTCTTCTTCACTTCGTCTCTGCGTCTCTTCGTCACTTCGTCTCTCTTCGTACCCCAGCTTCGCCAACGCCCGGTCCTGCTCGCGGCGGAGCATCTCCATGTGAACGAGGCGGTCTCGCCGCGACTCGATGTGCCCGTAGAGGATCGTCGCGTTGGTGTTGAGGCCCAGGTCGTGGGCCTCGCGATGCACGTCGAGCCACACGTCGGAGCGGATCTTGCCCTTGTAGGCCTCGTCGTGGACGCGATCGTCGAAGACCTCCGCGCCGCCGCCGGGGAGCGAGCCGAGCCCCGCGTTTTTCAGTTCGCGCAGGACGTGGCGGATGCCTTCGCGTCGTGCGTTGCGCCCTTCCTCGCCGGGCGCGCCGGCGCCCTTGTAGACTTTGGCGATCTTGGCGAGGTGGACGATCTCCACGGCCGTGAACGCCTTGACGTGCAATTCGCTCCCGAGCTTTCGCGCTTCATCGCGGATGGTGGAGACCAGATCGGTGTAGTAGGAGAACGGCAGGTACGGGTGCAGCCCGCCGACGGAGTGCATCTCGGTCGCGCCGGCGTCGACCGCGAGTCTGACTTGCTCTCGCACATAACCCATGTCGCGCGTGTACGCCTTGGCGTCGTCCCTCTTGGCGTAGAAATCGCAGAACTTGCACGACAGCGCGCACACGTTGGAGTAGTTGAGGTGCCGGTTGATGTTGTAGTACGCGGCGTGGCCGTGCAGGCGCCGGCGGACGAAATCGGCCAGCGCCAGCACGCCGTGGAGATCGAAGGTGGTGAAGAGCGTCTCGCCGTCGGCCAGGGAGAGGCGCTGGCCGCGGGCGAGTTTGTGCGCGATGGGCGCCAGCGCGGGGTCGACGATGAGCGAGGCCGGATCGGTTGGTGAGGAAGCGCGGGGGTCGTGGCCGCGCACGGGGGCGGTGGTCATGGGGAAGGGTAGGCGGGCGGCACGGCAGATTTCATTGTCGACTGAAAGATACGAAAGTGAAGAACGCGAGCCCAGAAAGCGAATTCCTCGGGGCAGGACTTCGGTGGCACCAAGACAGGGCAGGAGCGGGCGGCACGAACACCGGAACGAACCGGTGGTACGAGCAGGCGTGAGCCTTCGGCCGCACCGTCCGCCGGAGCCCCGGTGCCCGATGCCTCTTCCCTGACGCCTTCCCCAAAAACACGACCGCCGACCGCGGGTGCGATCGGCGTCGAAAGTGGGAGCGGAGGGATTCGAACCCCCGTAGGCATAAGCCAACAGATTTACAATCTGCCCCGTTTGGCCACTCCGGCACACTCCCAGGGCCGCCCTTCGGCGTGGATGAAATGTATTCCCCCCTTCGGCCCGGGACAAACCGGGCTTTGGCACGACCCGCCGATCGGTTGGGGCTGGCGCGACGGCGAGGCCTGTGACGCCGCCGGCGTCGCCCGGATCAAATCGGGGCTTCGGGCCAAGAGCCGCCTAGAGGATTTGAACCTCCGACCCGCGCTTTACAAAAGCGCTGCTCTACCACTGAGCTAAGGCGGCCAAGAAGGCGCCGAGGACGCGCCGTGGCGGACGTGGTGGACTTGGCGCTGGTCGGCGCGGACGCCGCGGCGGCGTGGGCCGGCGCTCGCCCCGCCACGCGAGCAAGCGGAGAGGGGGAGATTCGAACTCCCGAGAGGGATAAATCCCTCTGCCGGTTTTCGAAACCGGTCCGTTCAACCACTCTGGCACCTCTCCGAGAGTGAGGTCAATCGTTGGGCATCCGCCCGCGCCCGTCAACCGGACCGACACGCCCGTCGCCACAAACCCGCACCTTCCATCGACCGATCAAACAGGCAGATTCTGTCAATCCCCCTCAATTCAATGCGGCGAGCTGGGCGTGTACCAAAGGGGCGCGCCGGGCCCGAGCTCCCATCCGCCGGTGACCCACACGACGAGCATGATCGTCCAGGTGATCGCAAAGACGATCGAATACGGGAGCATCATCGCCATCAGGTTCCCGATCCCCGCGTCCTTCTTCCAGCGCTGCATGGCGACCAGGATGATGACGACATAGCCATTGAGCGGCGTGACGACGTTGGTGCAACTGTCACCCACGCGATACGCCGCCTGCGTCAGCTCCGGGCTCAGCCCCGCCATCATCAGCATGGGCACCAGGATCGGCGCCAGGGCCGTCCACTTCGCGGACATGCTCGACATGAGCAGGTTGATGACCATGGTGATGGCGACGACGCCGGCGAGCAGGGCCCAGGTCGGCAGACCGCTCCCCACCAGAATCTTGCCGCCCGCGTTGGCGAGCATGACGTCAAGGCGCGTGTACTTGAAGCACTCGACGAACTGGGCCGCGAAGAACGCCATCGCCAAGACCGGCGCCATCATCACCATCGCGTGCGTGAAGCACTTGGACACGTCGGTGGTCTTTTTGATTGAGCCCGTCATCACGCCGTACACCACGCCCGGCACCAGGAACGCGATCAGGATCAATGGCACCACCGCGGTCGACCAGCGCGGGCTCGGCTCGGCGGGGGCTTCGAGGCGGCCATCGAGCGTGGTGTCGCCGGCGACGCGGAACGTGCCACGCGGCGTGCCGTCGGGCTCGGCGGCTTCGACCGTGTACCCCTTGGGCAGCGTCGCCTGGCCCGCGATCGGCCCCTTGGCCAAGGGCGATCCGGGGGTCGCCGCGTCGGCGGGAGACGCGGAGGCGCCCGGCGCGAACGTGGCGGCGGCGGGCGCCAGCGCGCTCGGGATCGTGCCGTAGGTCGGCGCGGGCGCGGGCATGGGCCCGGCCAGCGGCGCGCCCGGGAGCGCGATGCACGCCGCCACGATCGCCAGCGTGAGCACCGCCGCGCCCATCGACCAGCCCAGCGCGCGGCGCTCGCCGGGGTTGAGCGCGTCGCTCCCGCCTCCCGCGGCGTCCTTGTCAAAGCCCTGCGCGGTCAGGCGCGGCTCGACGATCCACGCCGTGATCGCCCAGCCCACCAACGTGAGAAGAAAGGTGGAAACGGCGAGGAACCACCAGTTGGCGGTGGCGAGCACGGTATACGAAGGTTCGAGGGTCCGCGCGCCCAGCGTGGTGATGCCGGCGACCAGGGCGTCGGTCGAGCCGACCATGAGATTCGCGGAGAATCCCGCGGACACGCCCGCGAACGCCGCCGCGATCCCCGCCAGCGGCGAACGCCCGAACGCCGCGTACAACGCCGCGGCCAGCGGCGGGAGCACGATGTACCCCGCGTCGCTGGCGATGTTCGACATCACGCCCAGAAACACGATCGTCGGCGTCAACGCCCGCGACGGCACGATCCCCGCCACCCAGCGCATGCCCGCGCCGAACAGACCGACCTTTTCCGCCACGCCGATCCCGAACATGCCGACGAGAACGACGCCCAGGGGCGCGAAGTTGATGAAGTTCCGCACTGCGTTGGCCAGCAGCCAGTACACGCCGTCCACGCTCAGCAGGTTCCGCGGCGTGACGGGCGCGCCGCTGGGAATCAGCTCCGTGGCGGGCTTGCCGCCGGCGTCGAGCTTGGGCTCCTGGACCACGGTACCGTCGGCGTGCGTGACGGCCTGGGTGACAAGGCGTACTCGCTGAGGCTGGATCGACCAGCCCATCGACGCGCCCAGGGCCGAGATCGCCATCACCACCACCGTCGCGCTGATGAAAAGAAAAACAGGATCGGGGAGCTTGTTGCCGATCCACTCGATGAAGCCGAGGATGCCGGCGGGCTTGGCAACGGGATTGGCGGCGGGCGTGTTCGAGCCTTGCTGTTCCATGCGCGCACCCCTGGCGCGCCGTCGCCCGAGCCTGATTCCGTACCCAAAGAAGGAGAATCAACCCGGCGCGGACGCGCGCGGCGAGGATACCCGCTCGCTCAGGATTTGCACCACGCGCCGCAGGATCGCCTCGGGCTCGCTCATCCGGCCCTTTCCCACGTTGCGGCACGCCTGCCAGCCGTCCTCCGGGCCGATGAACGAG
>JAEUJA010000300.1 GCA_016793195.1 Phycisphaerae bacterium
CTCCACCGAAAACGTCCCGTCGGGATACGACGCCGATAGCTCCACGATCCGCGTCGCCGTCCCCTCGAGAAACTCGCGATCGTGCGTGATCACGATCGACGCAAAGTCCCCGGCCTTCAGCGTGTCCTCCAGCCACTCGATCCCCTCGATATCAAGATGGTTCGTCGGCTCGTCGAGCAGAAGCAGCCCCGGCTCCTGCGCCAGCGCCCGCGCGATCGATAGGCGCTTCCGCTGCCCGCCCGACAGCTTGTCACACGGCGCATCGAGCAACTCGCCGAGCTCCGCGCGATTCAGCGTCATCTCCGCCGCCAGCTCGATCTCGTGCTGATCGTGCAGGTGCGGCAGGCGCCCCACGCGCATCGCCGCGTCCAGCTCGCTCTCCACCGCCGAGCGGACCGTCGCGCCCGGCGCAAACGCATCGGACTGCGCCACATACGCCGCCCGCACGCCCTTGCGGAGCAGGATCGTCCCGCCGTCCGCGTCCTCGGCCCCCGCGAAGATCTTGAGGAGCGTGCTCTTTCCCGCGCCGTTGGGTCCGACGAGCGCCAGCCGCTCCCCGTCCTCAACGCTGAGCGACACGCCGGTAAACAGCGTGCGAGCGGCAAAGTGCTTCGAGATGTCGCGAACCGTGATGAGTGCGCCCATGGCCCGGAAGCGTATTGCGCCCGCCCGACACCCGTGCCCGCGGAATAGATAAATGGAGCCGGGGGGAATCGAACCCCCGTCCCGATTTCATTCCGCACGAGAATCCCCGAGAGAACCGCGATGGACAATCACTCGGCGGCGCGGAATCCGGCGCACTCGGGCGCGAACTCATCGCTTCGACCCTCGGTGGGACGGACGGCACGGACACTTCCCCGGCCGAACTGGCTCTGTCAGGCACAGCCCCGGGCGACGCCGAGTCCGCGCCCTGTGAGCCGGAGCCCGCCGAAGCAGCGCGGATGTTTTGGGATGCCGAACTACGTCGCGTCGTCGAGTCGTGGCCCTTGCTCCCATTAGCTATCCGGGCGGGCATCGCGGCGATGGTGAGCGCGAGCAGCCATGGACATCAGCCATGTCTGCCACGATTGCGTCCCTGAGTACGTCGGTCGTCGATGGGCTTACTGTTCTCGCGTCCGGCGATACGCTTTCTATACGGCTCTCCTTGAGGAATGTGGGTCAGAACAACTACACCTCCCAGCGGAAGAGCCGCTTCTGAAAAAGTTCGCATCGATCAGATCCTTATCTACCATCTTGAGCCCGAGATGTGGGTTTCAGCCTGGGTCTCAGATGGACGGGTCTGGCCTTTGACACAGTGGCAGTAGTTTGCCAGCAAAGACGAGCTACCAGTGACAGCCAGATCGTACGAAGCACGCTGCTCGTGAACCCACCGATCTCAAGCGAACGCGCGGCCTCGCCCAACACAAATGGCAAGAGCCAGCGGGAGTGCCGCCGGCTCTTGCCGTGTTCAAGGATGAGGATGATGACCCCGTGCTTTCGCCGCCCGAACCCGAGCCTTAGCACCCCATCTCAAAGTGCTCCGCGAACGCGTCGTAATCATCGCCGTTGACGAAGCCGTCGCGGTTGAAGTCCGCGCTGGGGTCGGCGGACTCGAAGCCCTCGGCGAACGAGTCATAGTCGTCGCCGTTCACGAAGCCGTCGTGGTTCACGTCCGCGCCGCACACGATCAGCACCACGTCATCGCTCTGGACCCACTCGTTGCACTTCACCGCGCCGACAAAGCAACGCAGGCGCAGTTCGTTCGGCAACTCGTACCCGTGATAGAAGTATGCGGGGTCGATCGTCACCTGGATCGTGTCCGGCGACAGGACCGCCGCGCTCAGGACACTGTTGGACATCCCATCCGTCACGGGCTCCCACTGGGTGTCGTTCTGGAGGTTGAGCCATTCCCAGTGATACTCAAGGTTGCCGAACTCGGTGGTGGCGGCCGTGGTGAGGATCATGCTCCCGCCGGGCGAGGTCTGGCCGCCGACGGGCTGGTCGGTGATGGCCAGGTTGCACACGGGCTGGTCGATGGTGACCAGCACGCGGTCGGGCTCATAGGTCAGGTGGGCGCGGTTGCTGACAAAGTCGGGCGAGAGCACGAGCTGGTCGAAGGTGCCCACGACACTACTCGCCGAGAGAACCTCGTAGGCAGTGCCGATCATCCTATGACGAACCAGATCATGATCCTGGAAGCCGGGAAGATCCCATTGTTGAATCCGAAGGGTGCCGTCGACCGCGGCCGTTCCTTGGACATTCGCGCGGGAGGCGATCGAGTACTCCACATCGATGTCCCCGTTGTAGAGGAATCCGCACGAAACTTCCAGCGTCGATGTAGGGTCCATCGTCAATGAACCAGAGATCGTAAAATCGGTGTAGTTCGCATACTGATCAGGGAAGGGGACGGCCTGCTCCGCCACGACCTCCGCGCCGAGTGACGCGGTGAAGTCGCCGGGCCACGTGCCGTTGCCGCCGATGCCCGCGCCGACGCCGAAGGTCAGGTTGTAGTCACCCAGGTCGGTGCTCGGTCCGAACAGCAGCGTGTCGCAGGTGATGTCCGCGCTGGCGCGATTGCTCCCCACTTGGATCAGCGGGTTGCCCGTCGCGCCGCCCGTGATGTGGGCCGTCACGCCGGGATTGAACCGATGCGTCTGCACCTCGGCGTTGTTGACAAGGTTCAGCGTGCCGACCGCGTCAACATCCTCCGGGTCGCCGACGTTAATGGTGCCCGAGTTCACCCACACCAGCCCCGGGCCCTCGAGAGTGACCGTCCCCGAGTTGCTCGCGCCGCCCATTCCGGTGCCGATGTAGGTGTCGCCGGTGTTGAGCCGCCCGCCGCCCCGCACCTTGAGTTCCCCGGCGGCCGGGCCGCCGAAGCTGACCAGGTACAGCGCGCCGTCGACGTTCAGGGTCGAGTCGGCGTTCTCCACCAGCACGACGGGCTCAGCGCCATAGGTGCCGGCGAAGAGCGCGCTGTGCGCGTTCACCACGCCGCCCAGCTTGACCTGCATGGACGCGGTGCCCTCCGCATTGCCGACGCGCAGGCCGGTGGAAGGCGTCGAAAAGGCATCGTCCAGCCCGCGGCTGGTGAGGCTGGAGTAGTTGCGGACGACGATCCCGCCGCCGCCGGGCGCGGTGACGCTCGAACCGCAGAGGACGTGCCCGAAGATGACGCTGGCGCCGTTGTCGATCAGGAGCGTGCCGTCGGTGCCGAAGGCGTTGCCGACCACCAGCGAGGAGGTGTCGTTGGAGGGGTTGGCGCTCCCGTAGATGCTGGACTCGGCGCCGTTGACCAGGACGTGCCCGCGGGCCGAGGGGTGGGCGCCGATCTCCAGGGCCTGGAATTCACCGGCCGCCAGCGAGATGTCGGCGCCGTTCTCGACGCGGAGCGTGCCGTGCCCCTGATCGCCGACGGCGATGTGGGCCACGCCGCCGGCGCCGGTGAAGACCAGCGAGCGTCCCGAGCCGTCGAGGTTGAGCTGTCCCTCCGAGCCCGAGCCCTTGGCGATGGTGAGCGAGCGGAGGCTGTCGATGGTGCCGCCGGTCCAGTCCAAGAGCCCCGAGCCCTCGTCGCTGATGACCAGCGAATCGATCTGCAGCGTCCCGCCGTTCAAGTAGAGCCGCCCCGACGTCGCCGGGCGGCGCCCCAGCACGAGTTCGCCGGTGCGGAGCAGGCCACCTGCGTTGAGGTTCACGATCCCGGTGGTGACGTTGCCGTCGCCCTGGGCGTCTCCGACGTAGACCCTGGTGGAGGAGCGGGGGCCGGTCAGCATGCCGTCGTTGTTGATCGTGACCGTGGCGTTTGCCCGCGTGCCGGCGCCGACCAGGAGGTTGGAGGAGAACCTGAGTTCGCCGTCTTCGAGAAGGAGCGTCGCGGTGGAGTCGGACCCGCCCCCCAGCCTGATGTGGCCGGTGGCGCTCATCTTGCCGCCGAGCCCCACGACCAGGTTCGACGTGCTCGAGTTACCGGCGGCGATCGAGGTCATGTCGCCGGTGTTCAGCCACCCGCCGATGACCGAGAGCGTGCTGCTCGCATTGATGTCGGGCGAAGTCACCAGCGTGAAGTCGGGCAAGCACCCCGTGCTGGGCGGGCTGAGTTGAGAGTCCCCGAAGGCGAAGTACACGGAACCCGCGTTGACGACCACGCCCGCGATCTCGCGATCATCCGGGAGCGTGACGACGTAGTGGTCGTCGATCGAGAACGTGGCGATGGCCGAAGAGTCCGGACGCCCCGAGGGGTTCCAGTTGCTCGCGAGGTCCCAACTCCCCCCCTGCGCGTTGGTCCAGTTCACCGTCTCGTTTTCGCAAGGATTGCTTACGATGTCGATGTTGAGGCTCATGACATCGTTACCTCCGGTATTGATAAATTCAATATGATCCCCGCGAGCCACTACCAATCCCAGATCGAGCGTGAACGAATCCCCGATACTCCCATTCCAGAGATCATGATCCCAATCGTTGTGAAGAATCCTAAAAAAGGACCCATCACCATCTGGGGCGAGATCGGTCATAGTGACATGAATACGGATGGGGCCCGCATAATCGGCCGCGGTCCAGAAAACCCGTATGGAATCTGGAGGACACCAGGCGACGACCCCCGGCTCGAAGGTTAAGTCAGAAAAAACGCCCCACTCGCGCCAATACCGGGTTAGTGTGGTCGCCTCTCCGACGCACTTGACTATGAAGTTCGTCGGGCCGCCGTCATGTTGCCAATCAGCCACACCCACAACACTAAACACTTCAAGCCCACCGTACATGAAGGATGACTCGGGGTTGTCCGGAAAGCTCCAGTACTCGTTGATGGGGTTCTGGCCATTCCAATCTTGGGTGAGGTTCCAATGCCTTTGCTGGGCGTTGGCGTTGCGAGCCCCGCAACAGAGCACGGCGCAGCCAGCGACCGCGAGCAAGTGGGCCAGAGACGTACGAGCATTGGTTCGCATGATGTTCAGCCTCCAACGCGGCCCGACACCCCCCCAACCCGCCGATGCGGATCGCGAGGTGGCCTCGTACCCACTGAAACTCCATCTGTGCGCGCGATTGCGCGCCAAAATGGAAAAATGGCGCGAAAAGTCGGCATGAGTTGAAAACCACGGACGCGCCTTGATTCCGTGCCGGCATGCTGAGGCCCGCGGCCTCCGCCAAAGAAAAGCCCCCCGCAGGAATACCGACGGGGGCTTGAGGGATGTTGGGCGTCCGCGAGTCGGGGCTTAGCACCCCATCTCAAAGCGTTCGGCGAAGGCGTCGTAGTCGTCTCCATTGACGAAGCCGTCGTGGTTGAAGTCGGCGCTGGGATCGGCGGACTCGAAGCCCTCGGCGAAGGCGTCGTAGTCGTCGCCGTTGACGAAGCCGTCATGGTTCGCGTCCGCGGCGCAGACGTATTCCACGCGGAGCGTGGGGCGTGGGGTCGAACCGTTGCCGTGTGCACCGTCGTAGTAGTCCATGTCGTGCGCCAGTCGGCAGAACAGCAGAACTTTGTTCCCGATCTGAGACTGGAAATAGGCCATCGTGCCCGCACCATTCAGCGTGATGTCGCGGGGAAATCCATCGCCGTTGGTGAGTTGCGCCTGCCCGAACAGGGAGCCGTCGTTGGTCATGGAATGGAAGGGCGTGTCGTTCGGGTACACCTGCGTCCAGCCGGAGAGGCTGCTGATCGGGAAATAGGTGTCGTACGCCAGTTCGCCGCTCTGGTAATCTCCCCAGACCTCCATGGTGGGCGTGCCAGCCGTGCTTTGCTGCGTGAACGCGAACGTGACGGACGTGATCTCCGCCCCGGTCGGCACGGCCGAGAGGTCAAAGACCATGAAGCCACGGTGGATGTTGCTGCCCCCGCGGACCACGAGAAGCGGCGAGTGCGGCTCCATCGCGAACACCGGAGCGCCGGGCGTAGACGTGGGGCGGTAGGTCGATCCGGCGCGAATCGGACCGAACGAGACAACGTTGGCGTGCGCGGCCCCCGCAACGCAGATCATGGCGACACCGATCGAGACGAAACGGTTCATAGGTCACTCCTTCTCATGTCTAGTTCCAAGTGGCCCCTCAGCACGGGATCGGTTGATCCCAGACGATGTTGAACGGCCTTCACCGCTAACGAACAGGATGCCGACGAGATCAGGTCGTACGCGTGGACGTCAGGGCAAGAGCGGCCCGGCGATGATGTCCTGCGCCTTTGCCGAAGAACACGCCAGCCCGCACACCGCGAGCAAGAGGGACAGAGATGCACGAGCATTGGTTCGCATGATGTTCAGCCTCCAAGGCGGCCTGACAACCCCCAACCCGCCCATGCGGATCGTGAAGCCGGCCTCGTACCCACTGAAACTCCATCTGCGCGCGCGAGTGTGCGCCAAATTGGAAAAATGGCGCGAAATACGGGCGCCGAAGGAAAGTCACACGAATTCAAGCGGCGGTGAGAGTCCCAACCGATCGATCGGCGTGCCAATCAGGGAATGATTTGTCGGACTTACTTCGGCAAGCCCAGCACCTCGCGGGCCGCTCGATGCAGTTCCTCGCCCGTCGGTGGCTCGGGCAGTCTGGGCTCACCTGGGTGCTCGGCGTCCCAGTAGGAATACAAGCGACCGCCGACCAGAGCGAACTCCGTGTCGTGGAGCAGGCCCGCGACATCCGCCGGCAGGCGGCCGATTCCGGCGAACGAATGAAGCCCGGAGTAGGAGACCGGCACCCGCGAGAGTTCCCAGGGACGGACGCCGACTTTGGTGCTGATGGCGTGTTCAATCACCGCGAGCCGCTCGCGCTCGCCCAGGGCGCTCCACCATTGCTCGGCGAGCGGGATGAATCGGCGGATGCAGCGATTGGGTGACTCATTGTTGATCGAGTTCGTGTACACACAGAGAGCCTTGAGGTTCTCGCCGTGGGCTTCGAGCCACGCGCCCACCTGAAAGCCCGCGACGCTGTTGCCCCCGACTTTCGGATCGAAGTACCAGGTCTCGAAGCGTTTGAGCGCGTCGTCGGTGTGGCCACGGGCCAGGTCGATGAGAATCCCCACCCGCATCAATTGAGACTCGTCCCTCAATGCCAGCCCACGCGCCTGTGAAAGCAGCATGCCCGCCAATTCGATATCGCCAACACCCCACGCGGCCTCGGCGTGGGCGGCGCGAAGAAAACTCACGCCGCGGAAGGCACGATCCGCATCCTCGAGCCGCGGATAGGCGAGCCCGTGCTGCTGGGCGTAGATGAAATAGAGCCCGAGCCCGGCCCGGACGAAGGCGCCGGGTTCGCCGTGGTGCTCGAGTTCCTGCCACGCCTCGACCGCGGGGAGCATCTCGCTGGTGGCGTAGCTCATCATGCCCAGCGCGATGAGTTCGTCGCTTCCCCGCGCTTCGGGCGGGAGCGGTGGGGGCGGGTCGGTCGCCGGAATCTTGCTCCAGGCCTCGAGCCACGCGCACGCCCGCGGCGCGCGCCGGAGCAGTTCCTTGGTGAACCGGATCGGCCCACGTCCGGACGTGTCCAGCGACATCATCGCGGCCAGCGCGTCACGCTCCAGCAGCGTGCGATCGTCCCACGGCTGGAAACGCAGTGCCGCGCCGTACTCCGACAGCGCCCGCGCCACCACGTCGCGGCTGACCTTGGGTGGCCCGGGAAAGTGGTATGCAAAGAACCCCGCATTGGCGAAGGTGCTGGTGTCGCGCGGATCGAGCAGCGCCAGCCACGCACGCTCGCGCGCGCCCTGGGCCCAGCGCGGCGCGATCACCAGCCCGAATGTTGCAGCGCCAACCAGCAGCAAGGCCACCAGCGCGCCGATGATCGAACCGCGGAACGCCTGGCGATTGCGGCGCAGCATCTTCACGCCGCGGCTGACGAGGCCGGGCCGGCGCGCCAGGATCGGCCGCTCGGCCAGCATGCGCTCCAGATCGTCCGCCATCGCGGTCGCACTGGCGTAGCGATCTTCGCGGCGCGGCGCCATGGCCTTCTGCACGATCGTCTCAAGATCGCGAGGTACGTCGGGCGCCAGGGCGCGGAGCGACACGGGGCCGCGCTCGACCGCCGCCATCACTTCGCCGGGAGAGCGCCCGGCGAACGGCGTGCGCAGCGTCAGCGCGTGGAAAAGGGTTGCACCCAGTGAAAACAGGTCACTCTTGGCGTCCACCGCGCCGATCCCGCCCGCGAGTTGTTCTGGCGATGCGTACGCGGGTGTTCCGACGAAGCCCTCGGCCCTGGTCGCCACACCGGAATCCGGATCGCGCACCAGACCAAAGTCTGAAAGCAGTGGCGTGCCATCGCGCCGCAGGAGAATGTTCGATGGCTTCACGTCGCGGTGCAAAAGTCCCGCCTCGTGGACCGCTTCGAGCGCTCTTGCGATCGCAACCCCCAGGCGCGCGACGAGCATCCAGTATGGAATCTCACCGATCGCGGACGAACCCGAACCGAGATATACACGGACATCTTCGGTCCGCGGCGGTGTGCCGCGCGAGTTCAGGTGATCGATCACGTCATGCAACGAGGCGCCGTCCACCAGCTCCATGGCAAAGGCGATCAGCCCACCCTCGCGCACGACATCGTGTACGGTCACCACATGGGGATGGCGCAGGCGCGCGACCGCGTTGGCCTCGGCCTGGAATCGATCGCGTGCGCGAGCTGACACCGCCGCCCCCGCGGGCAGCAACTTGAGCGCCACCGCGCGCCCGCCCAGCCGCTCCTGACGCGCCAGATAGACCGAGCCCATGGCGCCCGAGCCGAGTTCCGAAAGGACCGTGTACCCCGGCACCTTGGGCGCGGGGCTCGCCGATGCGCCCATGACCGACACGTCTTTGGCGAGCGCCATCAATCGCTCGGCGTGGTCGGACAGGTCCGGGCGACCGGGGAGTAGATTTTCCGGAGAGAGCGGAACGCCGTCTTCCCACGAGGCCAGCGCACGCTCGAAGGCCTCGTCGAGCAGCCCCTGGTCCGATTCGGATATCGCCGCGCCCGTCGCTTGATGTCGCCGGAGCGGGGTGTGATGCGCGTTGTTCACATCTCTCAAACGCAATCTGTGCCGCCCAATGTCGGTTCACCGACAGAATTTCGCGTACTTCGCCCGATTCCCGCCTCGCGGAGGCGGCGTCGATACAACTCGGCGCCCCGGCGTAGCCTCGATCGGACCTCGGCCATGGTCAGGCCAAGCTCGGTCGCAATCTGTTCGAGTCCGAGTTGATTGAAGAGACGCAAGCGCACGACCTCGCGCAAGTCCGCGGGGACTCGCTCGATCGCTTCCGACATCGCGGCCGCCTGCTCGCGATGTCGCGCCAGGCGGCTCGGCGTGCCCGATCCTCTCGCGGCCACGCTGCCCCACGAGCCCAGCGCGATGTGCTTCTGTCCGCCGCCGCGCTTGATCGCGCCCGTGCTCCTGAGGGCGTCCTTAATGCGGTGGTCGATGATCCTGAGCACCCAGGCCCGAAACGCGCGGGGAGACGCGAACTTGGCGTCAGCGTGTCCGCGCCACGCGCGCACGAGGGACTCCTGCAGGATGTCTTCGGGGTCAAGCCGCCCACGCAGCGATGGGCCGAGGCGCGATTGAATGACCACCAGCAGCGATGCCGGCCCGACCGACTCCACGAGCCGCTCCCACTCGCCCGGCAACGTGCCAGGTTGGGCGGGCGGGTCTGGGTTGTTCTCCGGGTCGAGCAAGATTGCAGGCTACTCGAAGCGGCCTAGGAAAACAACAATATCCCGATTCGGCGCAGAAGCTCCTTCAGCCGTCGCGATGCGAGCCCCTTGATCTTCGCAACCCACGTGAGGAAGTTGCTCCGGTCGCGCGAGCGCAGGGAGTCAGACAACGGCTCAGATGGGCGCAGGTCATCGTTCAAGGGGCGACAAGTGCAGTGGCCTTTGGTCCGCCGCTGCGGACCCAAGCGTTGGTGGTGCTGCGGGCGGGACCGGATGCGAGTCAGCGAGCCTCTCAGACTCACTCCGTCGACAGTTCGATCGAGGGACAGAGTCTTGATTATCGAAAGCGATCTGCCATAGGACCATCGATGGGCCGCGCCTGCTCAGGAATGTCACGCCAGACCGCGACCGCGTCCGAATCGAGCCCAGCTTCCAGCAGCACCTCCGCCAGTATCACCTTTGCGGAGGGCAATGCAGGTTCGAGGGTGGACCATCGGCGTGCGAGTGCAACTGCCTTCTCAGGCGAGCGAAGCTCTGGGATGGGTGACGATCGGTAGACAGAAATGAGCGAGATCACAACGCGCGGCGGTGGCGATGGCGACTCCACGAGTCTCTCGAGCACGTCCTTGACGCGCCTGTGCTCGGAACGGACAATGCGCTCATGTTCAGGCCCGGAATCAAAGTCCAGGTCGCGATAGATTGTGCCGATCGCGTCGATGATCGCTCCCTGATCTGCGGCATGAACGTCGATGATGTGCCAGGCGATGTCGCGGGCCAGACTTGCGTGTGCGGCAGCAGGGGTGCTGTGCCCGGCCTTCTGCTCGCAGACAGCAAGCGAATACTCGAGATAACTGCGCAAGGCGAGCGTTCGCCAAGCATCGGGTTCGGCGATGAGAAGTTCACCGGTGCGGGCCGCTGCCTCTTCCAGCAGCGACCGAGCCGAGTCAAGGCGATTGCCGGCGATCGCACGGTGGCTCGCCTTAATGCAGTTCTGTGCGTGCTGATGCAGATAGCCTCGGTCGGCAGGGGCAAGTTGCAACAACTGTCGCCCGGTTTGCAACGACTCGGCGAGCAGGGGGGATTCAGCATCGAGCGGCAATGACTGCATGTCGAGGTCGTATCGTTGCGAGAGCGCAGCCATTAACGCAAAGAGCGACTCCGGACGCTGCGGATTCTGAGCGACGAGTGACCGAGCGCACGAGACAAGCTGATCCGCCAATGCGGAGGCCTCCGCTGGGCGGCCACGGCTTGTCGCAAGATCGCTCAGGCGGAGATAGCTCCACACCAGGTTGTCGCGAGCGGCGGTATCGCTTGGCGTATGCGAAGCCAGTTCCTGATCGATCGCCATCGCGAGCTCGTACCAAGCTTGCGTTAGCGCGAATTGCCCATTGTTCTTGAAGGTATCTCCAAGTTGTACATACGCCACAGACAATTCCGAGCGGAGCGTCGGGTCGCCCGGGACCTCGTTTGTCAGCCGCTCGAGTTCCACGACGACAGATCGTCGCATCGGTTCCAGCAAATGCCACTCTCCCCGATCCATCGCGACATCCGCCTTGGCTTTGACTAGGCGGGCGTGATTTCGCCGCAGAGATCGGTCGGTCGGATCCAGCGCAAGCAATTGACGGATGGGTCCCTCGATCTGCCTGATGATGCGCTCACGAGTTTCAATGGTGCCAGGCGTCGAATTGAGGCGCCGCATCGCATCGCTGAAGAGCGAGTCGACGGTGGCGCGTGCGGCCAGCAGGCGGGTCATTGATGCGTGACGCTCGACGATCAGAAAGGTTACAAGCGCGAGTATCGAGGCAAGGCTCGCGACCAGTAGGGCTGTAGCGAGAGGATTGCGGGCCGCGAGCTTGCGAACTTCATAACCCAGCGACGGCCGTCGTGCCGAGATTGGCTCCTTCCGAAGATACCGTTCCAGATCGCCTGCCAGATCCGACGCGGTCGCATAGCGTTCGGCCGGCGCGGTATGGGTGGCTTTCGAAACAATGAGGTCGAGATCGGCCTCGATACCCCGATCCAGGGAGCGCAATGACGGACGCGACGACCGCGAGATCGTCAGCAAGCACTCGCTTAGAGACCTCCCTGCTAAGTCCATGTGTGGACGGCCGGCGATCACCTCAAAGAGCATGACGCCGAGCGAGTACACATCGGCGCGAACGTCGGGCAGAATCGCCTCCGCGCCGGCGTACTCCGGTGCGAGGTACGCGAGGGTGCCGATCAACTGGCTCGAGAAACTCGACGGTGTTGCCGTTCGGCCGTTATGGCCGACCAGCCGGGCGACACCGAAATCCAACAGCTTCGGATGACCGTCGCTCGTCACAAGCACATTCGTGGGTTTGAGGTCGCGATGAATGATGCCGCGCGAATGGGCGTGCTGCACGGCCCGGCAGACTTCGACAAACACAGCGAGGCGCTCTCGGAGTGGGCGATGTCGCCCAAAGTCGGTGATTGGCACGCCGTCGATGAACTCCATCACGAAGTACGGGCGACCATCCGGCAGCGGCAGGTGGCCTGACTCAAAGACTTGCGCGATACCCGGATGGGCGAGCGCGGCGAGGAACTCCGACTCGAACTGGAAGCGGATCAGTGAGGTGCGTGATGTTACATCCGGGCGAAGGACTTTCAGCGCCACACGCCGCAGTGGGCGCTGTTGTTCCGCGGTGTAGACGAGCCCGAACGCGCCTTCGGCCAGGAGCCCGATGATCCGATTGCTGCCGACGAGCGTTCCCGATTCCAGAGGTTGCGGCGACCATTGGAGCGTGGGGGCGGCAAGCCCGATGGCGGCGGCCGGAGTCGCGGCGAATTGCTCCGACGCGACGTCACCTTCGAGGAGCGTCAACACATCGGCGGCAACCGAATCGGATGGTGCCTGCAAACTTACGAACTCGGCACGACTGTCCGGAGGCATGGTCACCGCACGGCTGAACAGGCCGCGGATCAACGTCCAGCGCTCGGGTGACGGTTGCTTCACGTTATCGAGAGTCTATCGCAAGTCGGTGCGAAAGCCACGCTCGAGCGACGCGCCAGTCAGATTCGACAGTCCAGTCGCTCACTCCCATTGTTGCGGCGACCTCGGCCACCGTTAGCCCGGCAAAGAACCGCAGTTCGACCACGGCCGCTGCCCGACCATCAAACAACGCCAGTTGCTCCAGAGATTCGTGCAGTTGCAAAACGTCGATCGACGGGCGATTGGTCACGGCCTCGTCGGGGCGGAGCGAATGCACTTCGACGTTTCCGCCGCGCTTGGCGGCGTGCTTTGCCCGGGCGTGGTCGATGAGCACCTGGCGAATGGCCTTGGCAGCCACGGCGAGAAAGTGCGTCCGTTCAGCAAAGCACCATCCACCTTCCGAACGTTGGCCTCGCGACATCTTCAGAAAGGCCTCATGGACGAGCACCGTAGGTTGCAGAGTGTGGTTAACGGGCTGCGTCCGAAAGTAGTGCTCCGCGATGGAGCGAAGCTCTGAGTAGACGCTCTGCACTAGCTCATCGGGCGATGGGGTGCTGGAGTCCGGGGCGGAGTTGGGCGTGTGGGGCGCTGGAGTCGACGTCATGTGGTCACCAACAGGGAGAACTTGTGGAGATTTTATCAGATCAGCCTAGGTACGAAAAGGAGGATCTCGTTTGGCACACCGGAGCGATCGCGGCGGGCATGTGGCATGCGATCGTCAGGAGGACTCTCATGACACGCTCGTGGTTTGTGATCGCGTCGATTCTGATTCCGGTCGGTTCTGCCATGGCGGTTGATCGGCTCGTTCCGGGCCAATACCCGACCATTCAGTCGGCCATAAATGCGGCCGCAACCGGAGATTCCGTCGTTGTCTCGCCCGGCACCTACACCGGTACCGGAAACCGCGATATCAACCCGCTGGGCAAGGCGATCACCATCCGATCCGCCAGCGGAGCCGCCGTCACGATCATTGACTGCCAGGGCTCCCAAGCCACGCCGCGGCGCGGCTTCCAGATCAGTAGCGGCACTTCCGCGCTGGTGATCGACGGCTTCACGATCCGAAATGGCTATTCATCCGACGGCGGCGCGATCTGGGTCTTCGGGAACGCTTCGCCCGTCATCAAGAACATGGTCATCGAAACCAGCGGCGCGACACGCGGCGGCGGGGCCTACTTCTTCGGGGCCGGCTCGCCCGCCTTCCAGAACTGCACCTTCCACCAGAACACCGCGACTTTCGGCGGGGGCGTGTGCGAAATCGGCCCGGGCACGGCGACATTCACGGATTGCGTGTTCGATGCCAACGCCGCCACGGATCACGGAGCGGGCGGTTGGATCGGTTCCGGTCCCGCGTCGTTCGTGCGTTGCGCGTTCTCGAACGGAAACGCGACCAACGGCGGCGGCGGCGCACACGTCGATGGCGCGGGAAACGCCACGTTCACGTCGTGCGCCTTCCAAAGCAACACCTCGGCCTGGGGTGGCGGGCTCCGTCTGTGGAACGGCTCTGTGGTCATGACGGACTGTACCTTTGTCACGAACTCGGCCTCAGATCGCGGCGGCGGCATCCTTGCCGATCAGCCGAACTCGACTGTCACGCTGACAAGGGTGGTGTTTCAGCAGAATGCGGCCGGGAACTATGGTGGTGGGCTCGGCGCCGAGAGCATTAACGGTACCGGAATGGTCACCGTGACCGACTGCACGTTTGACCGCAACACCGCGACTCAGTACACCGGCGGCGCGCGGATGGCCTGGAGCAAGTCTTCGTTTACGGGCACGACTTTCATCGGCAATTCGGCCCCGGTGGTGGGGGGGCTTGCGTTTGATGGAGACTCGACCTCGCCCGGCACCGCATCATTCTGTACCTTCGAGAACAACAGCGCGACCGCCGATTGGGGCAACGGCGGCGGGCTCGAAGTCAACGGCGACGGGATTGAGGTGAGCGTGGCCGACTCCACCTTCCGCGGCAACAGCGCCAACGGCGACTTCTTCAACGGCGGCGCGGGCATCTGCGTGTGGTTTGGCAACGAAATCGTCACGATCAGCCGCTGCCTGTTCGAGAACAACACCATGCCGAGGGGTGTAGGGGCGGGCATATTCGTCGGACCCAACGGCTCCAACACCATTGAGGATTGCACGTTCACAGGAAACACCGCCGCGGGGGGAAGTGCGGTCTTTGACTTTGGCGGACCGATGGTTCTGAGGCGTTCGCTCATCGACAGCAACACCTGTCTGCCGGGTGGCGGAGGCACAGTGGTCGTTCATCGTGAGTGGGACTATTTCCCTTCTGCGACGATCAGTGATTGCACGATCAGCGGAAATCTGGCGAGCGCTGATGCGGGGCTTCACGTCGCACCGGCCGGGGCGACCGCTGTGGTCTCGAACACGGTCATCGAGAACAACATCGCGGCCGACTCGGGCTCCGGTGGGGCAACGGTTCGCTATGGCGCGACGGCGACGTTTGATGACTGCACATTCCGAAATAACCAAGGGGCATACTCTGGCGGCGCGTGGATCTCCGATGGAGCTATTGCTACGATTCGAAACTGCTTGTTCGAACAGAATTCGAGTAGTGGAGATGTGGGTGGTCTTGCTTTTCATCACGGCGCAAGTGGGCTGGTTGAAGACTGCGTGATTGCAAACAACAGCGGTGCCGCCACCGGGGGACTCTCGCTTGGGGCTCGCGGAATCCAAGTTCGCCGGACCCAGATCGCAGGAAACGTGTCTGGTCAAAGCGCAGGCGGTATTCGGCTGAGTTGGAGCGACACGAACGACACGCAAGCCTTCGACTTTGAGGACTGCGAAATAGCGATGAACACGGCCGAGATATCTGGCAGTGCCATGGAGGTGATTGGTGGAGGTGTTGATGCGCACTTCACCCGCTGCGATTTCACGCTGGGAACCTCGCTGGGCTCCGCCGGCGCCATCGTGGCCCAGTTCTCGCCGAAGGTCAGCTTTGATCAGTGCATGGTCACCGACAACAACGCCGCGGGCAGCGGCTCAGGGCTCTATGTCGCCCAAGGCGCCGACGTGACATTCAAGAACGGCGAGATCGCGAGAAACACTAGTGGTGGGGAAGGAGCAATCTTCCTTGACACCGGCTTCAACACGGACCCGACCACGCTTGTCGTCGAAGAGTCGTCGATTAGCGACAACGTGTCTCAGACCTTTGGTGTCATGAACCTGCGCTTCACGCATGGCTCGGCTCAATTCCACCGCTGCGTGATCGAACGAAACCTCGCGATGAACGGATCGGCCGGGTTCAACGTTGAATGGGGTGGCGCGCTCACCCTCGATTCCTGCACCATCGCCGACAACACCACGGTGAACGGCCAGGGAGGCGCGGTCAACGTCCACACCGGAAGTTCCGCCAACATCACTACGACTGATTTCCTCCGCAATTCGGCCGTGACTGTCGGAGCGGTACGAGTCGCCAATGTCGGCACGACCCTCACCATGGACCGCTGCCGTGTGCTCGACAACTTCGCCCAGAGCTGGGTGGGCGCTATTCACGCCGAGGACGGCGGCGTCGGGACTATCACCAATTGCCTGATCGCCTCGAACACCGCGACGCGCGAGGCCGCCGTGGCAGCGTGGTACAACAACGCTCAGCTCGACCTTGTCAACTGCGACATCGTGCGCAATACCGGCATGGCCGCCGTCTGGTCTGATGGTGGCGCGATCGTGAACGTCCGCAATTCGATCGTTCGAGACAACACGATCAACATGGGCGTCGGCTCGGCGACGTTGAACGTCTCTCACTCCAACATCCAGGGCGGCTGGGCCGGCGCGGGCAATATCTCTGCCGACCCGCTCTTTGTCGACCCGAACGGTGCGGACAACGTGTTCGGCACGATCGACGATGACTACACGTTGGGCGACGGTTCGCCGTGCATCGACGCTGGCGACAACGCGATGATCCCCGGCGGCATTCTGTTGGATCTTGCGGGCCAGAGCCGCCGCATCGACGTGGCGGCGGTGCCCGATACTGGCTGGGGTGTCTCGCCGATTGTCGATATCGGTGCATATGAGCACCTTGCCGGCGCGTGCCTTGCCGATTTCAACCAGGACGGCTTTGTGAACGGCGACGATTACGACGCCTTTGCGGAGCTCTTCGAGAGCGGCGATCTCGGTTCCGACATCAACCACGACGGCTTTGTGAACGGCGATGACTACGACCTGTTCGCGGAGGCTTTCGAGGCCGGATGTTGAGCCGCGGCGCTCGTTGTCATGATCGAGACCGGCACGCGTGACGGCAGAACGATGCTGAAGGGGGTGGCGCCGCAACGTTGAGCGGAGAGGTTCGTAGTGTGGTTCGCTTGGTTGTGGGGCGGCGGCTTCTATCGCGATGAGGTCTCCGTGGGCGGTCCCGCGAGTGCCCGCTCCACCATGGCGCCAAAGCCCAGCGTGAACGCGAATCGTGTGACTGGTTCGAGCGCGCCCGGTGGCACGGCCGCGATGAATCGCCCTGGCTCCGTTCCGGCATCGAAAGGAGACTCTGGAAGCGACGCGAGCACGAGCTTTGGCTTGGAGAGTGAAAGCGCCTCGCCCTCGCGCAAGACTTCGACCTCGTAGATATGGTTGCGAACCTGGTAGTAGACAGCTCGACCGTCGCGTCGCCAAGTTGGCCGCTTTCCGAAGACGGCGGACACCTGATGGCGTTCGTTGAGTGACGGCCAAGGCTGGAGATACACCGTGAGGCCCGCTGCGTCGTTCTGGCGGAAGTAGGTCGGCGTGGTGCCGGTATCGAATTCGCTGTAGAGAAGCATGTCACCCGCGGGGCTGATTCGCGCCGATCCCCGGTCGGCAAGGAGCGGGAACACCGTGTGCTTCTGCTCGGGAGCCTCGAGCGGAACGGCGTAGATGTCACTGGGGTCCGTCGATCGAGGGTTGATGGTGATGAGCAGCGTGCGTGAGTCCGGAAGCAAGTCCTCCGGAGAAGCCCAGAATCGATCTGAGACTTCAAGGACGGTTTGAGAGGTGCTCGCGCTGTCGACGCGGCAGGAGACGATCCGTGATGTGCCAGCGCCGTCGGATCGGAAGTACAGATGGCTGCCGTCGCGTGACCATACCGGAAAAGCATGGTCGCGGGATGGGTTGGGCTCGACGGGCGTGAGCGTTCCACGATTCATGTCGCGGACCCAGATGCCGGCCGCGCCATCGCCGGCGGCGAACGCCACGCGAGAACCATCGGGCGAGAGCCGCAGGGAGTGGATCGGTGTCGTTCCTTCGTGGACGAGTGCGAACGACCCCTCGGACCCGACCCACGCAAGGCACGTCGGCAGCGCCTCGGAGGCCTGGGGGAGATGCACGAGTGAGCCCGCCGCGCCAGCGAATCGTGCTGGGGCGAGTCGATCGGCCAGGGGAGGCAGCGGTCCGACCACACGCACCGGCGTGCCGAGGATTCGAAGGGCGACCGGGTCGAATCGTGCCGCCATGATCCACTCACCGCGCGAGAAGAGCAACACGTTTCCAGCGTGGAACTGGGGAGCACTCGCGTTCTCGAGGATGATCTGTCCAGCGGACGCCGGTCGGCCGAGTTCAACAACCGCGAGCCCGCAGGTGCGAGACTTACCTCGGCGGAGCTCCACGCTGAACACGATCGCGTCTCTGCCCGGGACTTGGCAGGGCTGGGCGTGCTGGAGATCTCCGCGAGCTTCGTCGAGCTTCGAGAGCTGCGACGCACCGGATGTGTGAGCGTCGGTGCTCACGGTCCAGAGCACGGTGCGCAGCGTGAATACGAGATGGCCCATCGAAGTCCAAGCCAGGCCGCCCGCGTCGGAAACGATCCCGCTCCACTCGGCGCGGTCGCCAGTATCGGGGCGGATACGCCGGAGTTGTCCGGAGACTGAGTCCGAATACGCGATCCATGTGCCATCGGGCGAGAAACAGGGCGTGCGCGCGGGCCCGGCATCGACGAGACGCTTGGGCGTGGGGTCGTCGAGGCGGCGCAAGTACAGGTTCTGGGTTTCCGCGCCTCGATACGCGGCGTACACAATCGACCTTCCGTCGGGCGAGAGGGCAAAGGAAGCGCCCATGTCCCATCGAGTCGGGAGTAGTTCAGATGCATCGAACGTGAATCGAATGGGAGATGCCGGCGCGATCCTGGGGGTCGCAAGCCGCCTGCCCAACCACGCGCCGCCTAGCCCTACCAGAGCGAGCGTGACGCCGCCTGCCGCGATTGCTTGCCGACGTGAGATACCGCTCCGCCCCTGGTCTGGCGGGGTCGCGAGGATCTCCTCAAGCCGAACGCGCAGATCTCCCGCGTCGCGCAGGCGAAGGTCTGGGTCTTTTCGGAGGCATCGTCGGACGATGTACCCGATTTCGCGAGGTGCGATCGCGTCGAGCGCTGCAAGTTCGGGTTCGTGGTGCCGGACCGCGTCGAGGGTCTCCCGCGTGTCGCCGCGCTGGAACACGCGTACGCCGGTAATCAGCTCCGCGAGGATGCAGCCCAGCGCCCACATATCGGCGCGACGATCCGCGGGTCTGCCCGCGGCTTGCTCCGGGCTCATGTACGCCGGCGTACCCAGCAGCATGCCCTCACGAGTGAGCAGCAGGGACTTCGTCGCGGGAGTCGGTGCGGGTGGTGGCAATGGCGTGAGCGGTGCGGCACGCGAGCCCGTGTCGGGTGGTGGCGATTCCTGCCACGCCTTCGCGAGGCCGAAGTCCAGGAGCTTCACGTCTCCTGTGGGCGTGAGTGAGATGTTGGATGGCTTGAGGTCGCGGTGCACGATTCCGCGTGCGTGAGAGGCTTCGAGGCCGTCGGCGATCTGGGACACAATCCTGATCGCATCGCGCCACTCGAGAGGAAGGTGTACGCGATCGAGCGTGGTGCCCAGAACGAACTCCATCAGCAGGCCAAGATGTGTCCGGCGCCCAGGGGCCGCCGCTGATTCTTCAAGGCCATAGATCGACGCGATGCGCCGGTGATTGAGGGCGGCCAGCGCCCGTGCTTCACGTTCCAGCCTTGCGCGGCGTTCCGGGCTCTCGCTCCAGGTGCCGGAGAGGACCTTGATCGCGACGTCACGCTCCAGCCGCTCGTCGACCGCGCGATAGACGACCCCCATGCCTCCCTCGCCAAGACGCTCGACGATCCGAGATGAGCCGAAACATACCCCGAGAAGATCGCGCTGGGGAGCAAGAAACTTACCCGATTTCTCAGAGGAGCGAACGAGCGAGCGCACCTCCGCGCGCAGCCGATCATCGCCCGCGGTGAGGCGATCAAGGGTGGCCTCCCGCGTCTCCGCGGGCGCGGCCAGCACCTCGTCGAGCACGTCGGCGACACGCTCATTCCACGAAGATTCGCCCGCCCCGGAGTTCATTCGGGAAGAGCTCCGGTCAGACGCTGGAATAGGCGAGCCCTTGCGAGGTTCCAGCGGCGACGCACCGTCCGATCCGCAATTCCCTCAACCGCCGCGATCTGCTCGATCTCCATATCCGCGAAGTATCGCATGGCGACGATCCGCGCGCCAAGCGGATCTGACGCTTCGAGCTCGTCCAGAGCTTCACCCAGCGAAACAAGCTCCTCGTCGGCGAATTCCGCGCCTTGCGCCAGCCGGTCCGGATCGAGCGCGGCCCGTGCCGCTCCGCCGCCGCGCTTGTCACGCACGCGTGCTCGCGCGTGATCGATCAAGATCCGCCGCATGGCGACAGCCGCGGCCGCGAAGAAATGGGCCCGGTCCTTCCAGCCGGCGTCGGTCTGACGGACGAGCTTGAGGTACGCCTCGTGAACCAGAGCAGTGGCGTCGAGCGTGTGCTCGGGACGTTCGGCGTTCATCTGGGCCCGCGCCAGGCTGCGGAGCTCGTCATAGATCGCCTCAAGCAGCAAGGGTGCCGCGGAGACTTCTCCCGCCTCCACCCGCCTCAGGATGACGGTCAAATCTGTGGTGTTCACGGCCGTTCCATGATACCGGCCGCGGGCCGAATCCGACATACGCCGTGCGCCATTTGGCTCCTTTCCGCGGATTGTGTGTCCGGTCGCTCGACCTGATGACGCCTTTCGGGGGCACGATTCGCGGCCAGGTTGTATCGCCACCTTGGAGTAGCCCATGAAGACCTCGAATGTCATTGGCACCGTCCCATCTCTGCTGCTTGCTGTGGCCGCGACGGCCCAGCCCCAGATCATCGACATCGGAGTGCCCAGCGGGACGATCGACTCGTACGTGACCGGACTGAGCGACAGCGGCATGGATGCGTCGGCGTCGTGCAACTCACCCAAGCAACTCCCCCTGGGGTGGAACACGAACACGGGTCTGCGTGAACTGAACACCGCCGGTGGCGTCTACAACGCCCTTGGGATCAGCGGTGACGGTACGACCATCGTTGGATCCGGCTATCTTGCATCTCAGAATCTCCGCAAGCCCATCTTCTGGGGCGCGCTCGGAGGACCTCTTGCTTGGCCACTCCCTCCGAATTGGACCGGCGGAACGTACTACGCCGCCAACGGAGACGGAAAGTTCCTGGTCGGAGTCTTCACAAGGCCCGTGAACGAGTCGTGCGCGGCTCGCACCGACCATTTGGGAAACATCGTGTTCATCGCTCCCGATCCGGCCTACGTCAGCTCGGTGGGAGCCGCGGTGAGCGCTGACGGCCGGGTCATCGTCGGCTACTGGTCAAACCCGACCGATCGCGCGTTCCGCTGGGAAGAAGGAATGGGGTCCCAGGACCTCGGGCTCCTGCCCGGAGGCGTGCATTCGCGTGCGTTCGGTATCACTCGCGACGGCTCCAGCGTCGTCGGCGAGTGCGTGCTCGCCGGAGGCGTTTTCCGCGCGTTCATCTGGAATGGCGGCAACGGCATGGTCGAACTCCTGACCGCGGAGCCCGGGCTTGAATGTCGTGCTGCGGTCGTTTCCGCCGACGCCACCGTTGTGTGGGGAAACGCCGTGTACGGCCCGCATCCCGACGGGACCGCCTTGATCTGGCTCAACGGGAACCTCGGCGTGCGCCTCCAGCCTTACCTCGCGTCGCTGGGCGTCGATCTCACCGGCTGGACCCTCGACAGTGTCTCCGGAGTATCGCGCGACGGCCGCACGATCGCCGGCGCCGGCAAGCATAACGGCTTGCGTCGTGGATTCGTCATCAAGAATCTCCCCTCACCGTGCGTGCCAACGATCGTTGATCAGCCAGTCCCAGTGGCCGCAGCGCCCGGCGGCGCTGCCGTGTTTGCCGTCAACGCCACGGCCAATTCGGGCCTCACATACCAGTGGTACCGCGGCTACTCCGACGCGCTCGCCGACGGCCCGACCGGCACCGGATCCGCCATCGCGGGATCCGACACGCACACGCTCACCATTATGAACGTCTCCAGCGATGACGCCGGTTTCTATCGCTGCCGCGTCTCCACCGAATGCACGTTCGTCAACTCGTCGTTCGCGCAGCTCACCATCAACCCCGGGTGCGGCACGGTCACCGAGTCCATCCCCGCCGGCACCTCTTGCACCATGAACGGCCAGGAGTGCGGGAACCTGTTCGAGGTTGAGCGCGATACCTGCGGCACGCTCCAGGTCGAGTACATCGCCTCGCCGGGCCACTGCTCCAACGTCGGCATGCGCTTCTACCTCGATGGCGCGCCCATGATCGAGACTCCGCCCGTCGGTGCCGGCATTTCGACCGGTGTCATCGACCTGGGACCGGTTTCGCCCGGCCGGCACGTCATTGGCATGGAGGGCATCGGGGAAGAGGGCGGCTGCAACTCCGGCTATCTCGAAGCATGGGCCGGCACGCTCAACATTACCAGTTGCGTCGATTCGCCGTACTTCGCGCAGAATCCCGGCGACGCCGAGACTTGCAGCAACTCGCCCGCGCTGTTCGCCGTCGCCGTCGAGGGCGGCGGACCTTCGGCCCTTACCTGGCAGATCTCCGACCCCGTTACGTTCGGCGCCTGGCGCACGGTCGACGAGGGTGAGACGCTCGCCGCCTCGGGCCAGGTCGCGTACTGGGCGGCCGGCACGACGACCGATTCGATCACCATCACCCCCGGCCCCGGATTCCACGACGACTGGGTCAGCGGCACGGCACTGATCCGCTGCGGCGCGGTCAACGTCTGCGCCGCCACCCAGAGCGGCGCAGCGACCCTCGCCGTGGCCGCCACTTGCTGCCCCGCGGACTTCAACGACGACGGTTTTGTCAACGGCGATGATTACGATGCGTTCGCCGAACTCTTTGATATTGCGGACCCCGGCGCCGACATCAACCACGACAACTTCGTCAATGGCGACGACTACGACCTCTTCGCCGAGCACTTTGAGGACGGGTGCTGAGCCGCCGGCCTCCGTTGCGAGGGAACGCGTGTCGGGGTCGGTGCATCGATCATGTGTGGACCGATATTCACCTGGTTCGCCGTGACATCCGCATCACCTCAAGTACCGAGGGTGTTGTGATACGCCGGAACTAGCCGACGCAACGGGGTGCGCTCAAACCCGAATCCTGATCCAAGCTGAGTGAGAGTTTTCTGGGATGATTCCGGCCTCTGTTCGGAGGTCTGGACCATGAAGAAGTCGAGGTACTCGGAGGAGCAGATCGCGTTCGCGTTGCGGCCACGGCGTGCAGCGGTTGCGAAAAACCAATCGCTGCTGCGACACTTGCGATCACCAATCTGAAGTCCACCATGTGTGCCTCCGTGCTCTGGCAGAGCATAGCAGGTGCTTCTACGCGTTGTGCTGAAGCTCGTGGCGATGCCTGAGTGAGTGCGTGTACGGAAGCACATTGAATTCGTTCATCGATGGAGTCATGGCGTCGCTCGTACTTCTGGATCGCGATGAGGCGCCCCAGATTATTCCGCGATGACTGACTCAAACGACTCGCTCCGATTCACGAGGCCACTTTGTCGTGACAGTCATGCTGTAGATGAGTAATGCCAGATTACTCTGTGTTACGTGCATGATGGTTCAAGTTCCATTCGTCGGCAACCACATCCCATCCGAGTGTGTCCACCCAACCGAGTCCGATCTCGAATCGGTCCTGCCGCATCCGCCCGAAGCAATGAAGGCCGAGCTTGGTTGCGACGCCGACCGAGGCTTCATTCGGTACCGCCGCGAAGATGTGCCTGCGTCGCAGGCCGAACCCGCCCTGAGCTTGTGGCGTGAAGCACCAGGAGATCATCGCGGCCGCGGCACGCGCGCAAACCCCCTTTGACCTGCCCCCCAAGAACCAGTCCAGCCGCCGGGTTAGTCTTCGGCGGCAAGGACGCATTCAAGGGGCTCGAAGATGGGCGACACAGGCAAGCGGTACACGGCGGAACAGATCGTGAACAAGCTGCGTGAGGCGGAGGTCGAGCTGTCCAAGGGACCGACGATCCCGGTGGTGGCCAAGAAGCTGGGGATCACGGACCAGACGTACTACCGATGGCGGCGCGAGTACGGTGGCCTGAAGGTGGACCAGGCCCGGCGGATGAAGGAGTTGGAGCAGGAGAACGCCCGGCTCAAGCGTTTGGTGGCCGACCAGGCGCTGGACAACGCGATCCTGCGGGAGGCGGCCCGCCCAAACTCCTGAGCCCGACGCGACGACGGCAGCTGGTCGAGCAGGCGATGCACGACCTGGGTGTGTCGGAACGTCGGCCTGCCGGGTGCTGGGTCAGACGCGGGCGACGCAGCGGTACACGCCGCAGCCGCGGTCGGACGAGGCGCCGCTGACGGCGCGGATCGTGGAACTGGCGAGTGTCTACGGGCGGTATGGCTATCGGAGGGTCACGGCGATGCTCCAGCACGAGGCATGGAATGTGAACCACAAGCGGGTGGAGCGCATCTGGCGACGGTGCGGGCTGAGGGTGCCCAAACGCCAGCCCAAACGCGGGCGGTTGTGGCTCAACGACGGCTCGTGCGTGCGGCTGCGGCCGACGCACCGGAACCACGTGTGGGCCTACGACTTCGTGACCGGGCGAACGCACGATGGCCGGGCGTTCAAGATGCTGACGCTGGTGGACGAGTACACGCGGGAATCTTTGTCGATCGACACGGCGCGGTGGATCAGGAGCGATGACGTGCTGGAGAGGCTGGCGTGGCTGATGGTGACGCGTGGCGTGCCGGAGCACATCCGCAGCGACAACGGTCCCGAGTTCACCGCAAGGGCGGTGCGGGAATGGCTGGGCCGGGTCGGCGTGAAGACGGCGTACATCGAGCCGGGCAGTCCCTGGGAAAACGGGTACGTGGAGAGCTTCAACGGCAAGCTGCGTGACGAGCTCCTGAACGGCGAGATCTTCTACACGCTGAAGGAGGCCAAGGTGCTCATCGAGATGTGGCGGAAGCACTACAACACGGCGCGGCCGCACTCGTCGCTGGGCTACCTGCCGCCGGCCCCCGAGGCCATCGTCGCGGCGTCCGGTGCA
>JAEUJA010000013.1 GCA_016793195.1 Phycisphaerae bacterium
GACGGCACGGCACGTGGCGAGGAACTCATACCACTCCCTGTGGGGTTCGGCATCACCTGACACCTCCCGCACAACCGCACGCTGCGCGGGGGAGGATGGTAGGCCCGACGCCGATCGCGACGGGAGCCCTCTGCTTATCGGTTGGGTGAATCAGTGAGTTCCGACTGATCCGCGAGGTTCCGCATCCTGACATCAACCGAATCGACCGGAGACGTAATCCTCGGTTTCGAGGAGTCGGGGACGCTGAAAGATGTCGGCGGTAGCGCCGTACTCGACCAGGCGGCCCAGGTACATGAACGCGGTGTAGTCGCTCACGCGGGCGGCCTGCTGCATGTTGTGCGTGACGATCAGCACGGTGTAGCGCTGGCTGATCTCGTGGATGAGGTCCTCGATCTTGAGCGTCGCCACCGGATCGAGGGCCGAGCAGGGCTCGTCGAGCAGGAGGACCTCAGGATCGGCGACGATGGCGCGGGCGATGCATAGGCGCTGCTGCTGCCCGCCCGAGAGGCCCAGCGCCGACTGGTTCAGTCGGTCCTTGACCTCGTCCCAGATCGCGGCGGCCTTCAGGCTGCGCTCGCAGGCCGCGTCGAGAATACTTCGCCGGTTCTCGCCGTCGATCCGCAGCGGGTAGACGACGTTTTCGTAGATCGACATCGGGAAGGGGTTAGGCTTCTGGAAGACCATGCCCATGCGTTTTCGCAGGTCGATGACGTCGACGTCGTGGGCATAGACGGGGCGCCCGTTGAGGATCATCTCGCCCTTGACGTGCACGCCGTCGATCAGGTCGTTGAGGCGGTTGACGGCCCGGAGCAGGGTGGATTTTCCGCAGCCCGAGGGGCCGATGAGGGCCGTGACGCGTCCGCGGGCGACGGGCATGTCAATCGAGTGGAGCGCCTGGGCAGGCCCGTACCAGAGGCGAAACTCCTTGATCCGTAGGACGGGGTCCTCGCCCATGACGCTGTCGTGGACGCGCGACTCGACGGGCTCGCCACGTCGGATCGCATCGATCACGGGGTAGCGGACCTGCGACGACGCGGGCGTGTCGCCGGGCGAACTCGCCATGCTCACCCGCGCCGGGATGCCTCCGCGCTCCGTTGCCATCGGACGGATGATAACGCGGCCCGTGGGTCCCGGCGTCGATTCGACCGGAGAGACCATCAGAACACCCCCGTCTTCATGCGCGAACGCAGGGAACCTCGCAGCCAGATCGCCGCCACGTTGAGCGTCGCCACCACCACGATGAGCAGCAGCGTCGTGGTCCACACGAGCGGTCGCGCCGCCTCGGAATCCGGGCTCTGGAAGCCCAGGTCATAGATGTGAAAGCCCAGGTGCATGAAACTCCGCTCCAGGTGCACGAACGGGGGCGAGGCGGAGATAGGCAGGTCGGGCGCGAGCTTGACGGCGCCGACGAGCATCAGGGGCGCGACCTCGCCCGCGCCGCGCGCCATCGCCAGGATCATCCCGGTCATAATGCCGGGCATCGCGCCGGGGAGCACGATCCGCCGGATCGTCTGCCATTTGCTGGCGCCGCAGCCGTAGCTCCCCTCGCGCATGGAGCGTGGGACGGAGGCGATGGCCTCCTCGGTGGCGACGATGACGACGGGTAGGGTCATGAGCGCGAGGGTGATCGAGGCCCAGAGCAGGCCGCGCGTGCCGAAGACGGGATTGGGCGCGCTCTCGCCGAAGAACCCGTGGAAATAAGGGGTTCGGAAGATCACGGCCGCTCCGAAGCCCGCCGCCGCCAGCCAGCAGACGCCGGCGGCAAACGCCGCAACGCGATGCACGCGCCCTGGAGGCGTGCCCGGGGTGGGCCGTGCGAGCACGCCGGCGCAGACGGCGGCGATGGCGGCCAGCGCGCCCCCGCCCAGCGTCAGCCACCAGTCGAACCGCAGCGCCGGCGCCCGTGGGCCCTGGTCGATGTACTGCCCGACGGTGTAACAGAAGAAGCCAAGCCCGAACACGCCGTAGACGATGCTGGGCACGCCCGCCAGGTTGTTGACGGCGATGCGGATGATGCTGGTCGCCAGCCCCTGGCGCGCATACTCGCGGAGGTAGAGCGCGGCGACCACGCCCATGGGAACGACCAGCACGCTGAGCAGGAGCGTGAGGGAGACCGTGCCGAAGAGCACGGGGAACACGCCGCCGGCGGTGTTGGTGTCGCGGGGATCGCCGCCGAGGAACTCGGCCCAGCGCGAGAGGTACACGCCGAGTTTTCCGGCAAGGCCGAGCTCGTTGGGGCGGACGACGCGGACGACCTGCGAGAGCATGAGCGGCTCGTCGGGCGCGGTCTGCCTGACCGGCGCGAACCGCCCCTTGGCGTCGACGA
>JAEUJA010000020.1 GCA_016793195.1 Phycisphaerae bacterium
GGCCGAGGGCGCCCTCACCCAGCTCGCCTCCGACGGCAACGAAGCCGTCCGCATCTGCCACGAAGACCCCCCCGACCTGGTCATCCTCGACATGATGCTCCCCAAACGCTCGGGCTTCCTCGTCCTCGAAAAAATCAAGGGCCACGAAGACTCGCCCCTGGTCATCATGGTCACCGCCAACGAGGGCCGGCGTCACCAGGCCTACGCCGAATCGCTCGGCGTCGATCGCTACATGCAGAAGCCCGTCCCCCTCGGAAAACTCCTCGACACCGCCGCCGAACTCGTCGACCAGGAACTCGAAGACGATGAATGACCACGCCCGCCACGGGCGCGCCCTTCTCTCCCGCACGCACGCTCCCAGGGGGTCCGGTTGGCCAAGTCCAGACAACTCGCGCTCATGAAAGCCGGACTCCCGCCCGGAGAATCCGCGCCCATCGGCTCCCGCCGAGAGGTCCGCGACCTCCTCGCTCGCTTCAACACCGCGCCCGACGGCGCCGCCGCCAAGGGAATCGGCACCGAGCGCCTCTACGGCCCGGGGATGGTCATCGACCTCTCCACCAGCGCCGACGACGTCAACCAGGCCCTCGTCTCCGTCAACGAAGACGACATCGCCTGGCCCGTTCTCCTCCGCGTCTGCAAGGAACTCAAATGGAAGATGGTTGACCTTGAGACGGGGCGTTCTTTCGGATAAACCACATGAACCCGCGGGGTGGGCTGGAGCGAATGGCCCCGACGCCCGATCGCTCCGGGACCGACGATGATGCGCCACACACACCCAACCCGTCCCCCGCGCCCCCGCCGCGCCTTCACCCTCATCGAGCTCCTCGTCGTCATCGCCGTTATCGCCCTCCTGATCGCCATCCTCCTCCCCGCCCTGGGCAAGGCCCGCGAATCCGGCCGCCAAACCGTCTGCCTCTCCCAGCTCAAGCAGCTCCAGATCGGCTGGGACCTCTACGCCGACGCCAATAAGGACGTCATCGTCCCCGGACGCGCCCCCAACCTCGCCGGCGGCGCCGGAAACCCCGACAACTGGTACGAGATCGGCAACGGCAAAAAGTTCCGCCCCACCTGGGTCTCGCGCATGGGCCAGTACATCGGCGTCTACCCCTTCGCCGAGCCCGCCGACGAGAGCCGCCCCGACTACAACCGCCAGGACTACGACAACAAGTTCTTCCAGTGCCCCGTCGCCGCCGAATGGAAAGACGAACGAAACCACTGCTTCGGCTACAACTACCAGTTCCTCGGAAACTCCCGCGTCTCCGCCGACAAGTACCACCACTTCCCCGTCCGACGCTCCAAGATCCAATCCTTCGACCGCACCATCGTCGCCGCCGACAGCATGGGCACCGCCGCCGCATTCCCCGAAGCCGACAGATCTCCCTACGAGAACGACGGCCGCACCGAGTCCGCCCTCGGCAACGAGGGCTTCACCATCGACCCGCCACGACTCACCCCCGACTCCGACATCGCCTCCGATCCCCACCGAAACGCGCCCCACGCCCGACACGCCAAGAAAGTCAACGTCACCTTCGCCGACAACCACGCCAAACTCCTGTCCCTCCAGGAACTCGGCTACGCCCTCGAACCCGACGGGCGATTCGTCGACACGAGCGACAAGTCCCGCGTGAGCAACGCGCTCTTCAGCGGCACGGGAATCGACGACGACCCGCCGCCACTCCCCAAATAGCCCGCCCGCCCGCCCGCGCTCATCACCCGCGCCGCGCGCTATCCTCCCCCACGGAGCCGCCCATGCCGATCTACGTCTACGACATCCTCGATAAGAAGGGCAAGCCCACGGGCAAAACCGTCGAGCTCGTCCAGTCCATGAAGGACGACGCGCTCACCGCCCACCCCGACACAGGCCAATCCATCCGCCGCGCCATCACCGCCCCCGCCATCGCCGGCAAGTGGTCCGACATCAAGGGCAAGAGCGCCCTCTCCAACTCAAACCTCGAACGCCTCGGCTTCACCAAGTACGAACGCAAGGGCAAGGGCTACATGGAGCGCACCGCCGGCAAAGAAGGCCCCCGCTCCATCTCCGCCGACGATTGACAGGGATTCCCGCCGAACCCCGCGCCGCCGCGCGACCGTGCGGATCGCGCCGTCCCACCGAATTCTGGCCTTGCAGACGTCGGTGCCGAACACCGGAACACCCGCGACGGTGCGCACCGCGCGCCGCCCACCGGCCCACGCCGGCGCTTGCGCCGAAAGAAGGCGACCAAGGACAACCATGGGTCAGACGCAGAACGGATCACCTCCCGCACAGGCCGCTCCGGGAGAGCAATCGCGAACCCCGCCCCGCCCTCGCCGGCGAATTGTCCGCGTCGTCTTCATCGCCCTCCTGCTGTACGCGGCGTTCCTCGCCTTCATGTACCACGCGCAAGACTCGATGATCTTCGTGGTGCAGCGCGTCGACGCCGCCCGCGCCACGCTCCCGCCGCCGCCCGGCTTTGAGCGCGTGATGATCGATGGCGACGACGCCCTGCAACACGAGTCGTGGTTCCTCGGCGCGCCCTCCGCCAGCGCCGAACACCCCGCGCCGGCCATCATCTTCTTCCACGGCAACGCCGACATGATCGACTGGCTCACCGATCGCGCCCGCGATTACGCACGCCTCGGCTGCTCCACGCTCCTGGTCGAGTATCCGGGCTATCGCGCCAACCCCGGAACACCCTCGGAACAATCGACGGTCGAGCAGGGCGTGCGAGCCGTCGAACTCATGCGGGCCCGCCCCGGCGTCGACCCGAATCGCATCGTCCTCCACGGGATGTCGCTCGGCACCGGAGTCGCCGCCCAGGTCGCCGCACGCACCAGCGCCAACGCACAAACCGGGCCCGCCGCGCTCATCCTCGACTCGCCCTTCACCAGCGTCGCGTCGTTCGCGGCCGGCTACCTCGTCCCGCCGTCGATCGTGAAGCACCCGTTCCGCACCGACCGCGTCCTGGGCTCGCTCTCGTGCCCGATCCTCATCATCCACGGCACGCACGACACCATCATCCCCGTCGAGCACGGGCGGGCGCTGGCGAAACTCAATCCGCGCGCCACGTGCGTCGAGCTCGACGCCGGCCACCTCGACCTGGATCGCGTCCCCGAGTCGTATTGGGGGCCGATCCGCGCGTTTCTGGACAAGGCCGGCGTGACAACCCGCGCGGAGTAGCGCGGAGCCGTGCGATCTCAGACGTCCCGCGCCGCGCACCCGTCCCCACCGGCTCTTCGCGTCTTGGGTGGCCCGGCGGTCCCCGCCGGTTCTTTTATTTATTGTCTGTCTCTGCGCTTCGTGGTCTCCCTCTGCTCTTCACTTCTCTCCCCGACTCCCCACTCCCCATCCCCCACACTCCCGCCACCAACGAAAAAGGCCCGGGTCGCCCCGGGCCTTGGACTTTACTTCTTCGCCACGACTCACGATTCACGATTCACGCTGTCCTTGACTCCGTGACTCCGTGACTTCTTTTCTTCACTTCGTCTCTCTGTCTCTTCGTCTCTTCTTCTCTTTCTCTCCTCAACACCCCACATCAAAGTGCTCGGCGAACAGGTCATAGTCGTTCCCGTTCACGAACCCGTCGTTGTTCAGGTCCGCGGCCGGGTCCGCCACGTCGAAATCGTCCGCGAACGCGTCGTAATCGTTCCCGTTCACGAACCCGTCGCCGTTGTAGTCCGCCAGGCACAGCGTCGCCTGGGCCGCCAGCACCGCCTGGTACAAGTTGACCCGCCCGTGCCCGTACACGTTGTCCTCGCCCGCCGCCCCGATGTCGGTGCACGAGTTGAACATGATGTCGCGCGCCTCGTGGTGCGTGAGCGCCGGGTTCACCGACCAGATCACGCCCAAGACGCCGTTGGCCACCGGCGTCGCCATGCTCGTCCCGCTCCACGCCGCGTAGTTGTTCCCCACCGTCGACGACCAGATCCCGTCGCCCGGCGCGAAGACATCGCACGCCAGCCCGTAGCTGCTGAACCACGCACGGTTGTCCGTCCAGTCCGTCGCGCCCACCACGATCACGTTCGGCCAGTCGAAGTAGTAATGGTCGCGGCTCGAATTGTCCGCCGCGTACAGGTACAGCCCGCCGATCGAGTCGATGTAATCGCCCGTCGTCGAGATCGTCTCATACTCCACGCCCGTGTAGCTCGTGCTCGCCGTCCGCGACCCGTGCTCCACCGCCCACCGCGCCGCCTCCGTCAAATCCTCGAAGTACGCGCCGCCGCTCGAAAAATCCGTCACGCGGCACATCATGAACTTCAGGTTCCAGCCCACCCCCGCCACGCCCGTGTTGTTATTTCCCGTCGCCGCGGCACACCCCGCCACGTGCGTCCCGTGCCCGTGGATATCCCAGATCTGCCCGCCGTCCACCTCCGCCATGTTCGACGCCGAGTTGTACCCCGGCACGCGGTTCTGCAGTTCGACGTGCGTGTAGTCCACGCCCGTGTCCGTCATCGCCACCAGGATCGACGACGATCCCGTCGAGATATTCCACCCAAGCTCCGACTGCATGTTCACGTGGTGCCACATGCTCGGAAAGAGCGGGTCGTTCGGCGTGTTGATCGGATAGCAAATCCAGTTCGGGTGCGCGTACTGATAGTCGCCGGTCGACATGAGCTCCGCCGCCAGGTCATTCTCCCCCGCGCCCCGCGCCGACCGGTCCGCGCCGGGCACGAAGATCGTGTACTCGTCCACCTCCGGGTAATAGTTCTTGACCATCGACGACAGCCGCTCCCGCGCCAGCGTCGAACGCTCCGCCGAAAGGTCCTGCCGCGGGCGAACAATCAACTGGCCCGAAAACTCCAGCTCCCCCGGACGCTCGACAAACAGCGGCGGCTTGGCCTCCGCGATCCCGCACAACCCGGCCAACACCACCAGCATCGCAACCTTCTTCATACGCACTCCTTCACACCACCATCAACCCACACCATCAATCACACCCGGCACCACCGCCCGCCGACAATGCCACCCAGAAGCCCAGGACATGACGGCATGTCACCCGGGCCCCGCTC
>JAEUJA010000024.1 GCA_016793195.1 Phycisphaerae bacterium
TGTCCGCGTCGCCGAACACCCGACCATGGGCGGCGAGGACTTCAGCTATTACGCCCAGCACGTCCCGGCGTGCTTTTTCTTCCTGGGGCTGCGCCCGGAGCACGCCGCGAGCTATCCGGGCCTGCACCAGCCGGACTTTGATTTCAACGACGACGCGCTGGAGACGGGCGTGGAGATGATGGTGGCGCTGGCGCTGGGCGGGTGAGGCGCAGGAAGAGAAGAGGCGGAGTGGCGGAGCGGGCCTGCCTTTTGTGATTTCGATCCTCGCGCTTATACACCTTGGGGCAATACCCCCCGCGTTTCGCGGTGTGTTGCGGCTTCTGCCCCACGCCGCGAACACTTGCCGTTCAATCTCCAGGGGACAACGAACGGGTCCGAGCCGTTGTCACGTTGCCTCTTGACCACTCCGCCACTTTTCTCTTCAGCACCCGGCGTACATGAACTCTTCGCGGACAACCTTGCCGTTCTTGACGGTGTAGACCGCGACTTCCTTCATGTGCATGACCTCGCCGCCCTTGGGCTTGAGCTCGATCTCGATGTGGACGGCGAAGCCGGTCGCGCCGACGAATGGGCCGCTGGCGCGGCAGCCGAGGATTTCGTTGGCGCCCATGAACTCGGCGCACTTGGCCTCCATCGCCTTGCGCCCGGTCCAGCCGGTGCCGCTGCCCTCGATGCTCTCGATCGCGTCGGACCAGAACTTGTCCCACAGCGGGGTGTCGCTCATGGCGCCGCTGTTGAGGTGGGCGACGACGGCGGCGCCGATCTCGCCGGGCGTCGCGCCCTTGCCGGACGACACGGGCTTGGGCGCGAGCCTCGACGCGCCGCCTGGCTTGGCGGATTTCTTGGCGGCGGGCTTCTTGGTGGGGCTCTTTTTCGCGGGGCTCTTTCTGGCTGGGGCGGGTTTCTTCGACTTCTTGGCCATGGTGTGCTTCCTCTGTTGGGTACGGCGGCGAGTGTATCAGGACTCAGGCGGCCTAGGCCATCTCCGCGTCGACCACGCAGAGCGGCTCGGCGCCGGGCTCAAAGAGCGCGTCGATCGTGAGCCACGACACGCGGTCGCGCGAGTCCGCGTCGCACGGATATTCAAAGCCGATCGATACGCGGCCTTGCCTGATATGGGACTGGAACAGGGCGATTTCTTTCGGGGTGGGGGGTGATTGGCCGACGCCGATCAGCCCGCCTTGCTCGTCTTGCCATTCGCGCCGGAAGAGCGCGAACCACGGACCGCCCGGGCGGCGCGCGACCATGAGGGGCACATTTCCTTCGTCGACGGGCGCGATGACGGAAACTTCGAGGTCGAGCTGACCATCGATTACGACGTCGTAGATCGCCATGGTCGGTTCGCCGTGCCCGCAGAACTCGCCGCGAAAGAGCGCGGACGCGGAGGGGGACTTGGGCGAGGACTCACGCACCAATCCATCCAGGTAGGTCGGCGGGAGGGCGCCGCGGATGGCTTTCTTTGGCGCCCGCAGGCGCGATCGCGGGCCCGCGACCCCGGGGGACAGGAACGTGTGGTCACCCAGCACGAAGCCGGTTGGTGGTGACTGGCCGCTCTTGTCCGTCATGATCGATCTCCGCGTCACATTCGACCTGTTCGTGCTACCCCCGCGGGCGCCACGCCCGCTCGATCAACCCGGCCCACTCCTCTCGCGGCATTGTGGCCGCGTCGATCCACAGCGAGCCCGGCGTGCGGCGGAGTCGCTTCAGCCACGTCCGCTGGTTCTTGGCGAAGCGGCGCGTCTCGATCTTGATCTTTTCCGCCGCGTCGTCGAGCGACATCGCCCCGGCGAGGTGCGCGAGAATCTGTTTGTACCCCAGCGCCTCGCGCGCCTGCGGCCCAAGGTGCGGCGCCAGCCGCCGCACCTCCTCGACCAGCCCACGCTCGATCATGGCGCGCACGCGCGCGTTGATACGCCGGTTGATCGTCTCGACCGGCCAGTCGAGCCCGACGAGCAGGCGCGAGTCGTCGGCGCCGGGCGCGTCCCATTGCGTCTGGTGCGTGCTGATCGCCCGACCCGTCTGGCGGAAGACTTCGATCGCGCGGATGGTGCGGCGTTCGTCGTTGGGATGGATGCGTCGCGCCGCGTCGGGATCAACGCGAACAAGCTCTTCGCGTCGGGCCTCGGGGGACATGGCGCGGAGCTGATCGCGCAGCGCGGGGTCGGGCGCGGGCCCCTCGAAGAGCCCGTCGAGCAGCGATTTCACATAGAGATTGGTGCCACCGACCACGATGGGCAACCGCCCGCCCGCGCCGATATCGCCGATCGTGCGGTTGGCGAGCGCGAGCCATTGATGGACCGAGAAACTCTCGGGCGGATCGACGATATCGAGCAGGTGGTGCGGCACGCCGCGGCGTTCCTCGGGCGTCGGCTTGGCGGTGCCGATGTCCATGCCGCGGTAGACCTGGAACGCGTCGGCGGTGACGACCTCGCCCGAGAGCCGCAACGCGAGCTCAACGCCCAGGTCGGTCTTGCCGCCGGCGGTCGGGCCCACGATCAGGATGGTCCGCGGCGTGTCCACGGCGCATTGTTGCGGGCACGGACGGGTTGCGAAGAAACCCGGCGTCGGATCGGCTCACCGCAGGAACACGTCGTACTCGACCTCCAGGGTCCGCGTCTCGCCGGGTTTGAGTTCGAGCTCCCACTGCACGTCGCTGTGGTTGTTGACGTTGGTGTTGTACGAGTCCTCGAAGTCTTCGCCTCGCCCCGCGTCGACGATGATCTCGCCCTCGGCGGTGGCCGCCTTGGCCCGCCCGCCCATCGACACGCTCACGCACACGCGCGACGCCTCCGTGCGCCGATTCACCAGCGTCACCACGCCCTTCTTGCTCACCTTGGCGAATTGATAGCCGTTCCAGTTGAGCGCGTTGGGCTGACGCTCCAGCTCGGTTTCCTTGTAGGTGCCCGCGATGTCGGCGCTCACCGTCAAGGGCAAGCGGCACTTGGCCCCCTTGCTGGTGTACGTCAGCAGGTCCTGGCTGATCGGCATCACGCCGTTCATCACCAGCGCCGGGCCCGTGGTCCAGGGCGAGGCGCCCGCGTTGGTCAGCTCGACCTGGTGCCACACGCGGTTCTTGAGCAATCCCAGCGGCGAATCGCCCGCCGGACCGCCGGGGCGATCGGCGGGATTGGAATACTGCGGCTCGGCGCGCCCGATCTTGCCGAGTTTCAGATCGAGCGTGTAGACATGTCGGACCGCGGCCTTGGCGTTCCACACCGGCACGCTGGCCCGCGCACCCTTCTTCAGCGTCATCTCGCCCAGCGAATACACGTGCAGGTCTTGCTCGCCCGCGGCGATCAGTTCGCCTGGGACGGGCGGCGCGCCGGGCTCGTTCGCTTCCGCCCGAACCGTGCCGCGCGCGTCGCGGAACGCCGCGTTGCTGAGCTGCTGGCCGAGGAACGCCTGATCACGCCGCCCCATCGTTTCCCGGAGTGCGGATTCCAACGAGAGCGGCGAAACCGAATCACCGAACCTGAAATTCGGCACGCCCGCGACCAGGTCAAGCTTCGCGCCGCTCAGGTCTTCGAGGTCGTTGACCACCTCGCCTTGGAGCCACAGCGTCGCCTCGGGCGTGTCCACACCCTCGACGCGATAGGTCGGAATCCACGACAGGCCGGGCGAGAAGTACATCATCCGCAGGGAGACCTCTTTCTCGGCCGCGTCACGCCCCAGGTCGATGGTGAGGCGTTTCACGCGCGACTTCACGGTCGCGCTCCGCGTGATGGTGGTCTCCAGCGAGGCACCAGAGATGTGCTGAACCTCGCCGACGGGGATCACGCGGCGAACGCCGTCGAGCTCCAGCACCACATACTGCCCGCCCGGCGCCGGGGGAACCACGACGCTGGAGAGCACGGCGCGGAGGTCGTCGCCAGCGTTGATCGGCGGCTGGGTTCCCTCCAGCACCTCGACAATCTTGGCGTCGAGGCGCCCGGAGCTGGCGAGTGTCAGCGTCAGCGATTTGCCCGCGTTGGCCCGGAGCAGGTCGGCCATGGAAAGGCAGGAGGACTTCTGTTCGAGCGTGGTCTCGCGCTCGGCGTATTCGGCGCGAAGGCCCACGGTCTTGCCGTCGGCGCTGAGGGCCCAGAACGTGCCGAGCACGGCCGAATCGGGCACGTTCTCGATGAACCCCGTGCCCGACCCGTCGAGCTTGCCCGTGACGGACTTGACCAGGAGCGCGTGCCCGTCCTTGAAGACCACGGCCCGCTCGGTTCTGAGCGACAACACGGAATCGGCCCACGCGGGGAGGGCGGAGGTGAGCAGGGCCGCCGCCACAACCGCCGCGGGGGAGAGGCAACGACCAGGGCGCGAAGTCAGCATGGAAAACTCCTTGCGGGCGCCGCCCGCGTGCGACGGGCGGGCCGCCCGGCGCGGGGCGGCATGAGAGTGATACGAACGAGACGGGGCGAATGCTGTCACTCCCGCGTAACGCCCCGCGTGCCTACGATCGGCGTCAATTCACATCCGGCCGGGCGAAGGTCCGGCCCCGGAGGATTCGCGATGATCCCCAAACCCCCTCCGCGTGAGGGCTCGCTGGGCTTTCTGTACATCCCGCCGTACCGCGTGCAGGGCACGTCGATCGCCGGCGAGGTCACCACCATCCAGATTCCCGAACTCGATGTCTGCTTTGACATGGGCGCCTGCCCGCGCGCCATGCTCGCCAGCAAGTACGTCGCGATCTCGCACGGGCACATGGACCACATCGGCGGCCTGGCGTACTTCTGCTCCCAGCGCCGCTTCCAGGGCATGGGAAACGCCAAGATCGTGTGCGACTCGCGCATCGCGCCCGCGATCCGCGGCATGATGACCGGGTTCATCGACCTCGAACAGCAAAAGACCCCCTACGAGGTCCTGCCCCTGGAGCCCGAGGGCGTCGTCGAGATCAAGAACAACATCTTCCTCCGTGGCTTTCCCACCGAGCACACCGCGCCGTCGTTCGGATACTCGATCGTCGAGAAACGCAGCAAGCTCAAGCCCGAGTTCGCCGAGTATCCGCAGGAAAAGCTGCGCGAGTTGAAAGAGCGCGGGGTCGAGATCACGCGCACGCTGGAGATCCCGCTGATCGCGTACCTGGGCGACACCCAGCCCGGGCCCCACCTCATCCGCGAGGACGTCCGAAAGGCCCAGATCGTGATCTGCGAGTGCACGTTCTTCGAGCCCGACCACAAGGACCGGGCCAAGGTCGGGATGCACATGCACGTGGACGACATCGCGGAGTGGATCCGCGTGCTGGAGTGCCAGAACCTCATCATCGTTCATGTCTCCCGGCGCACCGACCTTGGCTACGCCCGCAAGCGCCTGGCGCAGGCGGTCGGCGAGGAACTCGAAAAGAAGGTGCTGTTCATGATGGACTTCCGCACCCAGCGGACGCGCTACGAGCAGCAGGAGGCCGAGGCCCGGGCGCTGGAGGCCAAGCTGGCGGCCCGCACGCCCGCGCCCGAGCCGCCGGCGCCCGACGACGAGGAATGAGCCGACGCCGGTTGACTGGGTCGGCGCTTGGGGGTACCTTCCGACGATCGGTCGGGTTGTGACGACGGCGTGGGGCGGTGGGCGTTCCGTGCCGGGCGTGGGTGGGTGAATGCTTCTTCGCCAAGGGGTGGGCCCTATGCGCGGATATCTCGAAATCTCGTGCGGTGTCGCGCGCTCGCGGACGGGCGCGGGTCTTGTTTTCATCGACGGTCGGCCCGCCGGCGTCGGCCCGGCGCCGCTCGTGCGTCTTTTTCTTCGTCGCCGAGCCTGAGCCGGGGAGCGATCGTCCATGACCGACCCCGATCGCAAGCTCTGGGAAGGAATGCTGTCGCACCTGCGCGCGACCAATCCTTCCATGTGCCGCCAGTGGTTCGCCGACCTCGACCCGGTGGGTGTGGCGTCGGGCGCGCTGGTGGTCCGCGTTCACTCGCCGGTTCACCGCGACTATCTCCGGCGGTACTGCGCGGACTCGTTCAACGACGCGGCCCGGACCGCCTCGGGCCGCCTCCTGGCCGTGCGCTTCATCGGGCCCGGGGACGACGCCCCTGAGATCCCGGCGCGCGACCCGCGGCGTGCCCCGCCCGCGCGCGAACCAAGGCCGGGCCCTGGCCCGGGACCGCGCCGCGACGCGGAACGCGCTGTCACCCCAAGCGACGTGAACGGGCCCGGCCCGGGCGCGCGATCGCTCGAGCACACGCCTCTCCGTGCCGACCACCCAGGGCCGGGTGTCCATGTGCCGGACCACTCACAGGATCACCCACAGGACCGGCCCCCTGCTCGGGTTCAGGAATCGTCCCCGGGGTTTGGCACGCCCGGTGCCGGCATGGAGCCCGCGCCCGGGCCCACACTCGGGCCCGTCTCCAGCGTGGTTCGGCGCGATGCGCTGGTCATCAACCCCGACTACGCGTTCGAGAACTTTGTGGTGGGGCCGGAGAACCGCCTGGCCCATGCCGCCTCGGTCGCCGTCGGCGACAACCCGGCCAAGTCCTACAACCCGCTCTTCATCCATGGCGGGGTGGGCCTCGGAAAAACCCACCTGCTCCAGGCGATCTGCCTCCGCATCCTCGAAACCCGCAAGGACGCCCAGCTCTATTACATCTCCTGCGAGAGCTTCATGACCCAGTTCATGGAGGCCGTGCAGGGCGGACAGATGGCCAACTTCCGCCACTGCTTTCGCGACGTCGATGTCCTCATCGTCGACGACATCCACTTCCTGGCCAAGCGCGACCGCACCCAGGAGGAGTTCTTTCACACGTTCAACACCCTCTACCAGTCCGGCAAGCAGATCGTGCTCTCGTCCGATGCATCCCCCAACGAGATCCCCGACCTCGAGCAGCGCCTTGTCAGCCGCTTCAAGTGGGGGCTGGTCGTCAAGGTCGAACCACCCTGCTACGAGACCCGGGTCGAAATCCTGAAGTCGAAGGCCCGCCTGCGCGGCCTCGATCTCCCGGACGACGTCGCGTGCTACGTCGCCGAGCGCCTCGACGCCAACATCCGCGAGCTGGAGGGCGCGATCACGACGCTGCAGATCCGCGCCTCGCTGGATGCCCGTCCGATCGACCTGGCGCTGGCGCGGATCGCCCTTGGCGACCAGACCGGCGCGCCGCCGTCGGCGATTTCCATCCACACCATCATCGACGCCGTCACCGACTTTTATCACGTCAAGGTGACGGACCTGCAGTCCAAACGCCGCCAGCGGTCGGTCGCCCTGCCGCGTCAGGTCTGCATGTACCTGGCCCGGCGTCTCACGCGCCTCTCGCTGGAGGAAATCGGCGGCTATTTCGGCGGGCGCGACCATACCACCGTCATGCACGCCGTCAAGATCATCGACACCCGCCGCCTGGCCGACACGGAGTTCGACGGCGTGGTGAACGGGTTTGAGTCTTCCCTCAAGCCGGGGGCGGACTAGCCAGCGCCGGGGTTCCCCCGGGTTTGGCGCTGTCGGCATCGTGTGTGTAAGGCCTGTGGAAACCTTGGCTCCGGCGCGCTACGTCGGACGGCCACGGCACCTGTGTCAACCTGTCGAGAGCCCGCGTTGTCTCCGGCGTCATGCGCCCCCGCGTTCGATCGCCAGGCTAGCGACAGCTTGTGCGGGGGGCGATGCGCCAGAACTCACTACTGTGCTGCGAGTTACGACGAGTTTCGCGTGTTTTCCACACCACGACAGGGCTTACTTCTATGACGATGAAGAGTTCTCTCTCATCTTTCAGAAGAGACCTCTGAAGCACGAGTCTTTGGTGACCTGTGATAACCCACAATGTGCCACGACCCGTGAATTGTGCAAAACTGTGGGTATTGGATGCTCTTGGCCGGCGGCCGGTTCAATGCTGGCAGCGACGGCAGTAGACCGTGGTGCGTTGGGCGAGCGTCGTCTGGGTCAGTTTCGTGCCGCAGGCGGTGCAGGGTTCGCCGCCCCTCCCGTAGACGCGGTGGCGCGACTGGAAGTCCCCGGCCTTTCCGGTGCCGTCGCGATAGTCCCGCAGGGTTGAGCCGCCGGATTGGATCGACTCCGAGAGTACTTCGCGGATGGCGGCGGCGAGGCGCTCGGATTGCTCGCGCGCCAGCCGGGCCGCGGTCTTACCCGGCCTGATTCCCGCTCGGAACAGGGCTTCGTCGGCGTAGATATTGCCGACCCCCGCGAGCGTGGCCTGATCGAGCAAGGCGGCCTTGATCGCACGGCTGCCACCGTCGAGAGCCTCGGCAAGTTCCGGCCCGGAGATGGTGAGGGCATCGGGGCCGAGTTTGCTCCAGCGCATGTGAACTTCGACCATCGACCCGAACGTCCACAGCCCGCCGAAGCGTCGCGGATCGCGGAACCAGAGCGTCTGTCGTGGGGAGGCCCTTGGGCCTGGCAACACCAGCGACCAGACCGCGTGGGTGTGTCGGTCGGGCGCGGGCGGCGTGGCGGAGAGTTCAAGTTGCCCGGTCATGCCGAGATGAACCAGCACCACACCGTGCTCGCCCTCGATCGCCAATTGCTTGCCGCGCCGGTGGAGCGCGAGGATCAACGACCCGGCGAGCAAGGCCGACGGCGAGCGCGGGCCCTGAACGATGTCGGCGCGTCGAAGCTCGACGGAGACGACGCGCCCGCCGAGGAGCGGGAGGAGCGATCGCCTGGTCGATTCAACCTCGGGGAGTTCGGGCATGGCCGCTCGATCGCCAGAAGGGCGGCGCACACCGACGCGACTCGCGCCGGATCGCGCCCGGGGTTGTGGGTATCCGCGACGGCCGCCGGCGGGGGCGCGCTAGTGGTGCCCGGGGTGTTTTCGCGCCTCGTCGATCTTGTTCAGGAACTCGGCGGGCTTCAGCCATTCGTGCAGGTTTTCGTCGATGAGCGCCACCGGGGCTGAATCGCACGAGCCGAGGCACTCGACCTCGACCAGCGTGAACTCGCCGTCGTCGGTTGTCTCGCCAACATCGATCCCGAGCTTCTTCTTGATGGCGTCGGTGAGCTCCGGCTGCCCGCAGAACTCGCAGGCCAGCGAGCGACAGACGGCGATGGTGTGCCGGCCCTTGGGCTTGAGCCAGTATTCCTCGTAGAAGCTGGCGGTGTCGAGGACCTCGGCCGGCGCGATGTTGAGGAACGCCGCGATCTCCATCATCGCCTGGTGCGGGACCCAGCCGTATTCGTGCTGGATGGTGTGGAGCGTCGGGAGGAGGGCGCCCTTTTTGTCCTCGTAGCGAGGCAGGATGGTGCGCGTGAGCGAGTCCTTCATCGCGGGCGTCAGGTAGGGCTCCTGGCGCGTCTCGATCTTCATCCCGCCCGAGTTTTTGGTGATCCAGGCCATGTCGGTCTCCGAGAGGAGCCATCGTAGGTGGCGGCGTCGGTGTCGGCCAAGCCGCCCGCCCGCCTCCGAGTCTTGGGGACGATCAGCCGCCCTTGGGTTTGGGCTTGGCGTCGCTTGGCTTGGGGTCGCGGGGCTTTTCGGCCGGCGTGGACTCGGGTTTGGGGTCCGTTGTTGTCCCCGGGCGCGAGACATCCGCGGGCGTCGCGCCGCCGCTCGATTCGAAATACCCCGGCGAGAACGGCACCGACACTTCCTTGGCCACCGGCTCTCCCCGCGCCGGCTTGTCCCGCGGCGGGGCCAGCTTGCGGTGCGACACGAAGTCCTCGCTTGCGGCGCGCCGCTGCACCGACGCGTCCCGCACCTGCTCGGTGATCTTGGAGAGCTTGGGCGCGACGGCCTTGGGCTCGCCCTTCTCGGCGTTGCCCCACAGCACGCACTCCAGGGGCTTGTTGTCGGGGCTTGACAGCATCACCCAATCACCGGTGTTGTTGAAGCCGACGCGGTCCGAGTCGTTGCGCGACGTGAAGACCCACGCGCGATGGAACTTCTCGTTCCGGCCCTCGGGCGCGCGGCTGGTGTCGCCGACCGGCCCGGACCACTTGGCGCCGTGCCCGTTGAACACGACCGCGACCTCGCCGGGCTTGAGTTCGAGTTCGGGGAACACGAAGCTCCAGCCGCCCTTGCGATCGGGCGAGGCGTCGTTGCGATCGCTGAGGCGGTAGCCGCGGAGCTGGATGGGCGCGTCGGTGGTGTTGGCGATTTCGACGAACTCATCCCCCACCGCGTCGCGCGTGCCGTCGGCGTTGGCGTCGCCCTCGGCCGTGGGGACCGCGTAGAGCACCTCGGTGATGACGGGGTGCTTTGGGGGTTCGGCGAGGAACGCGGTGAGCGCGAGTAACATCGCGGGGTTCATAGAGAGAAGTATAAGCGCCGGGAGAATCGCGCGCGAATTTTCGTGGCGCCGGTCCCGGGGAGGATGTCCCGGCGCGAGCCAGCGCCGACTACAGTGGCGCGACCGGGAGGCACCATGTCATTCAACCCCATCGAGTCGCTGGCCAGGGTTCGTCACGAGTTCGGCGAGCACGGCGGCGTCAACATGTCCATCGAGGCCTCGACCACGTTCACCGTGCTCAACGCCGCCACCATGCCCGACATCTTCCAGGGCCTGCGTGGCCCGGAGGATCAGCAGAAATCCGCCGAGGGTTGCTATCTCTACGGGCGACACTTCAACCCCACGGTCTATGTGCTGGGGCGTTACGTCGCCGCGATTGAGGGCGCCGAGGCCGCGTACTGCACCGCCAGCGGCATGAGCGCGATCTCGGGCGCGATCATGCAGCATTGCGGCCCGGGCGACCACGTCGTCGCGTCGGACACGATCTACGGCGGCACGTTCGCGCTGCTCAAGGAGTTTCTGCCCGTCAAGGCCGGCGTGTCGACGACGTTTCTGAACATCGCCGATCTTGACGCGGTCCGGCGAGCCATTACGCCGCGGACGAAGGTGGTGTATTGTGAGACGGTCGCCAACCCGACGATGGTGGTGGCAGACCTGCGCGAGCTGGCGAAGATCGCCCACGCCGCGGGCGCGTCGCTCGTCGTTGACAATACGTTCACGCCCATGATGGTTTCGCCCTGCATGCTCGGCGCCGACGTTGTGGTTCACTCGATGACCAAGTTCATGGGCGGCGGGTCGGACATCATCGCGGGCGCGGTGTGCGGCACCAAGGCGTTCATATCGAGCCTGATGGACACGCACACCGGCGCGCTCATGCTGCTGGGGCCGACGATGGACCCGCGCGTGGCGTTCGAGCTCTCACTGCGCCTGCCGCACTTGCCCCTGCGCGTCAAGGAACACGGGCGGCGGGCCCAGTTCTTTGCGGAGCGATTGAGCGGGCTCGGCGTTCCCGTGTCGTACCCCGGCCTGCCCGATCATCCGCAGCACAAATTGCTGGGGTCGATGCTCAACGAGGGCTTCGGGTTCGGCGGGTTGCTCGCCATCGACCTTGGCACCAAGGAGCGGGCGTTCCGCTTCATGGAGTATCTGCAGAACGAGCAGCGGTTCGGGTTCCTGGCCGTCAGCCTCGGGTACTTTGACACGCTGATGTCGTGCTCGGCGAGCTCGACGTCGAGCGAGATGAGCGACGAGGACCTGCGGGCCGCGGGGATCGCGCCGGGGCTCGTGCGCGTGTCGCTGGGCTATACCGGCACGCTCGAGCAGCGTTGGGCGCAGTTCGAGGCGGGACTGAAGTTCGTGGGCGCGATCAAGTAGCTCTCGCCGGTCGAACCGCGTGGCCGGGGACGCCGAATCGGGCGAGCCCGCGAGGAAGGTCCGGGTCGGTCGACGAACGCCACAGGCCGTGGCAGCTTGCCGGGGTGTTTCTGTGCGCCCGGCGATACAGTCCTGCATGAACTCGCCCGGCCCGCGCACGCCATCGCTCGAACAGATACGCGCCCAGTTTCCGGCGCTCTCGCGCCCGACCGCGTTTCTCGATAACGCCGGCGGCTCGCACCTGCCGCGCTGCGTCCTCGACGCCATGACGCGGTACATGGCCGAGAACTATGTGCAGCTTGGCGGCGATTACCCCGAGTCCCTGGCCGCGGCGGAAAACGTCGCGGGCGCCCACGACCTGGTCAAGCTCCTGCTCAACGCGGGCGGCACAGGCGAGGTCGTACTTGCGCAATCGACCACCGCGCTCTGCCACCTGCTCGCGTCGTGCTACGCGCAAGCGCCGCGCCCCGATCGGAACGAGATCGTGGTCTGCACCGCGGGGCACGAGGCCAATATCGGCGCGTGGATGAAACTCGCCGAGCGAGGCTGGGTGGTGCGCGAATGGCGAGCCGAGCGCAACCCCGATCAGGGCCACGCCTGGCGCATCCTCCCGCGATCACTCCGTCCACTGCTCAGCGAGCGCACGCGGCTGGTCAAGTTCCCGCACGTCTCGAACATCCTGGGCGAGGTCGTCGACGCCGCGGAGGTCGCAGCGCTCGCACACTCCGTCGGCGCCAAGGTTGTGTGCGACGGCGTGGCCTACGTGCCGCACCGCGCGCCCGACGTGCAGCGACTGGGCGTCGATTGGTATGTGTACTCAACCTACAAGGTCTACGGCCCGCACGGGGCGGCACTCTTCGGCACGCACCGGGCCTTCGCCGAACTCGAAGGCCCGAACCACTATTTCATCCCGCGCGAGCGCGTGCCGTACAAGTTTGAGCTGGGTGGCGTGAACCACGAGTCCTGCGCCGCGATCAACGGGCTGTGGGAGTATCTCTGCTTTCTGGCGGGCGAGGCGAGCCCGCCTGCGCGCGACGCCGGCACGCACACGCGCGACCGCGCCGTCGTCGAACGAGCGTTCGGCGTGATGGAGAAACTGGAACTTGCGACGCAGTCGAGGCTGCTCGACTGGCTGCGATCGCGCCGGGACATTGAGATCATCGGGCCGACGCACGCGGATTCGTCGCGCGTGCCGACGATCAGCTTCGTCGTGCCCGGGCGATCATCGCGCGAGCTGGCGACGCGAGCGAACCGCGACGGCCTGGCGATCCGCTACGGGCACTTCTATTCCAAGCGACTCGTCGAGTCGATCGGGCTAGAGCCCGACGACGGCGTGGTCCGCGTCAGCATGGTTCACTACACCAGCCCCGCCGAGATCGAGCGGCTGATCGCGTGGCTCGGGCGCGAGCTTGCGTAGCGCGGCTTTCGGGTCTCGGGTGGCCCACCTCTCGAAAGCGGGCGTTGTCACCGGCCGGCGAGGGCGAAAGGGTGCGAGCCCGAGGGCGTGATCGGGAGCTCATCCCCTCGTCCGAAAACCACCGAAGATTCGGCTCGAATCGCGCCCGGCTTCGTGGTACATTGCGCGGTTCGTGGGCTGATTCAAGGGAGTGCGGCATGAACAATGGCAAGAGCGTCACGATCGCGACCCTCGTCGCGGTGTGTGGGTTGTTGGTCGGCATCAACACCGCGTCGGCCCAGGTCGCGGGCCATCGCTGGGTCGATTCGCCCGCGCTCCCCACGCCCCCCAGCCACGAGGAGGTTCTCTCGATCGATTCCGGCCTGGTCGAGGCGCCCGCCGACGGCGAGGGCCTCCAGGCGGTCTGGGGCACGATCGTTGAGTCCAAGAACGCCCCGTGGCTGCGCCTGGCGTTCGAGTCGCTTTCGCTCTCGGGCGACCCCGCCAACGAGAATGCGTCGCGCCTCAAGATCACCTCGCTGCTTGACGGCGGGGTGCAATGGCTCAACGCCGAGACCGCGGGCCAGTGGCGCCTGACCTCCGCGTTTATGAACGGCGAGGCCGTGCTCGTCGAGCTGTTCGCGGCCCCGGGCACCGGGCCCAGCCGCGTCGTGATGACCAAGGTCACCGTCGGCGAAGACGGGCCGGACCAGCGGAGCATCTGCGGCACGGTCGACAACCGCGTGCTCAGCTTTGACGACCGCAACGCGCGCCACTCGGTCGGCTGCAGCTCCTGGGTCATCAACGACCTGAACTCCATGTTCATGACCGCCGGGCACTGCGGCACATCGGGTGGGCACGTCATGCAGTTCAAGGTTCCGCTCTCCACCGCGAGCGGCGGCTTGGTGAACCCCCCGCCCGAGCACCAGTACACGGTCGAAGCCACCAGCGTTCAGGGCGTCAACGGCGGCATCGGTAACGACTGGGGCTACTTCGGCGTCTCCGCCAACTCCAACACCGGCTTCACCCCTTTCCAGTCCTACGGCCTGCGCCACGTCCTCGGAAACGCCGGCGCGCCCAGCGGGCACACCATCCGCATCACGGGCTACGGCACGGTCTCTTCGCCCGTCTCTCCCACCTGGAATCAGGTGCAGAAGACGCACACCGGTTCATACACCGCGCTGGTCGGCACCAACGTGCAATACGCCGTCGACACAACCGGCGGAAACTCCGGGTCCTGCGTCCTCAACGACACCACCGGCTTTGCCATCGGCGTTCACACCCACGCCGGCTGCTCGTCCTCCGGCGGCGCTAATAACGGCACCGCGGTCCAGCTCGCCAGCCTCCAGAACGCCCTCAACAACCCCACCGGCATCTGCAAGTCCGGCAAGGGCACGCCCACCGGGAACCTCTTTGTCGCCGGCGACCTCGCCAATAACTTCGGCACTCTGAACACCACAACCGGCAACTTCGCCAAACGCGGCGAAAAGGCCGCCCAGTTCCAGGGGCTTACCTCCGACTGGAACCTCGGCGTGCTGTACGCGATCGATACGAGCCGCAGGCTCTACTCGATCAACGCCGCCACCGCCGCCGTCACGCTCAAGGGCACCGTCACCGGCACTTCGCTCACCATCAACGCCCTGGGCTACAACCCGCGCACCGGCGTCATGTACGCCTATTCCGCCGGCACCGGCCAGCTCATGACCATCAACATGTCCACCCTTGTCGCCGCCAACCTCGGCGCCGCTCAAGGCGGCAACGTCGGCGGCCTCGAATGGGACACCACCAGCGAGCAACTCGTCGGACTCAACGACCAGACCAGCGGCACGCAGCTCGTCCGCATCAACACCTCCACCGGCGTTCGCACCGTCGTCGGCACGCTCGGCGCCAGCATCACCGATTGCAACGGCCTGGCCTATCGCGACGTTGACAACAGCTACTACACCATCAACGCCGCCAACGAGCAGTTGCTCCGCGTCAACAAGACCACGGGCGTCGCCACCAGCGTCGGTTCGACCGGCGGCCTTTTCGGCGCGCAATTCGGCCTGGCCGCCCTCAACACCCGCCCGCCCTGCCCGCCCGACCTCAACAACGACGGCTTCGTCAACGGCGACGACTACGACCTCGTCACCGACGCCTTTGACATCGGCAGCGCCGCCGCCGACTACAACGACGATGGATTCGTCAACGGCGACGACTACGACGCCTTCGCGGAGGACTTCGAGGCCGGGTGCTGACGAGCCCCGCGCGAAACGGACAAGCGTCGCGTCTTGCTGCCGTCGCCGCTACGACACGCGATCGATCAGTCGCAGGTTGTAGCTCTCGATCATGCCCGGGAGCAGGATCGCGTCGACCAGCCACCATGCGCCGATGACCAGGAGGCCCAAGACCCCCACCGCGACAAACGTCAGTACAAGCGAGACCACAAACAGCACCAGCATCACCAGGCCGCTGGCCATCCGCCCGGCGTACATGCGGTGGATTCCCAGTGAGCCGAGGAACCACCACAACAAATACGCGATCAAGAGCGACTTCTTCTTGGCGTCGTACACCATCGCGGCCCGGGATTGATCCGCCATGCAGGGTCCCTTCGGTTGGGGTCGTGTTCAGACTACCACGCCAACGCCCAGGTCACGGTTCGCCCGCCACACCGAGCATCCGATTCACGGCGGCCCGCGCCGCGTTGTGCCAGCGCCCCCCATTATGGTGCATGAATTGACAATGAACCATTCGGTCGGTATGGTTTGACGTACCAACCGGTTTGTCATGGATCATAATTCACCAACTCTTGCCGACGCCAAGACTCGCCTGCTTCGAGCGGCGGTCCATGTAATTCGCGCCAAGGGTTACGCGGGGACCTCGGTTGACGAGCTGTGCAAGGCCGCGGGCGTCACCAAGGGCGCGTTCTTTCATCACTTCAAGACCAAGGAAGACCTGGCCCTCGCGGCGGTGGACCACTTCGCGTCGCAGACGGCGGGCGTCTATGCCACGGCATCATTCAGCCAGGCGTCGGACCCGCTCGACCGCGTGCTCGGTTACATCGAGTTCCGGGGGAACCTCCTGCGCGGCGAACTCTCTGGCTGCACATGCCTGCTGGGCACGCTGGTGCAGGAGGCGTTTGAGACGCACCCGGCGATCCGTGTCGCGTGCGACAAGCACATCGTCGAGCACGCGGCGTGGGTTGCCCGGGACATCGCCGCCGCCAAGGCGATGTATGTGCCCGACGCGCCGTGGAGCGCCGAGAGCCTGGCCTTGTGTATTCAGTCTGCGTTTCAGGGCGCGTTCGTGCTCGCCAAGGCCGCAAACTCGCCCGACGTCGGCGTGGAATGCCTCGGGCACCTGATGCGTTATGTCGAAGGGCTGTTCAGCAAGCACGAACAGAGCGACTGAACGGCGGGGCGTGTGCGGGGGCGTTGGCCGCGCCCTTTGGCGTCTAGCCCCGCCGCAGCAACACAACCGCGTGAACCTCAACCCCTTCGCCACGCCCAAGGGCGTCGAGGGTTTCGTGCGTCTTGCCCTTCACGTTCACGCGCGTCGCGTCAACCCCCAGCATCGACGCCAGGCTCGCGCGGATTTCTTCCTTGATCGGCGACAGCCGCGGACGCTCCAGGATCACCGTCGCGTCAACGTTCACGACGCCGAACCCCATGGCCGCGGCCTTGGCGACCGCCGCCCGGAGGAACGTCCCGGAGTCGGTGCCGCGATACGCCGGGTCGGTGTCGGGGAAGAGCTGCCCGATGTCGGGCAGGGCCAGCGCCCCAAGAATCGCGTCGGTGACGGCGTGGCACAGCGCGTCGCCATCGGAATGGGCGACCAGCGGCGGCCCGCCCGGAATCCGCACGCCCCCCAGCATCATCGGGCGAGCGCCCTGCAGCGGGTTTCCCGCGCGGTGGATGTCATACCCAAGGCCCACGCGGAAATCGGGCGTGCAACTCGCAGAACCCGCGGCGGTGGCGGGCGTAGGTTCGCTTGGGCTCATGATGCCAGTGTAACCCCGCTCGCCCCGCGGTCATGCCCGAGTGCTTTGGCCCGTGTCCAACAAGACGCCGAACATCCGTGCCGATCCGTCCGCCGGCGCTATCGACCCCCGGCGGGCTTGGTCGATACAGTCAGTCCCCCGCCCGGCCCGGGCGGCGTTTCGGAGCCCTCGATGTTGAACCTCGACCGTCGTCGCGTTCTCGCACACTCTTCCTGTGTCGCCCTGGCCGCGGCGTTGCTGTCGCTGGCGGGGTGCGCCACCTACACGCCCGGCGGCTCGGGCTTTTCCAACGACGCGTATACCTACCACAGCCTGCCCCACGAGCCCAAGACGATCACCATCGTCGACACCCGCACCGGCGAGCGCTTCTGGATGTATGAGATCCCCGCGGGGCGGCAGCTGGTAGTTCGCTTCTATGAGGACCAGTACCGCGACAACGCCTACACCCCCGCCGCCATGCGCTGGCAGGAGATGCCGCTGGGGCAGAAGTACGGCACGCTGTCGAACGTGATGGCGGTGCCCGACGCCGGATGCCGTCGCGTCGACCTCGACGTGCGCCCGGGCCCGGAGATGCCGACGACCACCGCCGACACGACGATCCAGTCGGTGGAGACCGAGGCCGGCCGCTCGTATTGATGATGTTCTGAGCCTCGACTTGCTGCGGGTGTATTGGGGGCGCCACGCAAGACCCATCGGCGGACGCGCCGCGGTTCCAGGCCGCCCGGGAGGTCTGAGCCCATGTCGAATACGCCAATCACGCCCGACCCGCCGGACACGCTGGTGGTCTCTACCGATGATTCGCTGCTGGACCTCGACGTCATTCACAGCTTTTTGTCGGCGAGCTATTGGTCGCCGGGGATCGCGCGAGAGCGGCTGGAGCGGGCCATCCGCAACTCGCTGAACTTTGGGGTGTACGACCGCGCACGGCCGCGCGTGTCCGATCCGGCCAAGGCGTCGCAGGTGGGCTTTGCCCGCGTGGTGACCGACCGGGCCACCTACGCGTACCTGTGCGACGTGTTCGTGCTCGAATCGCACCGCGGGCGCGGCGCCTCGAAACGGCTCATGCGGGCCGTCCTGGACCACCCCGAGCTCCGGGGCCTGCGCCGGTTCTGTCTCATGACCCGCGATGCCCACGGGCTGTACGGCCAGTTCGGCTTCGGGCCCACGCCCGACCCGTCGCGGTACATGGAGCGGCTCGACCGCGAGAGCTACAAACTCCCGTGATTGTTTCCCGGCGGCGCGCCGAGCGCGGGATTGCGGCGCGGTACACTGGGCGCATGGGCACGATCGACACGGGCAAGAGCACGGACCGCAGGGCGCTCCGGTTCGGCGATTTCGCCGCGGTGACGCGCGACCTCGACGCGCTCCACGCCGCCAGCGCGGGCGGCACGCTCCGCGCCGTCGGCAATTGGTCCGCGGCCCAGGTGTTCAACCACCTGGCGGCGTTCATGGAGTATCCGTTCACCGGGTATCCGCCCGAGCTCGCAAGCCCGCCGGCGCTGGTGCGAGTTGTCATGAAGTTCATGCGCCGCAAGATGTGCTTTGGCACGATGCCCGCGGGCGTGAAGATTCCGCGCGTGAAGGGCGGCACGGTTGGCTTCGAGGAATCTCCCGCCGAGGTCGCGGAGGCGAGACTCCGGGCCGCCATCGAGAGGCTTGATCGCGAGGCGCCGACGCGTCCCAGCCCGCTCTTTGGGCCGATGTCGCACGAGGAATGGAAGGGGCTGAATCTCCGCCACTGCGAGCTGCACCTGTCGTTCTTGCACCTGCGATAGGCCGCGCTTGAACACTGCTTACCGACCCGCCTCCAGAACATGGCGCGATCCGCGCCGGTGTGCGTGCGTATTGAGACTCCGTCTAACTTGGAGTTCATTCGCCCGCGTCGCCCGCCCGATCTCTACGATCACGCATGTCGCAGGCCGGCACGCCCCATCCCGTTCGCGCCACGCACGAGGCGTCGCCGCGTTCGGGCGGCTCGCTCCTTGGTTTTCTCGTGTCGCCCAAGGGAGAGCTGGCCGGCGCCATCGTCGCGGGCGCGTTCCTGCTCGCGGGCGCCGTCTTCCACACGCTGCTGAAGCGGGAGGACGCGGAGTGGCTGGTGTGGGTGAGCCTGAGCGTCGGCATGGTCTACGGCCTGCGGGCCGCGTGGCAGGCCGTCGCCCAGTGGCGCATCGATATCGACGTGCTGATGATCGTGGGCGCGGGGCTGGCGGCGTACATCGGGCACCCGGAGGAGGGCGCGCTGCTCCTCTTCCTGTTCACGCTCGCGGGCGCGCTGGAAGAACTCGCGATGCAGCGCACCAAGCGCGAGGTCGAGGCGCTCAACAAGCTCATGCCCGTTGACGCGATCGTCCGGCGCGAGGGTCAATGGGTCGAGGCCGACCCGGATTCGCTCGTCCCCGGCGAGGTCATCAAGGTCCGGCCCGGCGAGCGGGTGCCGACCGACGCGGTGGTCACCAGCGGCGCAACCTCGTTCGACCAGTCCGCGATCACCGGCGAGTCCATGCCCCGCGGCGTCGAAGAGGGGGACGAGCTCTACGCGGGCACGATCAACACCGACGCGCCGGTCGAGGCGCGGGTGCTCCGCCCGGTGCGCGAGTCAAGCCTGCAGAAGATTTTGAACCTGGTGACCCAGGCCGCCGAGCAGCGCGAGCCCGTGCAGCGCATCATCGACCGCGTGAGCGAGCCCTACGCCCTGGGCGTGATGGGAATCAGCTTCGCGGTGCTGATGGTGTGGTGGCTGGCGCTGGGGCGGGCGTGGTCCGACGCGCTCTACACCTCGATCACGCTGCTGATCGTCGCTTCGCCGTGCGCGCTGGTGATCGCCACGCCGACGGCGACGCTCGCCGCCATCGCCCGCGCCGCCCGGGCCGGCCTGCTCTTCAAGGGGGGCCAGGCGATCGAGCGCCTGTCGACGATCGGCGCGATCTGCTTCGACAAGACCGGCACGCTCACCATGGGCAGGCCGCAGGTGTACGAGATCCAGCCCGTGGCGTGGTCCGACCCGGCGCGCCTGCTGTCGATCGCGGCGGGGCTGGAGGCGGACTCGACGCACCCGATCGCCGCCGCCGTGCGCGACGCCGCCAGCAAGCGAGGCGCCTCGCCCGCCACCATCGGCGAACTCGGGCACATCACCGGCAAGGGCATCTCGGGCGCGATGGGCGCGGCCCGCGTGCGCCTGGGCTCTTACCCGTTCGCCGAGGAACTCATCCCCATCTGCCTGCGGGCCCGGGTGCGTGAGCTGCTCGAACAGGCCCAGGGACGCGGGCACGTCGCCATCGTGGCGGCCCACGAGTCTCCCGACCTGCCCGCGGGCGGCGAGGCCGCCGTCATCCTCATGGCCGATCCGCCGCGCCCGGGCGCCCACGAGATCACCAAGCAACTCCACGAACTGGGCGTGCGTCCGGCCCGGATGCTCACCGGCGACAACCGGCGCACCGCCGAGCGCGTCGCGGCGGCCTTGGGCATCGACCAGGTCGATGCCGAGCTCCTTCCCGAGAACAAAGTCGAGATCGTGCGACGAATGCGCGACGAACGAAAGCACGCGGGCATGAAGTACCCGGGCGTGGCGCTCATGGGCGACGGCGTGAACGACGCGCCCGCGCTGGCGGCGGCGGACCTGGCGATCGGTATGGGCGCGATCGGCTCCGACGCCGCCCTCGAATCGTCCGATGTCGTGCTTCTGGCCGAACACCTGTCGGTCGTGCCCTGGGGTGTTGAGCTCGCGCGCCGGACGCGCACGATCGTCAAGGCCAACCTCGTGTTTGCGCTCGGCGTGATCGTGCTGATGTCGATCGCGACGCTGGTGGGCTCGCTCTTGGGGCGCGGCGTGCCGCTCTCGATCGGCGTGCTGGCGCACGAAGGTGGGACGATCCTGGTGGTCGCCAACAGCCTTCGACTGCTGCTGGTGCCGAGCCCGCGGACCACCCCGCAAAGATGACTGTCGAGTCCTGATTTCGCGCCGAGAGCCTGCCAATACTTGACCTGCTGGTTTGCTTCCCGTCGCGGGAGGCGGACGCGGCGATTTCGGGTGTCGGGCGATTCTCGGAGTGCCACATGTATTCACAGACCGCCGAGTATGCGCTGCGGGCGATGAGCTGCCTGGCCCTGCGGCCGAACGTGCTGGTGTCGACGAACGTGCTTGCCCGCGAGACCAAAGTCCCCAGCAACTACCTCTCGAAAGTGCTCCAGACGCTGGCCAACGCGGGGCTCATCGAGGGGCGTCGCGGCGTGGGCGGCGGGTACAAGCTCTCGAAGGACCCCAAGGAAACGACGCTCCTGCAGGTCATCAACTCGGTGAGCCCGGTGGAGCGGATCACGAGCTGCCCGCTCGGGCTGCAGAACCACGGGCCGAATCTGTGCCCGCTGCACCGGCGCGCCGACATGGCCGCCGCCGCAGTCATCGATATCTTCGGCAACACAACCCTCGCCGACCTGCTCACCAACTCCAACAAGCCCCTGTGCGACACGGAGAAGACGGCCCGCTTGTCGGTCCACGGCACGCTGTCGAAGTAGTCCCTCCGCGCCCGCCCGTCGCCGCACCGTTCTCATCCGCCGCTCCGCGGCTCGCCGATATCAACCCCGGCGCGGTTGTCGTCGCGCGGCCGCCGGGGAGGCACGAGTGAAGTACCAGACCACGCGCACCTACACCGATCGCCCGACCAAGGCCGCGTGGATCGCCGACAAGTACCGGGCCATCCTCGCCGGGCACGTGCTCGACATCGGTTGCGACCAGAAGCACCTGGCCAAGCACCTGCCCGCCGGCGCTCGCTACCTCGGCGTTGACATGGGCCCGCCCGCCGACGTCGTCGTCAACCTCGACCGACAGGAACTCCCCTTCGAGGCACGCTCGTTCGACACGGTCCTCTGCGCCGACGTGCTCGAGCACCTCGACCGCCTGCACGACGTCTTCGATCGACTCTGCGAGATATCGCGCGGGCACGTCATCATCGCGCTCCCCAATCCCCTGCGGAACATGCTGCTGGCGCTGCACGAGGGCACCAAGGGCGTCGGGCTCAAGTACTACGGCCTGCCGCTCGAACCGCCGCCCGACCGCCACCGATGGTTCTTCGGCTATGAAGAGGCCGAACGCTTCCTCCGCCTGCGCGGCCAGCGCCATGGCTTCTCCGTCGAGCAGGTCGAGCCCGAAGAACGCGGCGTCCCCGCCCTCACCAACGCCAAGGGCGCCAACCTCATCGACTCTCCCAACGCCACCTTCGGCACCATCTGGTGCGTGCTCAAACGCGACTAGCGGCCTCTCCGGGTGGCGTGGCCAACCTGTTGGCCACGTTCTTGATACGCCCGAGGCGCGAAAGGATCATCCCAAATTCGTGCCACCGACAGCGCTTCGCGGTCGGTGCGTTTCACTTCGTGCCCCGGACCTGCTTCAGTTCCGAACTCTTTGTCCCCGCTTGGCCCGTCCCCGCTCGCCTCTCTGTGCGTCTCTGTGCTTCTGCGCCTCTGTGGTGAATCTCCTCTTCTCTGCTACCTCGAGTTCGCAACCAGCACGATCACCGCGATCGCCGCGAGAACTCCTAGCACCAGGAGCGTAATCTTCGCCGCGCTGTACGGCCTGTCGCCCGACAACTCGCCCGTCCGCGCGTTCACCAGAAACCGATACGCCTTGCCCGCGTACCGATACGCGCTCACCCACACCGGCACCAGGATGTGTTTGAACGTCACGCCCGAATACGTGATGTACGTCGTCCCGATCCGCTGATGATCGCCGCCGATGTCCTGGCGGATCGTCGCCTCGATCGTCGGACGCATCCGCGCCTGCGCGTCGGCGAATCCTTCCTTGAGCCCCACGCTGTACGCCTCGGCCCGGAACCCCGCCAGGTACTCGTCCGCGTACACCACCAGCTCGCGCGTGTCGAAGTCCGCGATCTTTTCGAGGTGCGCGGGCGGCAGCGTCTTGCTCGCCGGCACCAGCACGTCATCAAACCGGTTCCGAACCACCCCCGACACGGGCCGCCAGCGCGTCTTCCGCACCTGCTGCGGGCGCATCACCGTCTTCCCGTTCACCGTCGCACGGACCATCTGCGTCTCAAAGTAGTCATCACCCCGCTCGCCCGTATAGCGGCACGTCGTCGCGCAGTCATACGTCCAGTACGGCACATACACACCCGACAGCCCGCCATCGAGATTCGCAAAGTCCTTCAGCTTCCCCGGCGCAAACCAGCGCGAACGCAACCACCCCGCGAACAGCGACCGCGCCTTCTCCGCGTCGACCTCGAACGGGAGCAGGCTTCGCGGCTTGAGGAATCGCTCCGACACCGCCTGCGCCACGATCGGCGTGCCGCAGAACGCGCACGACTGCGACGTCACGTTCGACGCCAGCGTCTGCGTCGCGCCGCAGGAGTCGCAGTGCACCACCAGCGCCTCGGCCGCCCCCTCACCCGCCGAAAGCTCCGCGAGCGTTCGCTCAAAGTCGATCTCTTCGACGACCTCGGTGCTCGCCGCGACGCCGTTCTCGCTCGCGCCGGCATCCGCGCCCCCGCCCGCGATCGGGTTCTCGTGCCCGCAGTACTGGCAGTGCAGCGAATCCGTCCCCGGCTTGAACACCAGCTTCGCCCCGCACCTCGAGCACGGAAACTCCCGATCGCCTCCCTTGGGCGTCGGGATAGGCGGAGATTCCGCATGCGGATTGGAACGAATCTCTTCACTCATGCCCGAAACACCAAGACGTCGCCGCCTATTCCCCACAGCCTGGTGCCATTCGCCTTCCCATCAGTAGCCCGACCGTCAGGGAGGGCGTCTTCTGGTCGCGACTTCGCGACTCCTTCACGCGAGCCCCGGGCGCCAGCGAGGGGTCTCTTCTGTCTCACGATCCGTTTGTTCCCCATCACATCTTCGGCGGGATCGGCGGCGGCACGCTCGCAAACACACCCGCAAGCTCCGCCACGCTCCCCGCCGCCGCCCAGCTCGCCATCCCCTGCTTCCACACCAGCGTCTCACGCGTCAACCGACCACTCGACGCCTGCTGCGACAACGTCTGTATGTCAAACGGCCCGGTCTGCTGGTTGTTCACCGCCACAAAGAACAGCCCCGCCCCCGGAATCGGCGGCGGAGTTCCCGCGCCGCCCGCGTGTCCGCCCTGCGCCCCTGCGTTCAGCGCGCTCGCCATCTGCTGTGCCATCACAAACCCCATCGCCATCCCCGCTCCGTCGCCCGCCGAGCCCGGGTTCTTCGCCGCCGCCTCCATCGCGTTCGCGGCCTGGAACTGCGCATACTGCTGCAGGTTCCCCACCAGCCCCATGCTGCTCCGCTTGTCCAAAGCCGCCTCAACCTCCGGCGGGAGCGAAATGTTCTCGATCAAGAGCTTCGTCAGGTCCAGCCCATAAGTCCCGAACTCCGGCCGGATCGCGCCCGCGACAAACTCGCCCAGCTCGCTCAGATTCCCCGCAAGGTCCAGCATCGGAATCTTGCTCTCGCCCAGCGTGTCGGTAAACCGCGACACGATCACATTGCGCAGCTGCTCGTTGATCCCATCTTCGGTGAAGCGGGCCGCCGTGCCCACCACCTGCTTGATCAGCTCGCCCGGGTCGCTCACGCGCATCGCGTAGGTGCCGAACGCCCGCAGCCGCACCGGCCCGAATTCCGGGTCACGCCGCATGATCGGGTTCATCGTCCCCCACTTGAGGTCCGTGAACTGCTTGGTCTGAACGAAATACACCTCGGCCTTGAACGGGCTCTCAAACCCGTACTTCCACCCCTTCAGCGTCGCCAGGATCGGGAGGTTCTGCGTCGTCAGCGTGTAGGTGCCCGGCTTGAAGACGTCGGCCAGTTGCCCCTCGTTCACGAACACCGCCGCCTGGCCTTCGCGCACCACCAGCTTCGCGCCGTTCTTGATCTCGTTGTTCATCCGCTCGAAGCGATGAACCAGAACGCTCGGCGCGTCCTCCAGCCACTGCACGATGTCGATCAGCTCGCCCGACAGTTTCTTCCAGATGTCCATGGCACGGCCTCCGCGCGGCGACACCAGGCCCGGCCGCGTGCGGGCGAAACATCTTTCGCAGTCTAGCACACGCGGTTTCAGGTTCATCGAATCGCGATCGCCCGCCCGGCGCACGAAAAAGCCCCGGTCCGGGCGACGCGCCCGAACTCGGGGTTCACAAAGAGCTCACCAAAATGGTCAGGCTCCCGCGAGCCGGACCCGCCCCTCCCATCCTCTCGCATCAAGTGCAGCCAGGGGGCGTCTTCTCTTCGTGGCTTCGTGGTCGTTCCCAGTGCCAAGTGCCCAGTGCGTTTAGCCTTCCTCAGCACCCCACATCGAACGCGATCGCAAACGCGTCGTAGTCATCACCGTTCACAAAGCCGTCCCCGTTGAAGTCCGCCGCCGCGACCGCCGCATCAAACGCGACGGCAAACGCGTCGTAATCATCGCCGTTCACAAACCCATCGAAGTTCACGTCCGCGTCACAGAACGGAACGACGAACTCGACCTCAACCGTGTCGATCGTGAACTCATAATCATTCGCCCCCAGGCCGATCAGGCTCCGTTCCGGCACGAACTCAACCGAACTCAGGCCCGTCCAGTTGAGCACCACGGTGTTCATCGCGTGATCGATCTGCCCGTCGTCGTTGAGCTCATACCACTTCGTGTAGTCCTGTCCGCCGCCCGCCCGGTGCCCGACAATGGTGACCCCAGACGCCCACGACCAGCGATGGACTTCTTCCTGGTTAAAGGTGCCACCGATCTCAAAGCGGGCAAGGTTGAACGCTCGCCCGTCGACCCCAGCGATCTTCAGGACCACGTGATTGGCGCACACCAGATTCGGTGTGCCGTTGTTCACCATGGCCTGGTTGTGCTGCGGGTTGTTCTCGGGCTGGTAGTTGCCGACGATGATGTACCCGCTGGCGCTGCCGAAACTCGGCGTGAACCCAAAGCCACGATCTGTGTGACTGCCCGTGCCATTGCCCACAATCCGCACCGGCGAAACGCGGTCAAAGTCGATGACATCCGCCACGCACGACGCCGAACCCGCCAACACCGCCAGAATAAGGACGTTCCTCATAACACAACTCCCGCAACGGCTGCGCGGACTCGCCGCGCCGCACACGTAAAGAGGAGACGCCCATCCTCTTGATACGCCGCCGCGCTCAAAATCATCCGGATCTGACAATGGGCATCGCCCACCGCCCAACGTCCAGATGAGCGCAAAAAGAACCCGCGCCCGGAGCACGCCGAGCGCGGGTCCAGAAGAGAATCAAGATCCGACGGCCTCGGGAACCCCGATCTCCGCCGGCCGCGAACCGGGCGACGTCAATGACTGCCAAAGCTCCAACCCCGAGGCCTCTGCCCTATCAGTAGCTCGACCGCCAGGGAGGGCGTCTGCTCTTGTGCCTTCGCGACTTCACTTCACGTCGTCCCGTCCAATCTTCCCCCCGGTCAGCACCCCGCATCAAAGGCGCTGGCGAACGCGTCGTAGTCGTCGCCATTGACGAACCCATCGCCGTTGAAGTCCGCCGCGATGTTCGCGACGTCAAAGGCGCTGGCGAACCCGTCGTAATCATCGCCGTTGATGAAGCCGTCACCGTTGAAGTCGGCGGGGCAGAGGTTCGGCGGGGTTTCGAGCTGGTTGGTGACGGCCGCGCTGGTGTTGGTGAAGCACGGGTCCGTGCCCGTGGTGCCGATCAAGCCCGGGTTGTAACCGACCTGTCCGGTCATGTCGGTGCGCTCCAGCAGGATCTCGTCGCGGTTGTTCACACCATCGCCGTCCGAGTCCAAGAGCTCTACGTCCGCGATCGCCTGGGCGTTGGTGCGCCCCGCGGCGATCCGCAGGGCGATCGCCTCCTTGTAGCAATTGCCCGGATTCCCCGTGTCGCTCGGGTGATGGCACACATAGCACTGGTTCCCCGTCGCGGCGGCCGTGCGCGACAGCAGCGTCGATCCGGGGTACCGCGCCGCGAACGCATTCTTGAGGCCATTGGTCGCGCGGGCGTCCGGCGCGGTCGCGGCCATCACAACCGCGATCGCGGCAACGGCGCCGGCGGACACGAGAACGTTGGAACGATTGACGTGACGATTCATGCTGCCTCCGAAGAATCGAAGTCGCGCGAGAAGGACCGACCAGCCGCCCCGCTCGCGCGCGGGGCTCGGTCGTGGAAGTCCGTGGGCCGCCAAACAACGACGCCCACCGTTTGAATAGAGACACGCGCGAGCCGCGCAATACACGAAAAAGAAGAAAACCACACCCATTGGTGTGGTTTTCGCGGCGTTGGGGATGGTGAGCGGGAGTCTGGGGGAAATGGCGAAGACGGGCAGCGCACCGTCACCGCATGAAGCCGCTCCGAGTGATCCGCGCCCGCCCACACATGGTCGCGTGTTCCCTCGGCCGGAAGGGCGCCTTCTTGTTCATTTCACCACATCACCGGCCCGCCACTTCTTCTTCCCTCGTGCCCGGTGCCTTGCTCCTCAGCACCCCGCCTCGAACGCACCCGCGAAGAAGTCGTAATCGTCGCCGTTCACAAAGCCGTCGGCGTTGACATCACCGCGCGGGTCGCCGCCCTCGAAATACAGGGCGAAGAGGTCATAGTCGTCGGCGTTGGTGAAGCCGTCGGAGTTGATGTCCGCCGGGCCGCAGGGGGAAGGGCATCCCGCCGAGCCGCAGAAGACCGGGATGCGCCCGACGCTGCTGGCGGCTTGCCCGCCCGCGGCCGCGGGATCATCGACGAACCACTGCGCGAACAACACCTGGCCGGTGTCCGCCTCGCCATCGACCAGGGCCCAGTGCTGCGTCGCCACGCCCGCGCCGGCCCCGGCGCCGCCGGCGCTGGTGACATCAAACCAGCGCGTCGGCGTGATGCGCCCGCCCACCGGCGGCGAGAGCGAGATCCCAAGCCGCAGCGTCGCGCCGCCCAGCACCCGACCCGCGCCGATCCGATACTCGGTGTTGCCGAGCATGGCCGGGGCGTCGACGACGATCTGAGGCACGATCCCGCCCGTGCCCGGCACACCGCCGCCGATCACCGTCGCTCGATCCGTCGGCCGCTCGCCGAACAGCACCGGACGATCGAACGGGAACGTCGCGTTGGCGACCCGCGCGTCGGTCAGGCCGTTCTGCAGGAAGTCCTGCACGTCCGCCGCGGCCTGGGGCGGGAGCTGGATCGTCGGGATCAGCGGGTCCTGGTTCTGCGGGAACTGCGGCGGAGCGCCCTGCCCGCGCGCGTACCAGCGCAGCACGTCGGTCAGCGTCTGGAACTGCCCGTTGTGCATGAACGTCCGTTTCAGGCCCACGTTCCGCAGGCCCGGCACCTTGAAGCGCCCCGCGTCGACCGCCAGCCCCGTCACCGCCTGGCGTCCGTTGTCCTCCGCGATCGGGCGCAGCCCGATGTTGCGGAACCCGTTGCCCGTGAACAGGTCGTCCACCAGGGTGTGGCACGCGTTGCAGTGCGCCGGCTGCCCCTGGAAAATCTGCAAGCCTCGCTGCTGGGCCGGCGTCAGGGCGTTCGTCTGCCCGTCGCGGAAGCGGTCATACGGCGAATCGTCCGAGATCAGCGTGCGCTCATACGTCGCGATCGCAAACGCAATCCGCGTCGTCGTGATCGACTCGTCGCCGAACGCGCGGGCGAAGAGTTCGCCATAGCTCGGCTTGTCGTCCAGCGCCGCCGCCACGTCCGCCGGCAGACTCGTCGCCAGGTTCAAGGGATGCACGCGCGACAGCCGCTCGGCCAGGTTCGCAAAGCTCGTCCCCGCGTGGGCCATCTCGATGGTGTTCACGAGCGGCTGGAGCGATTGGCTCTCCAGCGCCCCGCCGTTCTGGATCGCCGTCTCACCCGTCTCGGGGTCAACAAACCGCGACGTTGCACGCCCGTCCCAGAACAGATTGGGCGCGAACGCGGCGTTGATCGGCGAGTTCGCCGTCCGCCCCGTGATCTGCGGATTGAGCGCGAAGACCACATCAGCCTCGTAGTTGTTGATCGAGTCCGACTTCACCACGCCCGGCGAGCCCTGGATGTCGTCCGGCGTGTTCAGAATGTTGTCGTCGCCCGGGTGGCGCGCCAAGCGCGGATCGGCCCCCGCCCGCGGCATCGCGTGGCACGTCGCGCACGCCACCGTGTTCGACGTCGACATCTGCTCGTCAAAGAACAGAATCTTCCCCAGCACCCGCTTCTCTTCCGAGAACGGATTCTCGACCGGGAACACCACCGGCGGCACGTCGGCGATCGCCACATGCGCCAGCCCAAGCGCCCCCAGCGCCAGCACACCCACCACCGACCCAACAAGCGAGCCGCGGCCCGGGCGCGCCGCCACCTTGCAACCAGCCTTTGACATAAAGCCTCCGCGTTGTCGCCCGGCCATCCCACACGGCGTCCGCACCGGGCGTGTGCCCCAGCCCAACGCACGGCCAGGGCCGCTTATTGCCAGTCCCCGCCCAACGCGGAAAAATCATGTCGACTCAACTTCAGCCCTGGCCGCAGCCCCGCGTGGCAGGCGTCCCCGCGCCGTCCCGGTTCCGCGTCTCCCTGACTCCGCGACCCACCGTCGCTTGGTCACCCCGTCACTCGATCACTCGAACACACCACCGCACCAACACTTCTTGTCTTCCCCTGATGCCCGATGCCTGATGCCCAGCGCCTGTTGCCTCTCCTCAGCACCCCACATCAAAGTGGTCCGCGAACTCGTCGTAGTCGTTGCCGTTGACGTACCCGTCGCTGTTGAAGTCCGCGGCCTCGTCGGCCTCATCAAACTTCGCGGCAAAGAGATCGTAATCGTCGCCGTCGACATCGCCGTCGAGGCTGAAGTCGGCCGGGCACACCGACCGCACCTCGAAACGCACGTCGTCGGCGAAGTGGCCATCAAACTCCTCGCCGTACACATAGTCGCGGTGGACGTTCTCCTTCGCCCGCACGAACACATACACGAACGTCGAATCCGACTGCCACGGAAGATCGAGGTCGAGCACGACCTCAGCCCGCTCCCACGTTTCCGGCGAGTCGTCGGACATCAGCGACACCTGGCCCTCGGCGTCCCAGTAACGGTAGTTCAGGCACCAGGTGCGGAACCCCTCAAGCGTTGGCCGATCGAATGCACGCACCGTGATGAGAAACTCCGTATCGGTATGCGCATCCCCCGCGATCCGGTTGAAGGCCGCGGACACGACCAGACGGGCGTTCCCCGAGTCAAGGAGATCGCGCACGGGCGCAAGATCGATCAACTGCCCGATGCAGGCCAGCTCTCCCCAGGCCCAGGGGTCTGTTCGCTGGCAGAACGGCGCCGTCTCCTGAAACTTCAGCATCTTGACGCCCTCGAGCGGCGTGATGCCAAGTGTCGGCCCGACCGCGGTCCCGCCGTCAACACTCCACACGCCAAACTCCTCCACGATCTCGCTGAGGATCGGCCCGGACTCAAAGCCAGGGTCGACGAGCTGCTGGGCGTGCGCGCCGCTCATCAGAACGAGCAAGCATCCGGCCGCGACGAACCCGAGCGATTTGGGCGTTCCCATCGTAATACCACCTTTCCAACCCAGACACCGGACACACGGCGCCGCGCATGGCGCGACTCGCGCCCGCCGGCCGCCACGTGACAACACCGCCCCACGGTCGGTTGCCCGCCGCGAGGGAAGCGTCTTCTGCAATTCACTTCGTCACTTCGTGGCTTCGCCGCCCAACCGCCCAGTCACTATGAGGCTTTCCCCCGATGTCCGAGGCCTTTGCTTTGTCAGAAGCCCAATCGCGAGGCAGGGCGGCTTCTGCCGTCCACTCCGTCACCCCATCACTTCTTCGCTTCCCCTAGTGCCAGGTGCCCAGTGCCCGATGCCTCTCCTCAACACCCCACATCAAAGTGGTCCGCGAACTCGTCGTAGTCGTTGCCGTTCACGAATCCGTCCCCGTTGAAGTCCGCGCCGGGGTCGGCGGCATCGAACAGCGCCGCGAACTCGTCGTAGTCGTTGCCGTTGACGAACCCGTCGCCGTTGAAGTCGGCCGGGCAGGGGTTCACGAGCGAGAACGGCCTGGAGACCGCGAAGAAGACCTTGCCCACCGCGTCAACGCGGACCCGCGCGGCGGAGGTCGAGCGGATCGGGAAGAGCACGCTGGCCGTGCCATTGTTCGCAAACGTGCCCAGCACGCTCGGCCAGGTGACGCCGTTGTCGGTTGACAGGCGAATCTCGACATTGGCCGCGGAGATCGGGGCCGCGTTGGTGTTTCCAACGGTCCACGTCACGTTCGTGGGGTAGCCAGGGCCGGAGTTGAGCACCGCGCCCTCGGCGGGCCCGGTGACGCCGAACGCCGACGTGCCGTTGGCGATGGTGAGGTTGACCATGCTCGATGTGGCCGTTGCGCCCACGCCCGTGTGGTTGTCGCGCACCACCACGCGGAACTTGCGATTGACGCCCGTCACGCTCGGCAAGCGCTCGCCGCGGACAGAGCCGCCCGCCAGCACGCCGCCCATGTTCGGGAAGACGCGCCACGAATCGAGCGTCGGCGGGAAAACCCGGAACAGCGAGCCCTGCCCATTGTCCTCCGAGCCCTCGCCCTCCAGCGGGCGGCGCACGCCGTTATCGAACTGCTCCCACGAATACGTCAACAGATCGGCGTCCGCGTCGGTTGCGCTGGCCGTCAAGGTGAACGGCGTATTCGGCGGGATCGGCTGGTTGGGCGTGACAAACGTGATCACCGGCACGTCGTTGCTCGACCCGCTCGACGCCAGGCACGTCGCAAAGGGCAGGAACGCCTTCATCTCCTCGATCGAGCCGTGATGGAAGAACGGATCGGCGAATTGCACGATGTTGTCCGAGGGCGGCGCGTCGCCGACCGGGCAGCCGCCGGCATAGGCCATGGGCGTGGAGCCCGAGCCCGCCTCCCAGGCGGTGGAGAGGTTGGCGTTGTTGCCGCAACGCCCGCGCGTGCCGCTAAAGGTGTGGTTGGCGCCGAACTGGTGTCCGAACTCGTGGATGACGACGAGGGCGGAGAAGGGATCGGCGTCGCCGCCGCGCGGGATGCCCGAGACGCCGCCGTTGCCGCTGCACACGTCCCAGAGGTACGCCACGCCGCCGGCGATGCGAGTCACGCAATGGGCAATGTCCCATGTAGAAGAAAGATTCGAGTTCAGCGCGCCCGGGAGAGCGCTGAGCACGGGCCCGGAGCAGTCCGAGCCACCCAGGCCGTCGCACGTCGTGGGAAATGGATCGGTGTCGGGATTGAAGAACACCACCTGATCGTTATCGCTCACGAGGTTGAAATGCACGCCCAGGTCGGCCTCGTACACCACGTTGCTGCGCGCGATGACGGTGACGATCGCCGCGAGCGGGTCGGCGAGGTTGGGTGCGTGCCCCTGGATGGTCGAGTGGTGCACGCCGTATTCGCCCGTGCAGGCCATCGCCACGCTCGCGGTGAGCAAGTTCTGCGTCGCGCGAGTGGCCGGGCCGCCCGGCGCGTCGAGTTTCGGCCTGCGTGCGCCGTGCTTGTCCTGATCCGTGTGGCATGTCCAATCGATGTCGGCGTTCAGATCGCGCAGGTAGTACGACATCAGCGTCGTCGCGTCGCCGGACCACGCCGGATCGATCATCCACGCTTCGCCCTCGACCGTCCGCAGCATCGCCGTCACGCCCCGCGGCAAGACTTCAAGCCTTCCCGTCGCGCTCCCGTCCGCCGCGCGGACGATGAACGTCTGGAACGCCGGATACCGCGCCGCCAGCGCCGGCTCCATCACAGGCGAGCGAGCGATGAAGGCGTCGACGAGCTGACCATCCGGCGTCGGCAACTGCACCCGCAGGCCGTAGGCGATCAGATCGCGCGACAAGTCCTGCTCCGGCGCGCCCGCGACCGCCGCCGCCAGCCTGTCATGGTCCGAGAAGACCACCGAGCCCGCGATCGGCCGCGGTCCCTCCACAGACCCGACAAACGGCGGGACGTCCGACGCCCGCTCGACGAACGAAAAGAACTGCGCGCTCGCCGCCCGGGCCAGCGTCATCGCGCACAGACCCGAAAAACAAACCATCCGCGCCACGCCGCCACGCGCCATCAAACTGCTCAGCATCGCGATCTCCAATCCATCGCCCGCCCCGGGCGCCCGGACCCCCACCGCAACCCACAACCTCCAAAATACTCGCCGACGGCCCCGGCGCAAAGGGGCAAGTTCCAGATCGGGGCGATTTCCGAACCGCCCGCCGCCCCACCCAGCCCAGACTCCGGTCGCGCCCGCGGGTCCATACGATCCGCCCAATGACCACGCCGTCCACCCCATCCACGCCGCCAGACCACCCGAACCCACCCGCCGAGCCCGGCGCGCCGCACCCACACCACCTCGAGCAGCAACGCCGCACCAACCGCGACGCCGTCGCGCAGCTCGGCCTGCTCCCCTACGGCGTGCGCACCGACGGCATAATGACCATCGAGGGCGCCCGCGCTCGCTTCGATGAAGACGCCAACACCGAGTTCAACGCCAAGGGCAAGGAGCCCGGCTACGTCGACCGCCGCCCCGTCGTCCGCGTTGCCGGACGCGTCGTGCTCCATCGCGACAATGGCAAGCTCATCTGGATGAACCTGCGCGACCACACAGGCGACGTGCAGATCGCCGTCTCGCAGCGCGATTGCCAGGACCAGGGCTTCCCGCTGGCCAAGCTGACGGACCTGGGCGACGTCTTGGTCGCCGCTGGCCGCCTCATGAAGACCAAGACCGGCGAGATCACCATCTGGGCCAAGGAACTCTCGCCCGCCAGCAAGTGCCTCGTCCCACCGCCGGAAAAGCACGCGGGCCTGCAGGACGTCGAGATTCGTTATCGCCAGCGATACCTCGACCTGTGGTCAAACCCCGAGACGCTCAAGGTCTTTGAGCTGCGCTCGCGGCTTGTGGCCCGCATCCGCGCCTTCATGCACTCGCGCGGCTATCTCGAGGTCGAGACGCCGATGCTCCAGACCCTCGCCGGCGGCGCCGCGGCACGCCCCTTCGTCACCCACATGAACGCCCTGGACATCAAGCTCTTCATGCGCATCGCGCCCGAGCTTTATCTCAAGCGCCTGCTCGTCGGCGGCATGCCCAAGGTCTTCGAGGTCAACCGCAACTTCCGCAACGAGGGCCTCGACAAGCAGCACAACCCCGAGTTCACCATGCTCGAGGCCTACCACGCCTTCGGCGACGTCGAGACCGTGATGGAACTCACCGAGTCCATCATCCGCGACGCCGCAACCTTCATCGCGCAGCAGCGCGAGGACACGCCCGGAAGTCTCGTCCTGCCCTTCGGCGATCTCAACATCGACTTTGCCCGCCCCTTCGATCGCGTCAGCTATGCCTCGCTCTTCGAGAAGGCCTACGCCTTCCCGATCACCGACGGCCCGCGCGCCAAGGCCGAACTCAAGAAGCGCCGCCCGAATCTCGCGGCGCAAGTCGACGCGATGGACGACATCCTCGTCGTCAACGAGCTCTTCGAAGATAAGGAACACGGCGGCGAGGCCCAGCTCGACCACGCTCGCCCCACCTTCATCACCGATTACCCCGCGGCCATCAGCCCGCTCACGCGCCCCAAGCGCGACAACCCCGTGCTCGCCGACCGCGCCGACCTCTTCATCGCCGGCATGGAGATCGCTCCTCACTACACGGAGCTCAACGACCCCGACGTGCAGGAACAGAAGTTCCGCGAGCAGCTCCGCGGCCTCGACGCCGAGAAGAACGCGGAAGAAAACACCTTCCGCACCTTCGACGAGGACTTCATCCGCGCCCTGAAGGTCGGCATGCCCCCCGCCGGCGGCATGGGCCTGGGCGTCGATCGCCTCGTCATGATCCTCACCAACCAGCGCACCATCCGCGACGTGATGCTCTTCCCGATGATGCGGCCGGAGTGATCGCGGAGTTTCCGAGCGCTCTGTCGAAACAAAGGGCTTGTCGAACGACAATGAAAAAGCCTCCCGCTTGAAGCAGGAGGCTCTGAATACACCAGTATCGGTTCACGTTAGACCGGCTGCACCGACGCAAGCCCACGGACGCTCGCCGCGCGACGCCGCAGCACCGGCTGCTCGCCCTGCTCATTGGCGACGAACGACTCGCCGAAGCGGAACAGGCGGAAGCTGTTGGCCAAGACGAAGATGTCGCCCGCGAAGTGGTACAGGCCCGCCAGGGGCAGCGCGAACTTCCCCGTCTCGCTGATCAAGCCCGTCGCCGCCAGCGCCAGCCCCACCAGCGCGATCACGATCGACGCCGCGATGTTCTGCGTGATGATCGAGCGCGACCGGCGCGCCAGCTCGATCAGGAACGGCACGCGCGAAAGATCGTCGTTCATCAGCGCCACGCCCGCCGAATTCGTCGCGATGTCCGAGCCCTCCAGACCCATCGCCACGCCCACGTCCGCCGCCGCCAGGGACGGCCCGTCGTTGATGCCGTCGCCCACCATCAGCGTGCGATAGCCCGACTGCACCATCCCCTTGATCTGCTCGTGCTTCTCCTCGGGCAGGCACTCGGCCTCGATCGCGTCCACGCCCACGCCCTGACCCACCCGCGTCGCCACGCTCATGCGGTCGCCGGTAAAGATCGCGATATACCGCGCCCCAAGTTCGCGCAGACGCTGGATCACCACCCGGGTATTGCCCCGGATCGTGTCCTCAAGCCCCACGGCTCCCAGATACTGCCCCGAGCGCATCACGTGCACGCCCGTCATGCCCTCGATGCGCGACTCGACCGATTCGATCTCGCCCCGGGCCGAGGGGTTCAGTTCCGCCAGCCAAGTAGCGCGCCCGACGCAGACCTCGCCGATGCTGGTGCGCGCCCGCACGCCGCGCCCGCCGAACTCCTCGAAGTCGTTGCTCCCGTCGGGCTCGATCTTGGCGCTCCGGGCCGTCACGAGGATTGACTGCGCCAGCGGGTGGTTCGAGTGCTGCTCGCCGTTGGCCGCCGCACGCAGGAGTTCCGCGCCGTCGACGCCCGTCGCTGGCGCGAGCTTGGTCACCTGGAACTTGCCCGTCGTGATCGTGCCGGTCTTGTCGAACACGATCGCGTTGACGTTCGCCGCCGCTTCGAGCGTGCTGGGCTGCTTGATCAGGATGCCCAACCGAGCCGCCGCCGCGAACGACGCCAGCATGGCGCTCGGGCTCGCCAAGAGCAGCGCCGACGGGCACGCCACCACCAGCACCGTCACCGCCGTAATCCCCGCCGAGGCACGCACCGCCTCGTCCGCCGAGCGGCTCATGAAGAACCACACCACCGCCGCCACCGCCAAGACCACCGGCACAAAGAACGCCGACACCTGCTCGATGAGCAGCTGCCGCGGCGTCCGGCTCTGCTCGGCCTGGCGGATGAGCTGCGTCACCTTGCCGATCGTCGTATCCGCGCCCACCGACGTGACCTGCAGGTCGATCACGCCCGTCAAGTTCACCGTGCCCGCGTACACCATCCCGCCGACCTCGACCTCGACCGGGGCCGCCTCGCCCGTCAGTGAGGCCTGATTGATCGTGGATCGGCCCGTCATGATCTTGCCGTCCACCGGCAGGTTCTCTCCGGGACGCACGCGAACAACCTGCCCAACACGGACCTGTCCGAGCGGAACCTCGCGCTCCGCCCCGTCGGCGACCAGCCGCGCCACGTCGGGCGTCAGTTCAACCAGCTCCGCGATCGCACGCTGCGCGCCCGACGCCGAACGCCGAACAAGCTGGCCGAACACCACCAGGATGAACGCCAGCCAGCCCGCGACGGCATACTCGCCCGTCACCAGCGCCGCGATGATCGCCAAGGCCGCCAGCGAGGAACTCGACAGCCGCGCCGACACAACCTCTCGCCCCGCCGCGATGAAGAGCGGCAGACCCAGCATCACCGCGCCGATCATGGCCGGGAGCTGCGCCACCTGATTGTCGCCCAGGCCGAAGAGATTGCAGATGGTGGTGACCAGCACCAGCACGCCGCCAAGGAGATAGAGGCGCATGAAGCGCTCGATCTCGATCTCGTGGTGCGAGCAGCACTGGAGCTCGTGCTGGGCCTGCTCGCTGGGGCTCATGCCCGCGTGGCTGTGCCCATGATCGTGATGATCGTGCCCATGACCATGGCCATGCCCGTCGTGGTTGTGCGCCATCCGCCGCGCTCCATCAAATGAACAAGGGCGTCGCGCCCCTGAAGTCCCAAAAGGAAAGCTCGATCCACCCGGAACCGTTCTACCCACGCCGCGCCCAGAACGAGCCACGACGAATCCAACACCCGCCCCACGCGGGCCGAAAGCCTATCCACTTCCCGCCATCAACGCCCGGCCCAACCCTCGACCGGACGCGACCGCGCGTGCCCAAAGCCCGAATGGATCGGCTTCAGTACCATACGGACCAAAGTCCGATCCTGTTCTTCCCAAACAAAGCGCGACCCTGATGCCAAAGTCCAAGGCGAGTTCCCGCCCATCCAAAAAGCACCCCGGCGCCCCCGGCGTCGTGATCCTCGGTCCCGGACAGATGGGCCTGGTCTGCGCCGCCGTCCTCTCCAACCAGGACGCCGCCGCCGGCCCAAACGCCCGCCCCCTCAACGTCTCGCTCTGGGGGCACTCCATCGATGAGGCGGGCCCGCTGGCCCAGACCCGGCGCTCGCCGCGCCTGGAAGGCTTCGTCCTCTCCGACGACGTCCACGTCTTCTCGCGCGAGGACGAGCCGGCGATGTCGGGCGCGGAGCTCATTATCTCCGCCATCCCCGTCCAGTTCATCCGCGACACCTGGAAACGAATCGCGCCCAACATCTCGCCCCGCGCCGGCATCGTCTCGGTCGCCAAGGGCATCGAAAACACCACCCTCCTCCGCCCGACCCAGATCATCACCGAGGTCCTGCGACAGACCGGGCGCGACGACCCCGACAAGCCCGCCCGCGCCATCGGCACCCTCTCCGGCCCGACCATCGCGGTCGAACTGGCACGCTGCCTCCCCGCCGCCATGATCGCCGCCAGCGACGACCACGACTTCGCCAAACGCGTCCAGGCCGTCTTCTCCACAAGCTGGCTCCGCGTCTACACCAACTCAGACCTCCTGGGCGTCGAACTCGCCGGCGCGGTCAAGAACGTCATCGCCATCGCCGCCGGCATCGTCGACGGCCTGCAGGCCGGCAACAACGCCAAGTCCGCGCTCCTGGCCCGAGGCCTCGCCGAAATCGCCCGCCTCGGCCTGGCCATGGGCGCCTCGCCCGAAACCTTCTTCGGCGTCGCGGGCGTCGGCGACCTCGCCACCAGCTGCTTCTCGCCCGAAGGCCGAAACCGCTCCTGCGGCGAGGCGCTCGGCAAAGGCGCCACCCTCGAAGACTTCCTCTCGCAAACGCCCCACGTCGTCGAGGGCGTCGCCACCGCGCGCAGCGTCGTCGACCTTGCCAAGAAGTACCGCGTCGAGATGCCGATCGCGCAGGCCGTCCACGCCGTGCTCTTCGAGGGCGTCGATCCGATCGAGGCGATCGGCAAGCTCATGAGCCGCGAGCCCAAGGCCGAACGCGTCCGCTGAGCGCGGGGCCGCCCCCTCACTCTCCCACCGGGCGATCGTCGCGCAGCCGCTCCAGCGCCGGGTGACGCTCCGCCTTCTTCTTCCGAAGCACCTCGATCACCGCCGGTGGCACCATCGTCGCCAGCCCCGAAAGATCGTGGCCCATCGCCGTGATCTGCTTGATCAAGCTCGACGACGTATACGCGAAGCTCTGGCCCGCGACGACAAACGCCGTCTCCAGCCCCGCAACCTCGCGGTTGGTCACCGCCTGCTGCACCTCATACTGCAAATCCGACAGGTTTCGCACGCCCCGCAGCAAAATCGTCGCGCCGATCGAGCGCGCAAAGTCCACCGTCAGCCCCGAGAACGCCCGCACCGTCACCGGCGAATCCCCGGGGTGCTGCGACACCAGCTCCCGGACCAGGCTGGACGTCAGCGACAGCCGCTCCTCGGCCGAGAGCAACTGGTCCTTCCCAGGATTGCGCCCCACCGCCACCACCAGCTCGTCGAACAGCCGCCGCCCGCGCTGGATCACGTCCAGGTGCCCGAACGTGATCGGGTCAAACGACCCCGGAAATACGGCCAGGTGCTTGGTCGCCATCGCCAGAGTGTAGGAAACACCGGGCCGATCAATCACCACGCCCGCCTCCCTACGCTCATCCGGCAACGCAATCGCCCCGACCCCGCCGGGAGACCAAATGACGTGCCGCTTCGGCCTGATCGCGATCGACCTCGACGGCACGCTCTTTGACCCGTCCGGCGCCGTGAGCGACCAGAACGCCGCCGCCCTGCTCCGGGCCCGCGACGCCGGCGTCCGCATCACCATCTGCACCGGCCGCGGACTTGTCGAGTGCCAGCACGCCCTCGACCGCGTCGGACAATCCGAGCCCGTCGTCGTCGCCGGCGGCTCCATGATCGCCTGCCCCATCCGCAAACGCACCCTCCACCGCTTCTCAATCAATCAGGACGTCGTCCGCCACGCGACCGGACGCGTCCTGGCCCACGGCCACCCCGCCCTCGTCCTCAAGGACCCCCTCGAAGCCGGCTATGACTACCTCGTCATCCAAGGACCCGATCGCATCCCCATCGACCCCGTCACCGCCTGGTGGTTCGACTCCATGGATGTCCGCGTGCGCTACGCCGCCTCGCTCGACGAAGACGAGCACCCCGAGCACACCGTCCGCGTCGGCGCGTGCGGCCTGTCGGGAACCCTCGCCCGCATGAAGTCGGACTTGATCGAGTCCTTCGGCGACGCCGCCCTCATCCACCACTTCCCCGCCGTCGTCGCGCCCCACCACGCCCGCACCACCGACGACGGCCAGACCCTCCACGTCCTCGAGGTCTTCGACAAAGACGCCAACAAGTGGTCCGCCGTCCGAACCCTCGCCCGCGAATGGGACATCCCCGACCAGCGCATCGCCGCCATCGGCGACGAGATCAACGACCTCCCCATGATCCGCGGCGCGGGCCTGGGCATCGCCATGGGCAACGCCGTCGCCGCCGTCAAGGACGCGGCACGCCGCCACACCTCGCCCAATACCCAGAGCGGCGTGGCCCACGCCATCGATCACATCCTCTCCGGCCAGTGGACCTGATCAAGCCCCGCCTTCCCTGATCTCCTGGTGCCCCTCCGAGCCCACCTCTTTGACACGACTTCGCGCTCGTCGCGCCCCTCTTGTTCATCCTCTTCTTTTCACCGCTTCACACTCCCCACTCCCCTCTTCTCCGCGCTCCCGCCTTCTCCGCTTCGAGCACCTTCGAGCCCTTCGAGTTCATCCTCTCTTCTTCGCCACTCCCGACACCGCTCTTCTCCGCGTCCCTCTGCTTTCCTCTGATTCCTCTGCGTTCCTGCCTTCTCTGCGCTCTCCGCGACCTCCGCGTTGAAACTTCTTCTCTTCCAACCAGCCCGAATCCGTCTCACTCATCCTTCGGCGGCGTCTTGCGCACCTTGTCCCGAGGGATGTGCAGGTCCTTGAGCTGCCGACGCACTTCCTCCTGCCGCGCCTCCTCCGCCTTCCGCTCGATCGCCTCCCGCTGCTCGGGAGTCAGGTCCGCCGGCAACCCCGGCAACGCATCCTTCTCCTCCGGCCGCACGTACGGGATCGCCTTGATCCCCTGCTCCCGCGCCTCCTTGATCAGCACCTGCAAATACATGAACTCGCCCGTGGCCATCTTCTTGATGTCCTCTTCCAGCGCCTTGGTCCCCGCGCCCAGCGCCCCGTCAAAGCTCTCCAGCGACGCCTGGTCAAACGTCCGCTCATCGCCCAAAAGCGACCGCAGGTTCGAGGTCCGCTCCAGCTCGTCCTTCCGCGCCCGCCCCATCATCGTCGTCTCCAGCCCGACCATGTGCTCGCGCCCGGCGTCCGTGAAAAACCCGATGTAACAGTGCTTGGGCGTCAGCATCAGGAACACGTCGATCCCGATCTTCCGCAGCACCGACGCGAGCAGCACGCTCCCGTCCACGCAGTTGGCCTGCTTCATGTCGAACGACTCATCCAGGAACCGCACGTGCTGGCTCGGCACCCGCCCCTCGCGGCTGCTCACCCGCGAAATATCCGAGTACGTGATCCCGCGCTGCTGCAGCACGTTCCACACCGCGAACACCTGCTTCATCACGTCGTCGACCGAGCCGGCCTGATACCCCACGAAGTTCTCGACCGTCCGCGATTCGATCGCCTGCTTCAGGATCTGGTCCACCCACGGATGATCCTCGTTCACATACGCCGCGAACAGAAAGCTCATGTTGTGCGCCGTCATCTGCCCGCTCTCGTCGGCCTCCGAAAGGTGCAGGTACGGGCAGTCGTTGATCGTGTGCAGCGTGCACACCCGCACGTCCTCCTCCACCTCCCCGTTGTCCAGCTGCACCTTGAACACCACGTTCACCGGGAGCGACTGACGCACCCGCGAAAGCTCCCGGTACTTCCAGCGGACCTTCGGCCCCACGCCGTACGTCGCGCCCCCCTCCTTCAGCACCCCCTTGAACGTGCTGGGCTCCATCACGTCCGGGCACTCGATCGTGACCTTGATCGGCGTGTCGTCCTTGGGCGCCTTGACCATCACATACAACCACCCCTCGGGGTCGCCCAGCGTCCGCTCCACCGTCAGCATTTCCTTCTGGATGAGCTCGAGCGCCGGCAGCGTCGAAAGCTCCTCGGGCGCGTCCCCGGCCTTGGCCGTCGCCATCGCAATGATCATCGCGGGATAAAACTGGTTCGCCGGATCAACGTGGCACGTCCACGCGTCGTCCGCCGCACGCCCCCCGACCAACCCTCCCGCCACAGGCGAACCAACCACCGCCGACATCGCCCTCGACTCGGGCGCGGCGGCCAAACCAAGCACGGACGCCAGCACCACGCCCGCCGCCACAATGTACGAAAGCCGAAATGTCATGCAATCCTCCAGGGTCGAGGATCATACGTCACGCTCCCCGCGCGGCGTACCATGTTCCCCGCCCCGACTCGCCCGCCCCGATGCACGCCCCGGAGCACACCACGGAGCACATATGGCCACGACCATCGCCGACGTCATGACCAAAAACCCCGTCTGCGCCACCCCGGGCATGAGCATCAGGCAGCTCGCCGGACTCTTCGCCGAGCACGGCGTCTCCGGCGCCCCCGTCACCGGGCCCGACGGAAAACTCGTCGGCGTCGTCTCACGAACCGACCTCTTCCGACGCGTCACCGCCGAGGCCAGCGGCCCAAGCGCCGACTACCTCTTCGACCTCCTCAACGATCGCGCCCCCGCCGACAAACAACCCATGCCCGAACCCCTCATCGTCGTCGGCGACTTCATGAGCGAGTCCCCCGTCACCGCCGTCGCCACCGACACCGTCGCACACGTCGCCCGCATCATGGCCGAACGACGCGTCCACCGCGTCGTCGTCGTCGACGCCAACAAAAAACCCGTCGGCGTCGTCACCACCCTCGACCTCCTCCGCGTCTTCCCCGCCTGATCGCCCGCCCCCGGCGACGCCGCCCCCGGCGACGCCGCCCCTGGCGGCTCCGTTCTGGGTGGCACCACTCTCCAGAGCGGTGCTCTTGACGAGCCCCGAGCGACAACGAGGGGGTTGCCTTTTCTGGCATCGCGCTCGGAGGCACGCAACCACGTCTTCTCTTCCCCTGCCTCGCTGTCTCGCTCCTTCAGGAGCCCGACCGTCAGGAAGGGCGTCTTCGTCTCTTCTCCGTCACTCCGCCACTTCTTCTCTCCTTCGCCTTCCCGAGTGCCCCTTGCCTTCCCCCTTCACTTCGTCTCTCCGTCTCTTTGTCTCTCTATCTCTTCTGCCCCCAAAAACACAACCGGGCCCCTCGCGGAGCCCGGCTGGTTTCAATCTCGAATCATCGTTTGACTTACTTGGCCTTGGCCAGCGCCGCGCTCTTCGCGTCCGCGCCCATCGCCTCGAACTTGCCCACACACCCCGGGCAGCAGAAGCCCACGGCCTGGCCGTTGAAGCTCACCGTCTTGGCGCCCGCCGGAAGGGCCTCGCCGCTCACCGGGCACTTGCTGTTCACCGGCGCCGCGCCGCCGCCCTGCGCCTTGGCCTTGCACGCGTCGCACATCTTCCCGTCCTTGCAGTCCGGGCACGCCTTGTCCGTGCACGCGGCCTTGTCCGTGCACTCCGCCCCATCCTTGCACTCGGCCTTGTTGCTGTTCACCGAGCACGCCGCCAGGCTCATCGCGCCGACCGCGGCCAACATCGTCAAGAACTTCTTCATGCCGTTTCCTTCCATGTCTTCGATGATTCCGCCGGCCCGCACGAGCCGGTCTATTTCCCACAACCCATTCTACGCCCACCCCCCACCAATCGTTCGCCCTACTCCCATCCCCGGATGTCGAGTTCGCCCAACCCGCGCGAGTCGCATCGCCGTCACCCGCCCTCGCCGAGCGCGTAAATCATTATTTGACAATATGTTGCGTCAGCGTCCGCCGGCCGCGTTCCTGGCGAGCGTTCGCGGCGCTCCGGCCCCGGCGCACCCCGCCGACTCCGCGACGGCGCCCCGGCGCTCCCCTGACCTGTCCCTCACCCCTCCGTGCTTCCGCCCTCTCCGCCGTCCCACGCTTCGACCCCTTCGTGTTCATCCCCTTCTCTTCACCACTCCCGACCCCCGACCCCCACTCTCGTTTCCTCTGCGTTCTCCGCGACCTCTGCGTTCAACCTCTCCTGTATTGGCCGCTTCTTCCTCTGGGTACCTCTGCTCTCCTCTGATTCCTCTGCGTTCCTGTCTTTTCTGCTTCGAGGATCTTCGAGCCCTTCGAGTTCCCCTCTTCTCTTTCGCTACTCCCCACTCCCGATTCCCCACCCCGCTTCCTCTACATTCAACCTCTTCTCCCCTCCGTGCTTCTCCGTGTTCCTTGTGGTGCGCGGCTTCTCACGCCACGCTCGGCTTCTCTTCGCCCCCATCCTCCGCCCACGGATCGCCCTCCACCTGCAGCCGGAGCAGCGCCGCGTACCGCCCGCTCTTGGCGATCAGCTCCGCGTGCGAGCCGACCTCCACGATCCTGCCGCCCTCCAGCACCACGATCCGATTCGCGTGCCGGATCGTGCTGAGCCGGTGCGCGATCACAAAGCAAGTCCGCCCCTGCATCAGCCGCGCCAAACTCCGCTGGATCAGCGCCTCGCTCTCGGTATCAAGGTTGCTCGTCGCCTCGTCCAGGATCAAGACCACCGGGTCCGCCAGCACCGCCCGCGCGATCGCGATCCGCTGCTTCTGCCCCCCCGACAATCGAACGCCCCGCTCGCCGATCACCGTGTCGTACCCGTTCTCAAGCTCGCGCACGAACCCGTCCGCGTTCGCCACCCGCGCCGCCTCGACGATCTGCGCCATCGTCGCGTCGCGCCGCCCGTACCCGATGTTCTCCGCGATCGTCCCGTCGAACAGGAACACGTCCTGCTCCACGATCCCCAAGAGCCGCCGATACGACGCGATCTCGATCTCGCGAAGGTCCACGCCGTCGAGCATCACCTTCCCCTGGCCGGGGTCATAGAACCGCGCCACCAGGTTGCACAGCGTCGTCTTCCCGGACCCGCTCGGCCCCACCAGCGCGATCGTCTCCCCCTCGCGCACATCCAGCGTCACATCGCTCAGCACCGGGCCGCGCTCGACCTCGTCGGGCTT
>JAEUJA010000049.1 GCA_016793195.1 Phycisphaerae bacterium
CCCACCCGCGCCGCGCCCGCCATGGTTGCCACGCGAACCACCACACCCGCGAAATCACTCTCGCACTCCTAGCGGCAGTCGCTTCTCGCTTCCACTTCGCCACTTCTTCTCTCCGCCACTTCTTCTCTTCCCCTGTCTCGCTCTTCTCTTTCACATTGCCCCGTCTCCGCCTTTCTTCGGCACCTCTTCGAGCCCTTCGAGTTCATTTCCTCTTCTGCTTCTCTTCCCGAATGCCGAATCCCGAATCCCGAATGCCGCCTGTTCTCTTCCCCATTGCCCATTCCCCATTGCCCATTGCGCACGGACCCATCATGTCACACCACACCCCATCGCCTGACCTCCCCATCATCGTCCTGAAGTTCGGCGGCTCGGTCCTCACGCGCGAGCACGATCTCGCCAACGCCGTCCACGAGATCTATCGCTGGAACCGCGAGGGCTTCCGCGTCGTCGCCGTCGTCTCCGCGCTCGGCAAGACCACCGACAAGCTTCTGGCCCAGGGCCATCACTATGGCAGCACACCCGAGCCCGGCGCCCTCGCCTCCCTCGTCGCCACCGGCGAGGCCACCAGCGCCGCGCTCCTGGCCCTCGCGCTCGATCGCGCCGGCATCCCCGCCGAGGTTCTCGACGCCCCGCGCATCAACCTCCGCACCCGAGGCGTCGTCCTCGACAGCGAGCCCGTCTCCGTCAACGCCGACGTCATCCGTCGCACCCTCCGCGATCGCGCCGCCGTCGTCGTCCCAGGCTTTGTCGGACTCGACGACGAAGGCCGCACCACACTCCTTGGCCGCGGCGGCTCCGATTTCACCGCCCTCTTCCTCGCCCAGCAACTCAGCGCCGCCCGATGTCGCCTCGTCAAGGACGTCAAGGGCCTCTACGAGCGCGACCCCGCCCGCCCCGGCCCGCTCGCACGACGCTTCAAGCACGTCTCATGGGACGACGCGCTCAAGCTCGACGGCCGCATCATCCAGCACAAGGGCGTCCGCTTCGCCAAGGCCCACGAATTCTCCTTCGAGGTCGCCGAGATCAACGGGCGTGAATGCACCGTCGTCGGCGCCGGCCCCACCGTCTTCGGCCCTGTCGATCAACCGCCCCCGCCGCCCCTCCGCGTCGTGCTGCTGGGCCTCGGCACGGTGGGCCTGGGCGTCTATCGCCATCTCATCCGCCGCCCCGATCTTTTCGAGGTCGTCCGCATCGCCGTGCGAAACGCCAAGCGCCACGCCAATGAAGACATCCCCTCGTATCTCCTCACCAGCGACCCCGAGCTCGCCATCCGCACGCCCGCCGATGTCGTGATCGAAGCCATCGGCGGAACCACGCCCGCCGGCGATCTCATCGCCGCCGCGCTCCGCAGCCGCCGCCACGTCATCACCGCCAACAAAGCCGTCATCGCCGAACGCGGCACGGAACTCCAGCAACTCGCAACCGAATCCGGTGTGAAACTCCTCTTCGGCGCGGCCGTCGGCGGCGCCGCCCCCATCGTCGAAACTCTCGCCACGTTCGCGGGCGATCCCGTCGAGTCCATCGACGCCGTCCTCAACGGCACCACCAACTTCGTCATCAGCCGCGTCGAATCCGGCGTTGAATTCGAAGAGGCCGTCCGCGAGGCACAGACTCTCGGCTTCGCCGAGGCCGATCCCTCCCGCGACCTCGACGCCACCGACAGCCTCGACAAGGTCCGCATCCTCGCACGCCTCGCCGCGGGCCGCGACGCGCCCATCGGCGAAAAACGCGGCGTGCTGGGCGGCATCACGCCCCAGGTGCGCGCTGCGGTCGCGACAAATCACCATCTGCGCCTCGTCGCCTCGCTCCGAAACGGCGTCGTCAGCGTCGCGCCGGTGGTCGTCAGCGCCGCCACCGCGCTGGGCTCGCTCGCCGCCGAGGAGAACGCCGCAATCCTCCGCACCCGCTCCGGGCGCGAGGTCATCGTGAAGGGCAAGGGTGCTGGCCGCTGGCCGACATCCGAGGCCGTGCTCGGCGACTTGCTGCAGATCGCACGCGATCTGGCCCACGCCCCGCCCTCGCCCAGATCGGCCAGTTCAAGCGTTCGCCAGGGCGAGGAGGTGCTCGCGTGAGACCCTTCACCAAGCTCGTCGCCTTCGATCCCGCCCCCGGCGATCCCGTCCGCCCCGTCGCCACGCCCATCTATCAGACCGCGACCTTTGACCAGGAGTCCGCCTCCGAGTTCTCGCGCTACGACTACTCGCGCAGCGGCAATCCGACCCGCGATGTCCTCGAATCGCTCGTCGCCTCGCTCGAGGGCGCCTCGCGCGCTCTCTCCTACGCCAGCGGCCTGGCCGCCATCACCGCCGTCACCCGCCTCCTCAGGCCCGGCGACGAAATCATCGCCAGCGACGACCTCTACGGCGGCTCGTATCGCCTCTTCTCTCGCGTCCTGGCCGACCGCGGCGTCACCACCCGCTACATCGATCTCACCAGCGCCTCGCAACTCCGCGCCGAGGTCTCGAGCAAGACCAAGCTCGTCTACACCGAATCGCTCACGAATCCGATGCTCCGCGTGTGCCCCGTCCGTGATCTCGCCGAGGTCGCACACGCCGCGGGCGCGCTGCTCTGCGTCGATTCGACCTCGCTCTCGCCCTACCTGCACCGCCCGATCGAGCACGGCGCCGACCTCGTCGTTCACTCCGCGACCAAGTACCTCTGCGGGCACAGCGATGTCACCGCCGGCGTGCTCGCCATCGCCGACGCGGCACTCGCCGACAAGCTCAAGTTCCTCCAGAACGCCGAGGGCGCCGCGCTCGGGCCGTTCGACGCGTTCCTGCTCCTCCGCGGCATCAAGACGCTCGGCGTTCGCATCGAGCACCAGCAGCGCAGCGCCGCCCGCATCGCCCGCACGCTCTCGCGACACCCCTCCATCACCGCCGTCCACTTCCCCGGCCTCTCGACCGACGACCAGCGCCTCATCCACGAGCGCCAGGCCAGCGGCCCGGGCGCCGTGCTCAGCTTCGAGACCGGCTCTCCCGAAGTCTCACGCTGGATCGTCGAATCGCTCAAGCTCTTCAACATCGCCGTCAGCTTCGGCGGCGTGAACTCTTCCGCCAGCCTTCCCTGGTGCATGTCGCACTCGTCGATCCCCGAGCCCGTCCGCGCCACCAAGCGCTTCCCGCCCGATCTCGTACGCCTCTCGATCGGACTCGAAGACCCGCAAGACCTCATCGACGACCTCACCCACGCCATCGCCCGCGTCACCGGCGTTCACGCCGAGCCCAAAGCCATCGAGTCGATCGCGTGATCGCAGGATCGCGCTCTGCATTTACCGTTTCTTGCCACCACTCCCCACTCCCGACTCCCCACTCCCGCATCCAAGGACTCCCCAATGTGCACGGTTCCCGCAAGCACGCTCGGCTCCATCGCCGTCGTCGGCGCCACCGGCGCCGTCGGGCGCGAGGCGCTCTCGATCCTCGAATCACGCGGCGTTGCCGCCACTCGCCTCACCGCGCTCGCCTCGCCGCGCTCCGCCGGCACGACGATCCCATACGCCGGCGGCTCGCTCCGCGTGCAATCGCTCGACAACTTTGATTTTCGCGCGATCGACGTCGCGCTCTTCTGCGCCACCTCCGCTGTCGCTCGCACCTACGCGCCTCGGGCCGTCGAGGCTGGCGCGCTGGTCGTCGACAATTCCTCGGCCTTCCGCGCCGATCGGCGCATCCCGCTCGTCGTTCCCGAGGTGAACGCCGACTCGATCACGCCCGCCGATCGGCTGATCGCCAATCCCAACTGCTCCACCATCATCCTGCTCGTCGCCATCGAGCCGCTGCGCAAGCGATTCGGCATCCGTGACATCGTGGTCTCGACGTACCAGGCCGTCTCTGGCGCCGGCGCCGCGGCGTTGGAAGAGCTCCGAACGCAGGCCGCCGACGTGCTCGCCGGCCGCTCGCCAACCCCCCGCGTCTTCAAGGAGCCCTGCGCCTTCAACGTCTTCAGCCACAATTCGAGCGTTGATCCCGAGAGCGGCGTGAACGTCGAGGAACGCAAGATGATCGACGAGACGCACAAGATCTGGGGCGACTCGCGCGTGCGGATCACGCCGACCTGCGTCCGCGTGCCGGTCTTCCGCACGCACAGCGAGTCCGTCACGCTCTCGCTCGCAACCCCCGCAAGCCTCGACGAAGTCCGGCACGCCTTCACCAACGCGCGCGGCATCCGCGTCGTCGACGATCGCGCCGAGAACAAGTTCCCGACCTCGATCCATGCGTCCGGCGGCGACGACGTGCTGGTCGGGCGGCTCCGCCCCGATCCCGCCGTCACGTTGGACCCCAACGCCCGCACCACACGCTGGTGTTTGTTCATCGCGGGCGACCAGCTCCGCAAGGGGGCGGCCCTCAACGCGGTGCAGATCGCGGAACTGGCCCGAAATCGCTTTTCGGTTCGTATCCCGGACGCATCGCGGAGCGCGACGCACGCCGTCTGATCCGGTACACTGTGCGGGTTCCTCACCTGGAGCCCACTCGTGAACACGAACTTCCATCGTTCCAACGCTCGATCGATCGAATCCTCTCGCACACGGGCGCCGCGAGCCGGCCGCCGGCCGGGTCTCATCGCAGTCGCCGCGCTCGCGACAGTCGCCGGATCGGCCGCCGCCGACGTGCAGTTGCCCGCGATCCTGTCCAGCGGCATGGTGCTGCAGCAGCAGACCAACGCCCGCCTGTGGGGTTGGGCGAATCCCAACGAATCGATCCGCGTCACGCCGAGCTGGCCCGACGCCAAGCCGATCGATGGCAAGGCCGACGGTCGCGGGCGCTGGGAAATCACGCTGCCCACGCCCACGCCCGGCGGGCCGTACTCGATCAACATCGTCGGCGAGAATCAACTGACGATCAGCGACGTCCTCGTCGGCGAGGTGTGGGTGTGCTCGGGCCAGTCGAACATGGAGTGGCCGCTCTCGGCGATCCCCGCGGTGCCGGGCGACAAGCCCGCGACCGAGGAGATCGCCGCCGCCGACTACCCGCGGATCCGATTGTTCACGGTCGAAAACACGATCTCGCTCCACCCGCGGGCGGACACCGTCGGGGCGTGGAAAGCGTGCGCCCCGCGGAGCGCCGCGGAGTTCTCCGCCGTCGGGTATTTCTTCGGGCGCGAGCTGCACGACAAGCTCAACGTGCCGATCGGGCTCGTGAGCGCGGACTGGGGCGGCACGCCCGCCGAGGCGTGGACGCCCGAGGGCATGTTCGACGCGTTCCCCGAGTATGCCGGCGCCATGAACACCATCCGCACCCTTCGCGACCCCGACACGCGATCATCGCTCCAGCAGGACGGCTCGGCCCGGTGGTGGGACAATCTCGACAACGTCACCAAGGCGCCCGCCGGCTGGACCGGCGCGGACTTCGATGATTCCAAGTGGAGCGCCTTCACACTCCCCGCGACGCTGGCCGGCAACGGGCTCGACGCGCGCGACGGCCTGTTCTACTTCCGGCTCGTCGTTGACCTTCCCGCCGACGCCGCGGGCAAGGAAGCCACGCTCGCCCTGGGACCGATCGACGACCGCGACACGACGTGGGTCAACGGAACCCAGGTCGGCGCGACGCACAGCGACGGGCAGTGGAACGTCGCGCGCGAGTACGACCTGCCCAAGGGCGTGCTGAAGGCGGGCAAGAACGTGGTCGCGGTCCGTGTGCTCGACACCGCCGGCCCGGGCGGGATCAACGGCAAGCCCGAGCAGATGTTCATCGACATCGGCGGCAAGAAGACCTCGCTCGCCGGCGCGTGGAGACTCCTGCCCGGCGCACAGGCAAAGGAACTCCCGCCGATCCAGCAGCCGCAGAGCGTCAACGCCGGCTGGCCCACGAGCCTGTACAACGGGATGATCGCGCCGCTGACCCCGATGGCGATCCGCGGCGCGATCTGGTATCAGGGCGAGTCCAACGTCGGGCGCGCCGAGCAGTATTCACGCCTGTTCCCGGCGATGATCCAGGGCTGGCGCCGCGCCTGGGGTCGCGGTGATTTCCCGTTCCTGTTCGTGCAGATCGCGCCGTTCAGCTACGGGCCGAACGGCGTGCCGTGCGCCGAGCTGCGCGAGGCGCAGACCAAGTCGCTGGCCACGCCCAACACCGGCATGGCCGTCACGATGGACATCGGCGATCCGCGCGACATCCACCCCGGGCACAAGGACATGGTGGGCAAGCGCCTCGCCGCCTGGGCCCTGGCCAAGACGTACGGCAAGGACGTGGCGTACAGCGGCCCGATGTTCAAGAGCGCGAGCTTCGAGGGCGGCGTCGCGAAGATCTCATTTGACCACGCCGAGAAGGGCCTGAAGGCCAGCACGGGCGTGACGCACCTCCAGGTCGCGGGCGACGATCGAGTCTTCCATCCGGCGGTGGGCAAGATCGAGGGCTCGACGCTGGTCGTGTCGAGCGACGCGGTCAAAGCGCCCGCCGCGGTGCGATACGCCTGGGACGACGACTGCGCGCCGAATCTCTTCAACGCCGACGGTTTCCCGGCGGTTCCGTTCCGCACCGACACCTGGGGGGCGGACGGCGCGAAGGCCGCGGCCGCCGCGGCGCCGGTGGCGCTGTTCAACGGCAAGGACTTCGCGGGCTGGAAGTTCGAGGCGGCCCACGAGGGACACTGGAAAGTGCTCGATGGCGGCGTGATCGATTACGACGGCAAGGCGACGGACCTGTGGACGAACGCGTCGTTCAGGGACTTTGAGCTCACGCTCGATTGGCGCTGGAGCGGCCCGCCGCACGACGCCGATCTGCCGATCATCCTCCCCACCGGCGAGAACAAGCTTGGCGCGGACGGCAAGCCCGCGACGCAGCGCGTGAAAGAGTGCGGCGACAGCGGCGTCTACCTGCGCGGAAGCTCCAAGAGCCAGGTCAACATCTGGTGCTGGCCGATCGGGTCGGGCGAGGTGTATGGATACCGCACCGACGGGTCGATGCCGCCGGAGGTCAAGGCGGGCGTCACGCCGAAGGTGAACGCCGACAAGCCGCTCGGCGAGTGGAACACGTTTGTCATTACGATGAAGGGCGAGCTGCTCACGGTCGTGCTGAACGGGCAGAAGGTGCTGGACAACGCCCGCCTGCCGGGCGTGGCGCCCGAGGGACCGATCGCGCTGCAGCATCACGGCGACATGATCCAGTTCCGCAATATCAAGATTCGCGAACTGAAGTAGCCGGCGCGGCGCCCCCCCCGCCTCACGCCCCACGCCCCCACCGCTCGGAGTGGGCTACTTGCCCGCGGGCGTGGCGGGCTTGTCGGCCTTGGCGGGCTTTGGCTCGCCCGCGCCCTTTTCGCCCAGCAGCGTGGCGACGTCGTCCTCGATCGCCTCGGCCCAGCGCCGGTACCCCTCGGGCGAGAGGTGCAGGTAGTCGGGCATGATGTCCTTGGTCAGTTCGCCCTTGTCGCCCGTGAAGGCCGCGCCGATGTCCTTGTAGAAGACGCGCGTGTCGTCGGCGTAGCCCTTGATGATCTCGTTGATGGCGACGTTGAGCTTGCGGTGCGGGTGGTCGGCGGCGTCGCTGCGCGGGAAGACGCCCAGCAGCAGAACTTTGGCCTTCGGGCATTTTTTCTCGATCCGCGCGATGATCGCCTTGATTCCCGCGGCGGTCTCCTCGGCCTTGTCCTGGCGGTGCCCCGTGTTGTTGGTGCCGATCATGATGACGACCAGGTCGGGCGACAGCCCGTCGAAGTTGCCGTGGTCGAGGCGCCAGAGCACGTGCTCGGTGCGGTCGCCGCTGATCCCGAAGTTGGCGGCGTGGCGCGTGGCGTAGAACTTCTCCCAGACCTCGCGCCCGGGGCCTTCCCACGCCTCGGTGATCGAATCGCCGACGAAGACGAGCTTGGCCTTGCCTTCTTTCGAGATCGCGTTGAAGCGATCGTGGCGGGCCTGCGTTCCCTCGTGGAACTCGGGCGTCGTGGCCTTCACTCCCACCCTTTCCGGTTGTTTCACGGGCGCGGGGTCTTTCGTGTCGGCGGGTTTGCCGGCGGGTGTGGTGTTCTGGGCCAGCGCGGCCAGTGAAATCGCAAACGATCCGGCGGCGACGATGAGCGGGCGGGCGTGTTTCATGGAGGTCCTTTCCGGGCGCGGACGACGATCGCGCCGGGAGCCAAGCGTATCAGGGCGGGGCGGAAGCGTCAGCGGATGGCGTGGGCGATGGCCGCGGCTTGTGATTCATCGAATCGGCCTTGAACCCGGCAGGATGAATGCACCCAGCCGCCGGAGGCACGGGCGAACTCGGCGGCGTTGGAGGCCCGCACGCCGCCACAGGCGACGATGTTCAGGCGATCGGCGGCCAGGTGTCGTGCGTGGGCGATGGCGGCGAGGCGATCGTGCACCAGGCGGGCGGAATGATCGAGGCCCGGCGCGCCGGCGCACAGCGTGTGGGCCGCGCCGAGTTCGGCCAGGACGTGGAGCGCGGCCGAGACATCGGCGACGTCGTCGAATGCGCGATGGAACGCGACCTGGATGTCGGGCCTGGCCGCGCGGGCGGCGTCGATGATTTCTCGGCAGGCGGCGGCGTCGATGCGCCCGTCGCGGGTGAGCACGCCGATCACGATGCCGCCCGCGCCGGCGGCGGCGACGCGCCGGGCGCTGGCCCGCATGGCGTCGAGCGCGGCGCGATCGGCGGCGTGGTGGTCGCGCTCGCGGATCAGCGCGAAGACGGGGATGGGGACGCGGTCGACGACGGAGGCGACGAGTTCGTCGGCGGGTGTCATGCCGTGGCGGTCGAGCGCGGAACAGAGCTCGAGACGATCGGCGTGCCTCGCGGCGAGGACAGCGTCGGCGGGGTTGTCGATGGCGATCTCGAGGGGCATGGGGGATTGTTGGGGTTGAAAGCGGGGAAGGCATGGTGGTGCAAGGCATTCGGGATTCGGCATTCGGCATGGGGCATGAAGCGATGGGAATTGAGGTGGCGTGGGCGCCTCGAGGGCGCGGACGACATTGGTGGCACGGTGGAGCAAATCGCAAAATGGCCAAAGCGCCAAATGGTCAAATGAAGAGAAGACACGGACCGGAAGGGGCCAGCGGGCCACCCAAGAGCATCGATGTCGCTTCGCGACATCGATGGCACGGGAAGAGCACGGCGCGAGGGTTCAGGGGAACGTGGTCAAGGTCCCATGGCGGGACTTGACCACACCACCCAGGGCCCGGCCACGACCGGCGTATTCACTTGTCAAAGAGCGGCGGGGAACACACGCACTCTCCAACAGGGGGGCGGACGGACACTTTGGTGCGCTCTGGCGCGGTGATGAGTAGGCACTAGCCACGAGGCACTTGGCACGACGGGAAGGCAGAAGCCCAGGCCGTGGAGGGGGTTGCGCGCGGGGGGAGGGGGCGCGAAAATATTTTTTGGGAATCTGAAAAGGGCCGAAAAGGACGGACACATTGGTGCGCTGCGGCGCGGTGGTAAGCGGGGGCTAACCGGGAAGGGCGGGAGTTGGGAGCGGGGAGTCGGGAGTGGGAAGGGAGAGGCGGGGTTGAGAGCGAAGGAGGCATCGGGACAGGAAGCCACGGGGTATCGAGAGCGGGGGCATGGAGGGGGCATGGAGCGGTGGGCGCGGTACACTTCTGGGCATGGTGCGGCGCGCCGCCGCCCGAGGAGTCACGCCGTGTCGACGATTACGAAACTCGCGCTGCTGGTTGTTGTGTGCCTGTCGCTCGCGTTGGCGGGGTCCGTGTCCGCCGCGGAGCCGATCAAGGCTCTTTTGATCACGGGGCAGCAGAACCACAACTGGCGGTACACCAGCATGGTGCACAAGGACACGCTGGAGGCGACGGGGCTGTTCGCGGTGGACCTGACGGACTCGCCGTCGTCGGTGCTGGCGGACGCGGCGTCGATCGCCAAGTACCAGGTTTTCGTGGTTGACTACAACGGCGAACGCTGGGGCGAGCCGGCGGAGACGAATTTTCTGAACGCGGTCAAGAAGGGCGCGGGCGTGGTCATCATCCACGCGACCAACAACTCCTTCGTCGGCTGGACCGAGTGGGAGAAGATGATCGCGCTGCTCTGGGTCAACGGCACGACGGGGCACGGCAAGTTCCACGCCTTTGACGTGAACTATGTCAATCACGAGCACCCCATCACCAAGGGCCTCGCCGACATGAAGGCGCATCCTGACGAGCTGTACCACACGCTCGTGAACACGCAGAGCAGCAAGTTTGAGCTGCTGGCCAGCGCGATGTCGAGCACGGAGTCGGGCGGGACGGGCAAGGCCGAGCCGATGGCGCTGGTGCTGGAGTATGGGAAGGGGCGGGTGTTCCACACGCCGCTGGGGCATGTGTGGACGAATTCGCTCGATACGAAGGTTTCGGTGGTCGATCCGCAGTTCCGGGTGCTTTTGTGCCGCGGGACGGAGTGGGCGGCGAGCGGGAAGGTGACTCTGGGGGCGTCGTGGGACGACGTTCGCCAGCACAACGCGCTGACGGCGACGGAGAAGTCGCAGGGGTGGAAACTGTTGTTCGACGGGAAGACGACCGGCGGCTGGCGCGGCTACAAGGCGGGCACGATGCCCGACGGGGTGTGGGACACGACGCACGGCTCGTTGTGGCGCAAGCCCGGCAAGGAGGGCGGCGACATCGTCACGGTGGACCAGTACGCGGACTTTGAGTTCGAGTGCGAGTGGAACATCGCCGAGGGGGGCAACAGCGGGATCATCTACCGCTGCACGGAGGACCACGGCGCCAGCTACGAGACGGGCGCGGAGATGCAGGTGCTGGACGACGTGAAGTACCCGGGGAGCTCGCCCAAGAACCTGGCGGGCGCGCTGTATGACCTCTTCGCGTTGTCGCAGGACGTGGCGCGTCCGGCGGGCCAGTGGAACCGGGCGCGGATCGTGTGCAAGGGGACGCGGATCGAGCACTGGCTCAACGGGTACAAGGTCGTGGACATCGACACGACGAGCGAGGAATACAAGAAGGCGTTCGCGGCCAGCAAGTGGACCAAGATGCCGGACATGGGGACGCGGATGAAGGGGCACATCGCGCTGCAGGACCACGGGAGCGAGGTCAGGTATCGCAACGTGAAGGTGCGCGAGCTGACGAGCGGCAAGTAGGGCGGGGTTGCGTTCGAGCAAGACGCCGCGGGAGCGGGCTTGCGCCGAGGGGCTGTACGACGGATCGGAAACGGCGTTACCCGATCGGACGAGGCACGAATATCGGGTCGTTTTCGACCCGCCTCGGAGAGGCGGGCCACCAGGAAGCGAACCGTCAGGCAGAACCCACGCCGATGTCTCGGCGCATGACCTTGCCGTCGAAGGTGATGAGATCGGCGGCTTCGTAGGCGCGCCTTCGGGCATCGGGGAGGTCGATGCCGAGCGCGGTGACGCCGAGCACGCGCCCGCCGCTGGTCACGATCTGGCCTTTGTCGTTGCGCTTGGTGCCGGCGTGGAAGACCGAGACGCCGGGGAGTTTCTCGGCCTGGTCGAGGCCGGTGATGACGTCGCCGGCGCGGGGTTTGTCGGGGTAACCCTTGGCGGCCAGGACGACGCAGCAGGCGTGCTGCTCGGCCCACTCAACGTCGACCTCGTCGAGCCTGCCGGCGCAGGTGGCGAGCATGAGCTCGACGACGTCGCTCTTGAGGCGGGCCATGAGGGGCTGGCACTCGGGGTCGCCGAAGCGGACGTTGAACTCGAGGACCTTTGGGCCGGCGGGCGTGAGCATGAGGCCGGCGTAGAGGACGCCGCGGTATTCGATCGAGTCGCGTCGGAGGGCGTCGATGGTGGGGACGAGGACTTCTCGCTCGACGGTTTGCATCATCTCGGGCGAGAGCGTGTGGCTGGGGCAGAAGGCGCCCATGCCGCCGGTGTTGGGACCGGTGTCGTGGTCGCCGAGGCGCTTGTGGTCCTGGCATGGCGGGAGGACGAGGATGTTTCGGCCGTCGACGATCGCGAGCACGGAGACCTCGGGGCCTTCGAGCTTTTCCTCGACAACGACGGTGCGCCCGGCGTCACCGAAAACCCGTTGCACCATGATGCGTTCGAGGGCGAGGATCGCCTCTTCCTTGGTGGCGGCGACAACGACGCCCTTGCCCTTGGCGAGGCCGGCGGCCTTGATGACGGGGGCTTCTTCGCGTGATTCGACGTAGGCCCGGGCCGCGCTGTAATCGGAGAAGGCGCGCGAGTCGGCGGTTGGGATCGAGGCGGAGCGCATGACCTGCTTGGACCACGCCTTGTCGGCCTCGAGTCGGGCGGCGTCGGCGACGGGCCCAAAGACGGCGCGGGTGGGCGAGGCGAGCTTGTCGGCGAAGCCCTCGGCCAGCGGCTCCTCGGGCCCCACCACCACCAGCCCGATCTTCTTGTGGTCGCAGAACTGCTGGAGGCGGTAGATTTCGCGGGCGGAGACGGGCACGTCGACGGCGCGTCCGAGCCCCGCCAGGCCGGGGTTTTCGGGGTGGGTGACCCACAGGTCGCCGAGGCGCGGGGAGCGGGAAATCGCGGTGGCGATGGCGTGCTCGCGCCCGCCGCCGCCGACCAGGAGGATGTTGACCTTGTCGGGCATTCCCGATGGTATTCGCGGCGGGAGCGTGCGGTGGGTTGGTGTGAGATCAGGTGCGTCGCAGCCAGCGCACGCCGCCGAAGGTCATGGTTCGGCCCGATTCGACGTGGAGGCCGTCGTTCCGGGTGGTGGCGGGCATGGCGACGTCGGCGAAGGGGAGCTCGCGGAGGGCGCGGGTGATGGCGCGGTCGACGGGCGGGTGGTAGGCGTCGTGGAGGAGGATGCTCGCGCCGGGCGCGGTGATATCGGCCACGCCCTGGAGGTCGGCGTGGCAGGATTTCTCGCCGTGGTCGCCGTCGATGAAGACAAAGTCGAAGGGTGCGTCGACGGCGGCGCGGCAGCGCGGCAGGTCGGCGGGCGACGAGCCGATGACGAGCGTGGCGCGATCGGCGATGAGGCTCCAGTCGAATTCGAGCGCGGGCGATGGATCGATCGAGACCAGCACGCCTTGGGAGAGATCGGAGAGTGCGGCGTGGATGATGCGAGAGCCGCCGCCCCAGCGGACGCCGATCTCGAGGCAGCGGCGCGGGGCGAGCGCGAAGACCAGGGCGTAGAGGAGCACGCGTTCGCGCGGCTTCTGATCGGCGTGGGCGATGAGCGCGGTCGCCAGGCGATGGGGCTGGGCCCGCAGGATCGGATCGTCGCTGGACTTGAAGGTGAAGGTGGACGCGACCTGCGGCGTGGCGGCCTGGCTCATGCAGGCAGTATCGGCGTGGGGTCGGGGCGGCGTGCACAAGCCAGAGGACGGCAGGCGCGGAATGGGCACGGGCGGGGCGATCGGTGGCTGGCGCGGGCGGTGTCGAGAGCCCGTGCGGGGTGAGCCATGACGGCACGGGGAGGGCGATCGCGTGGATCGACGCGGGGCGGGGTGAGCCGCGCCGGCGCGAGGAAGTGAGATCGGTGCATGGCGTTGGAAAGCCGATCGTGTAAACCCTTGCGGGAGAGTGCCATCGGCGTCCGGCGCGGGGCAGCGCGATTGACCCGGGGGCGTGCGGGGCCTACAACTGGGCCTAGATTGCGGGGTAGAGCAGTCCGGTAGCTCGTCGGGCTCATAACCCGGAGGTCGCAGGTTCAAATCCTGCCCCCGCTATTGCCGGGCCGGTTGCGAAAGCAGCCGGCCCTTTGGTTTTCAGGGAACGCCGCCGAGAGACCTCGGCGGCGTTCTCGCGTTTTGGCCCACGTTCCGCCGGGTTCGCCGGGCTGGTCGCCCGCGGGGCGGGTCTCTGCCCGGTTGAAAGGCCATAACCGGCTTTGGCCGGTTCGGGCCTCACAGGCGCGATTTTGTCCCAAAGTCTCTCCGCGTCTCTCTTCGCCGGGTGCCCGGGTTAAGAGGGCTTCGCGCTCATGGAGGCGTGCGCGATGATGGCTTTCTTCCTCGCGAGGCGTGCGCAGTGACGATCGGCTCCCTCGCCTGGGAGTTCGGGCGGCGAGCACGGTGCGCGTCGGCCGCATAGGGAGCGTCTACGGAAGCGCAGGCCGCGCCACCTCGCGAGAGCCGCATGATGCGAACCCAAGACCCCGAAACCATGACACCCGCGGAGCGCGACGCCGAAGTCGCGAGCATCTTGGCCCGAGGCCTGGCGCGCGCCGTTCATGCCGAACGTTCGCGTTCCGCCCGGGACATCAACGAGCCGGCGGAATCTGCGTCCGGTGGACTTGAACTCTTGCAGCATGCGGACCTCAGTGTCTCCGCGCGGCCCCGGGGTTAGGGCTCCGGGCCGATGCGAAGAGGAGTCCCCATGTCCGATGCGATACAGCGACAACTCGATGACCTTCAACGCAGGACCACGGGCGAGCTCGTGGAACGGTACGAGGAGCTGCACGGGCACGCTTGCCGCACACGGCACCGCGCGTATCTGATCCGCAAGATCGCGTGGCGCATCCAGGCCAACGCAGAGGGCGACCTGAGCGAGCGAGCGAGACGCCGCGCGGCCGAGTTGGCCGACGACGCGGAGATCCGCACGATGGCCCCGCGATCCCTCGTCTGTCCGCCCCAGCCCGGCGAAATCCGGACCCTGACACGGTCGCTCGATCCGCACGACCGGCGCGACCCACGGCTCCCCGCCCCAGGCTCGGCGATCGTCCGCCAGTACAAGGGTCGGACCATCCGCGTTCTGGTGCTCGCGGACGGCGAGGGCTTCGAGTTCGAGGGCGAGAGATACCGAACGCTGTCGGTGATCGCCGGAAAGGTGACGGGCCAGCACATCAACGGGTTCCGCTTCTTTGGATTGCGGGGTGGCCGATGAGCAAGCGACCTCGGACTTCCAGCGCGGCCGGGGAACGCGCAGTCGGAACCGCTCCCCCTTTGCGATGTGCGATCTACACGCGCAAGAGCAGTGAGGAGGGGCTTGAGCAAGAATTCAACTCTCTCGACGCTCAGCGTGAGGCTGGCGAGGCGTACATCGCCAGCCAGCGCAACGAAGGCTGGCTCTGCTTGCCAACCCGATACGACGATGGCGGGTTTTCCGGCGGGAGCATGGAGCGCCCGGCGCTAGATCGGCTGCTGAAGGACATTGAAGCGGGCACGATCGATTGCGTGGTGGTGTACAAAGTAGACCGGCTCAGCCGGTCGCTCATGGACTTCGCGCGGATCATGGAGGCGTTTGACCGCAAGCGCGTGTCGTTCGTTTCGGTCACGCAGCAGTTCAACACGACCAGTTCAATGGGCCGATTGACCCTCAACATCCTGCTGTCGTTCGCCCAGTTCGAACGCGAGATCATCGGGGAGCGAATCCGCGACAAGATTGCCGCCCAGAAGCGGCGCGGCAAATGGGCGGGCGGCGTGCCGATCCTCGGCTACGACGTCGACCGCTCGGGTGCGAGCCCCCGCCTGGTTGTGAACCCCCGAGAGGCGGCACGGGTTCGGGAGATCTTCCAGATCTACCTGGATACGGGCTCGCTGCAGCGTGCTGCGACCCAGCTGAGGCATCGGGAGTGGACCAACAAGCGCCGCCTCACCAAGAAGGGAGACACGAAGGGCGGTCGGCCATTCGACGCCGGCACGCTCCATGTGCTGCTGACAAACCCGATCTTGACCGGCAAGATCGTTCACAAAGACCAAATCTACGACGGCGAGCACGAGGCGATTGTCGATCCGGCACTCTTCGAGCGTGTGCGCCAGCAGTTGGCGGAGAACGGCCGAACGGGCGGAGCCGAGGTGCGGAACAAGTACGGCGCGCTCCTCCGCGGCTTGCTCCGGTGCAAGCCCTGCGACTGCTCCATGATCCACACGTTCTACGGCAAGAAGGGTCGGTACTACCGCTACTACCGATGCCTGCACGCGATCAAGAACGGGGCCCGCACCTGCGCGGCGTCAACCCTTCCAGGGTTGGAGATTGAGAAACTCGTCGTTGACGAGATCCGAGCGCTGGGCGGTGACCGCGGGTTGCTCGACCGCATTCTGGCCGAGGCGAAGGTGAACGTGGAGGCCGAACAGACGGCGCTGCAGACCGAGCGAGGGGCCATCCTTGCTGCGCTCACCCGGATGGACAGGGACCTGCGGGAACTCGTGGCTGACAAGAGCGGCGGCGCGGCGTCGACCGCTCGCCTGGCCAACGTCCACGAGCAGATTACCGGTGCCCGAACGCGCCTTGGCGAGGTTGACGCGCGCCTGGGCACGATCAAGAGCGCCGCCATCACCCGCGACGACGCCCGGAAAGCGCTGAGCGAGTTCGATGGCGTCTGGGCCAACCTGTCCCCGCGCGAACAGGCCCGGGTCTTGAAGTTGCTGTTCTCGAAGATTGAGTACGACCCGGCGAACGCGAGCGTTGCGGTGACGTTCCGAGCGACGGGGATTGCCGCGTTGTGCCGCCGGAAGCTGGAGGAAGCCGCGTGACGACCGTTGTCAGACCCATCCATTTCGCCGTGAAGAACCGCCGCAAACGCCTGGTCGTCGGCCCCGAGGCCCCCACGGCCGCCCTGCCGGGCCGGGTGCCACGGATGGCCCACCTGATGGCCCTGGCGATCAAGTACGACTACCTCCTCCGGCGTGGCACCGTTGCGGACCTGTCCGAGCTTGCGCGGTTGTGCCAGGTGACTCAGCCCCGAATGACGCAGATCATGAACCTGCTTCACCTCGCGCCGGACATCCAGGAATCCATCCTCTTTCTGAATCCCTCACCAGGACGAGACTGGATGCATGAGAGGGCGCTGCGGCCATTGTGTGCGATGGTCTCATGGCACGCCCAACGCAAGCGGTGGAAGGCCATTCACGCCGCCACCGGTGTCGACCCGGTCACGCAGTCGCCCCCGTGAGCACGTGATTATCATGTCGTGTGGCGGAATCGCTGACGGCACGACTCACACCCCTGGATCTCCCGAATGCTCACCCTAGCGCAGCTGATCAAAGTCGTACTTGACGAGGCCTACCAAGACATTCCGGGCACGACCGCCGAGAAGGACAAGGCCATCAAGTCGGAGCTTGAACGACTCTCCGCCAACTATGGCGACCTGAAGAACTCGAAGCGAGTCGCCATCGATTACTCCAGCGCCGTGGCTCGCTTCGCCTACATCTACAAGTACACGGTGGCGCATGCGGACTACATCAAGCAGGTCATCGAGTCCAACAAAGCGCTGCGCGACCTCTTCACGCGGACCGATGTCGCCGTCGCGTGCCTTGGCGGCGGTCCGGGAAGCGACCTGCTGGGCATCCTCAAGTACATGATCAAGGCAGGCAGCAAGTCAGCCTTGACCTGCTACCTGTTCGACCGCGAACGGGCCTGGGGTGATTCGTGGAGCGAAGTTGCCAAGACGCTTAAGGCGACGTTTCCGCTGTTCCCCGTGTTTCAACAAATGGACGTCACTGACAAGACTACCTGGGAGGGTTACAAGAAGTTCCTGCACGCCGACCTGTTCACGATGAGCTACTTCCTTTCCGAAGTCTGGAGCTTCCAGAAGGAGGCCGCCGCGTTCTTTGAACACGTTTTCAAGCATGCCAAGAAAGGGGCCATGTTCCTGTTCATCGACAACAACGACCAGAAGGGCGAGTTCCCGGCGTGGTTCGATTCGATGGCAAAGGCTCACGGCGTCACGGTCGTTGCGTCAAATGCATGTGAGATGGCCTTCTCTGTGGATGAGGAAAAGAAGGACCTGGATCCGTACTACACGAAGTTCGATTGGCCCAAGCGCAAGAGCAATGTCGTCGTGCGCGTTGGGATAAAGCAATAGGTGGTCACGTGATCATTTCCGCCAGCTACAAGACCGACATCCCCACTTTCTATGGCGAGTGGTTCATGCACCGTCTTCGCGCTGGTTATTGCGGGATGATCAACCCCTACAACCGCGCTCCAATCCGTGTGCAACTCACGCCCGATCAGGCGGACGGCTTTGTGTTCTGGACCAAGAACATTGGCCCGTTCATGAAACACTTGCCTGACATCCGCGCGCGTGGATTCCCCTTCGTGGTTCAACACACGATCAACGGCTATCCCAAGTCCCTCGAGTATGCGGTCGTGAATCCGGGAAAGAGCATTGAACACCTACACCAGATCGCCAGTGAATTCGGACCACGTGTTCCCGTGTGGAGGTACGACACGATCGTCATTTCTTCCGCTACCCCGATCGATTTTCACCGCCGCAACTTTGAAACCCTAGCCCAACGGCTCCGAGGAGCCACCGACGAGGTGGTGATCTCATTCGTTCACTTGTACAAGAAGACCCTTCGAAACATGGAGTGGGCCGCGGCGACGTTCGGCTTCTCGTGGGAGGATCCATCGGCGGACGCGAAGCGCCAATTGGCTACCGAGCTTCTGCAGATGGCGTCCGCCAACGGGATGCGGCTTTCCGTCTGTGCGCAGAGAGATTTCATTGTTCCCGGAGCACACGATGCCCGGTGCATTGATGCGAGCCGACTCGAGGCCGTGGCCGGGCGACGAATCCGCGCTGACCAAAAGGGCAATCGCAAGGAGTGCGGTTGCTTCGCCTCTCGCGACATCGGCGATTATGACACTTGTCCGCACGGCTGCGTGTACTGCTATGCCGTGCTGAATCGCGACCTCGCTCAGCAGCGATTCCGCGAACACGATCCCACAAGCGAATTCCTCTTCAAACCATCGCCGGAGATCACCGTGCCAGAACCCACTTCAACGCATGGAGTCTCCCT
>JAEUJA010000001.1 GCA_016793195.1 Phycisphaerae bacterium
GGGAAAGGCGGTGGTGCGCGACATGCTGGTGGCGCGGCTGTGGTGGTGGTAGGTGTCGAAAAGGTCCCAGGTGACGCGGGTGCGGCGGTTGTTTTTCATGCCGTCGACGATGACGCGCATCACGGTGACGTCTTCTTCGCCGGGCTGGAAGGTCCAGAGCGGGAACATGAGCTTGGCGAGGAGATCGCGCGGGGCGACCATGACGCCGCCTACGTCGATGGGATCGGTGGAGAAGAGCCCGGTGGCGCGGAGGACGCGCATGAGTTCGATGTGTCCGGGGTAGCGGAGGGTTTTTTCCTTCATGAAAGGGACGTTGAAGGTGCGTGCGAGGGAGCGCAGGCCGTCGGTGTTGAAGGCTTCGAGCGTGCCGACGCCGGGGAAGTTCATGAGCTCGGGCTCGGAGAGGGCCTCGCGGATGACGACCTTGCCGTGTTCGACGAGGCGCGAGGGGCGGGTGTATTCCTCGATGACATCGCCGGGGGAGAAGGGGGCTTTGTATTGGAAGGGCCAGCGGCGTTCGCGGGGCAGTCCGCCGACGTAGATCTCGATGTTGTCGCAGGAGTCCATGGCGGAGGCTTCGGCGCCGGAGATCATGTGGGACATGCCGGGGGCGACGCCGCAATCGACGACGGCGGTGACGTTGTGCTTCCTGGCGAGGTCGTCGAGGTCGATGGCGTCCTCGGCCATGAAGGTGATGTCGCAGTAGTTCTTTCCGGCCTCGATGACGGCGCGGAGGGTTTGCAGGCCGATGGAGCTGGCGATCGCGCCCAGAACGAGGTCGTAATCGGCGACGAGCTTCTTGACCTCGGCGGCGCTGGCGAGGTCGGCTTGCACGGTTTTGAGACGGCCGGCGGCGCGGTCCTTGGCGGCGGCGAGATTGGCGGGGCGGAGATCGGCGACGGTGACGTCGAAGGCGGGGTCGGAGGCGAGGTCGGCGGCCATGACCGAGCCGACCATGCCGGCACCGAGGACGATGGCGCGGGTGGGGGGCATGGGAACTCCTGGGAAAGAGACGGAGAGACAAAGAGACGAAGAGACGAAGTGGAAGAGAGGCGGAGAAACAGAAGGCACTGGGCACTAGGCACTGGGCACTAGGAAAGACAGAAGAGCGGACAAGCGAGGAGAAGGATTACGGCAGAGTCGGGAGCCAGAGGAAGTAGAAGCCGGAGGTTTCGGCGGCGGCGGAGAGGGCGCCCGGGCCGCCGGAGAGGTCGAGCTTGAGGAGGTTGGTGTCGCCGGAGGATGCGCCGGGCCAGGCGGGCGCGACGGGCTCGCTGGAGGCGTAGGCGGTGCGCGGCTCGTAGTCGCCGACGGCGTACTTGACGAGGGTGGCGCTGGTCAGGCCGGCGCGAGACTTGGCGGCGGCGAAGGCCTCGCGGATGCCGCCCAGTTCGTCGACGAGCCCGAGTTCCTTGGCGCGAGCGCCGGTGACGACGCGGCCGTCGGTGGCTTCGTCGAGGTTGCTGGCGGCGAGGTTGGGGCGTCGCGCGACGACGAGGCCTCGGAAGCGTGCGTAGTAGTCGTTGACCATCGATTGGAGGACCTGGTACTGCTCGTCCTTCATGGGCGAGTAGGGCCAGGCGGTGTCTTTGTTTTTGCCGGAGACGACGTTGCGGGCGACGACGCCGATCTTGGCGAGTCCCTCGCTGAAGTTCATGGTGGGGACGATGACGCCGATGGAGGCGGTGACGCTGGTGGGCTGGGCGATGATGTGGTCGGCGGCGAGGGAGAGGTAGTACCCGCCGCTGGCGGCGACCTCGCCCATGCAGGCGATGACGGGCTTGTGGGATGTGTCGGCGAAGTGGCGGACCTCGTGGTACATGGTGTCGCTGCCGGTGACGGTGCCGCCGGGCGAGTTGACGCGGAGGATGACGGCCTTGATGGAAGGGTCCTTGGCGGCCAGGTCGAGGCGAGCGACGAGGTCATCGACGGGGTTGGAGCCGGAGCCGAGAAGGCCGGGGCGGCGGGCGTCCATGATGAGGCCGCGGACGTCGATCATGGCGATTTTGGCGTCACCCGAGTGGTCGTCGCTGAGGACGACGCGCTGGGTGAGGGAGCCGTCGGAGCCGGCGCCGAGGTTGACGGTGACTTTGGGAGTGCAGGCGGGGAGGAGGGTGAGGGCGAGGAGGAGGAGGAGCTTGGAGAGGGATGAGGGCATGGCGGGTCTCTGCAGAGTGATGTCACAACGAAGAGCACCGATGTCGCCGAGCCGACATCGGTGGCACGCGAAAGAGCACCGACCGCGGGGCGCAGTCGATGGCACGGAAGCAGCACCGATGTCTCAAAGCCGACATCGGTGGCACGAAGATTGAGGACGCAAGTCTACGACGCGGGGGCGGCGTACGCTCCGCGCGTGGGTGATGGCCTTGGCCATATTCCGGTGCTTCCCCGCGAGGTGATGGGGGTGCTGTCGCCGCATGAGGGCGAGACGTACGTCGATTGCACCGCGGGGCTGGGCGGGCACGCGACGCTGATCGCGCCGCTCGTGGGGGCGAGCGGGCGGATTGTGCTGAATGACGTGGACGACGGCAACCTGGGCAAGGCGGCTGAGGCGGTGAGGCGGGCGGGGAGTGGGGTGGGCGGGGATCGGTGCCCGGAGGTCGTGACGATTCGCGGGAACTTTGCGGAGCTGCCGCGGGCGTTGGGGGAGCGGGGGATTCGGGCGGACATGGTGCTGGCGGATTTGGGATTCTCGTCGAACCAGGTGGACGATCCGGCGCGGGGGCTGAGCTTCCGGCTGGACGGGCCCTTGGACATGCGGCTGGACGCGAGCCTAAAGCTGTCGGCGGCGGACCTTGTGAACGGCCTGTCGGAGGGGGAGCTGGCGCGAATTCTGCGTGATTATGGGGAGGAGCGGCACGCGGGATTGGTAGCCCGAAAACTTGTCCAAGCTCGGAAGGAATCGCCGATCTTGACGACGGCGCGGCTTGCGGAGGTCGTGCGCTCGGTGCTGTCTGGCCGGAGCGGTCCATCGCAGATCGATCCGGCGACGAGGTCGTTTCAGGCCCTGCGGATTGGCGTCAACGACGAGCTTGGGAGCCTGGAGGCGCTCTTGGCGGCGGTTTTGCGAGGGGTGGGGACTTCGGGTTCGTGGCTCTCGGGAGGGGCGCGGGTGGCGATCATCTCGTTCCACTCGCTGGAGGATCGGCTGGTGAAGCGGGCGTTTGAGGAGGTCGAATCTCGGGGCGTGGGCGGGGTGCTCACGCGGTCGCCCGTGATGGCCGACGAACCTGAGCAGCGGGCGAATCCGAGGTCCCGGTCGGCGAAACTTCGCGCGGTTCGAATGGGCGGGGCGCTTGGCGGCTAGCGGTGGTTGGTTATGATGCTCGCGTCGGGGTAAGACCCGGCGGGGGAGTTTGAGGAACACGGCGTGGAGCGGCGACACGGACGGGCGTCGCGGCCGTGAGGCAGGGGAAGGCTTGGTGCGGCCCAAGGTGGGGTCGAAACCGAGGTGCACATCGTGAATCGCGAACTGAAGCTGGCGCTCATCATCGGTTTTTCGCTGGTCCTGCTGGTGACGGTGCTCATCAGCGACCACCTGTCGAAGGCGCGTGGCGTGAAGCTGGCGTCGCCGGACGTGACGCCGAATCTGGTGAAGGCGTCGGAGCCGGTGGAGCCGATCTCGGGGCTGCCGGGGATGCCGGTGAACAAGACGGCGACGGCGGAGCCGAGTGCGGCGCCGGCGGACGGGCGTGACCGCGTGGCGCTTGGGAACGAGGGCCCCGCGGCGGTGCCGCAGTTCCCAATCCAGGAAATGGACCAGGGGAAGCACGGCGGGCGGCTTCAGGACGTCGATCTGAGCGGGCCGAAGGCGAGCAACTCGGACGAGCGATTGATGGAGGCTGCGAAGAACGAGGGCGTGATCCTGACGCCGCCGCTGACGCCGCCGCCGGAGTCGATCGATGTCACGCCGGGCGAGCCGAAGCTGGTTGGGAACAACGAAGCCCCGACGATGCGTGAGTACACAGTGGTCGAGGGCGATTCGATGGTGAAGATCGCCAAGAAGATGTTTGGCGATGGAAACAAGTGGAACCTGATCGCGCAGGCGAATCCCAAGGCCGTGGGCAAGAAGGGCGAGGTTCGGCTGGGCGCGAAGCTTCGGATTCCGGTGGTTGACATGCCGCTGGCGAAGGACGGGGGCGTGAGGATCATCGATCCGCTCCAGCAGTCGCCGGTCGACTTTGGGGCGTCGGGAAAGGTCGCGACCAACGCGCCCGTGAAGAAGACGACCAAGCCGGCGACGAAGCCGACGGCCGGCCCCGATGCCAAGGGCAACAAGTCGCCCGCGAAGGCGGAAGCGAAGAAGGCCGCGCCGTCGACGTACACGGTGAAGCCCGGCGACACGCTGAACACGATCGCCAAGCGTTTGCTGGGCTCGGCGTCGCGGACGGAGGACCTGATCCGTGCGAATCCTGACCTGGAGAGCGAGGACGCGATTCGGGCGGGCGACGTGATCAAGCTGCCGATGTCGTGATTGGCGCGGGTGGGCGGGCGAGTGGACGGAGCCGGACGTGTTCGCGAAGCTGGCGGCGATCATCTTGGCGCTGGGGATTCTGGGGTGCACGCTCTTGGCGATGCGGCAGCAGCGCTTGCAGGCCGCGCACGAATTGGCCGAGGCGCAGCTGAGGATTCGCAAGAGCGACGAGCACTTGTGGCTTTTGCGGACGCAGATCGCGCGTCGATTGAACCCCGAGAGCATCCGGGGGATGGCGACGGGGGCGGGTCCGCTGCGTCCGATCGCGTCGCCGGCGCCGATGATCGTGCCTGAGATCATGGGTCCGCCGGCGCCGCCGAAGCGTGCGGACGGGGGCGAACGGCGCGGGCCCGGTGGCGGGATTCCGGGGGAGCGGCTGGCGCACGAACCCGAGGGCGTGGAACCGGGGGGACGCTGATGTCGGAACATGCATCGCACCGGCGTTCGTCGAGGGTGGGGTTCTATAGCGTGTCGGTGATGACGCTGCTGTTGTGCGGCTTGCTGGCGCGGGTGGTGCAGTTGCAGGTGCGCCCGAGCGAGGAGCTTCGGGAGTATCTGAGGCCGCGGGTCGGCGTGCGAAGCGAGCTGCCGCAGCGGGGCGACATCCTGGATCGTCGCGGGCGGGTGCTGTCGGCGACGCGGTTTGGGTGGCGGGTGTATGTCGATCCGGTGGAGCTGCCGAAGGAACCTTCGGCGGTGATCGTGGGCTTGGCGGGGGCGCTGGGCTTGCCAGAAGAGCAGGTGGGCGAGCGGATTCTGTCGCGGATGTCGGAGAACGCGCGGCGGACGCCCGAAGCGCCGGCGACGGTGCAGCCGACGCCCGGGCAGGTGGTCGCGGAGCTGATCGGGTGGGATGACGCGAGGGTTGATCCGACGCTGGCGGCGGGCGCGGTGGAAGAGGTTGACGAGAACGCCAAGAAGCCGATCCGGTACTTGCCGATCGGCGGCGTGATCGAGGACGAGGTCGCGGAGAAGGTGCGGGCGCTGAAGCTCGCGGGCGTGCACATGGAGCGCCGGCCGATCCGCGAGTATCCGGGCGGGAGCGAGGTCGCGTCGATCCTGGGCAAGGTTGGGTTCGACGGGCAGGGGCTGATCGGCTCGGAGCGGGTGCTGGACCGGCGGCTGACGGGCGAGGCGGGCAAGGTGAGCTATGTCCGTGATTCGGCGGGGCGGCCCCTGTGGATCGAGCCCGAGCAGATCAGGCCCGCGACGCCGGGGCATGACGTGGCGATCTCGATCGATCTAGAGCTTCAGCGGATCGCGTGCGAGGAGCTGATGCGCGGCGTGGAGGAATACAACGCCGCGGGCGGGCGGCTGGTGTGCCTGGATCCCAACACGGGCGAGATTCTGGCGATGGCGGACATCGTGCGTCCGGTGGCGGAGGCGGTGGGGTATCCGTGGATCGACAAGTCGGTGAGGAAGGGCGGGCACGAGGCGCCGGTGCCGGCGCCGGCGGTGGGGGGCGTGCGGTTTGTCACGCTGAAGGCGGACCCCGGGCGGGCGATCCATCCGGCGCTGGCGCGGAATCGGTGCGTCGAGGACGTGTACGAGCCGGGCTCGACGTTCAAGCCGTTTGTGTGGTCGACGGTGACGGATTTGGGATTGGCCCGGATCGACGAGGTGTTCGAGACGGGGCACACGACGTGGTTCACGTCGTACGGGCGTCCGATCTCGGACGTGACCAAGCGAGACCAGATGACGTGGGCGGAGGTCCTTGTCAACTCGTCGAACATCGGCATGGTGAAGGTGGGCGAGCGGCTGTCGTTCAAGCAGTTGCATGACGCGGTGGCGCGGTTCGGCTTTGGGCAGCGGACGAACATCGGGCTGTCGGGAGAGAGCCCGGGGATCGTGACGCCGATGTCGAGGTGGAGCAAGTACACGCACACGTCGGTGTGCTTCGGGCACGAGGTTTCGGTCACGCCGCTCCAGATGGTGCGGGCGTTCTCGGCGTTCGCGCGGGAGGGGGACTTGGCGGGGACGCTGCCGACGTTGCGGATGACGGCGGTGACGGATGCGGAGCCGGCGAATCGCGTGCTGTACCGCGTGCTGCCGGCGGACGTGGCGGTGCTGACGCGGGAGACGATGCGGGGCGTGACGGGGGCGATGGAGGCCAAGCTCGACGCGCGCGAGAAGACGACGCACGCGTGGAACTACGAGATCTTCGGGAAGTCGGGGACGGCGGAGATCCCGCTTGGCAAGGCGCCGACGGGCAAGCGGCGGCCGGTGGGATCGAGCGGGTACTTTGACGGGCAGTACAACTCGAGCTTCATCGCGGGCGGGCCGGTGGAGAGGCCGCGGCTGGTGACGCTGGTGGTGATCGACGATCCAGGCCCGGAGCTGGCGCGGAAGAAGCTGCACTATGGCGCGTCGACGGCGGGCCCGGTGGTGCGCCGGTTCATGGAGCGAGGGCTGGCGTACCTGGGCGTGGCACCGGCGCCGAGGGTGGCGCCCGGGGGCGAGGCCAGGCCCGCGTTGACGGGGCCCGCGCGGAGCACGGCGCTCAACAACGCGGGGGAGTGAAGAAGAGCGGGAATGGGGAAACGGGAGTGGGGAGTGGGGAAGTAGTCAAGCGAGTGCTTGGTGAAGCGCCACGATTCGCTCGCGGACTCGCTCATCGTGGGCGTGAATACCCCGGCGATTGGTCCGCGTGTGTGCGCGATTGATCGGTGAGGCGCCACGATTCGCTTCGCGCATCGTGGGCGTGAAAATCAGTGGCTATTCAGGATGGTTGTTGCCCTGAGGGTGCTGGTCGCTCACGCGGCGCCGCGGTGGTCGCGCGAATCGCCGGCGTTCTTGTGCGTGCCCGCGGTTGGTTCGCTTGGGCCCTGGGCGTCGTTGCTCGGCGGTGATTTCGAGTCTGCGGGAGGTGTGCTGGGCGTGAGCCCCATGGCGCGCTCGGCCTTGGCCTTGAGCGCGAGGGCCTCTTGCTTCAGGCGCTTGAGGATTTTGCGGGCCCAGAGGAACTCGGTGGCCAGGAGCGCGAAACCCAGGAACATGATGGGAATGCCGGGCACGCCGGGGAGGATGCCCACGATCAGGCCGAAGAGCACGATCGACATGCCCACGACGAAGATGATCCAGCGGCGGGCGCTCTTCCAGGTCGCCTCGGCGGTCCTGGCCAGGTCGGCCAGTGCGGTGTCGGCGATGTCGGGCTCCGGCGGGGGCGTGACGGGGCGCGAGGGCACCTCGGCGTCGTGCTCGACGGGCGGGTATTCCGCCGGTGGTTCCGGCGGGGGCTGGTGTGACGGGTCGCTCATCCGTGGGTGCGCTCCGTCATGGGTGACTCCGTGATCGCGGCGTCGGGCTTGATCTCTTGGGCGCGGGCGAGCGGCGGAGCGGTCGGCGCGTCGGTGGTCTCGACACCGTTCGCGGCCCTCTTGGCGGGGGTGTTCGCGGCTTCGGCGGTGCCATTGGACTGTTCTTGGGAACCCGAGGTGAAGGATGCCACGAGTCCGACGAGCATGAGCGCGCCGATGGTGGCCAGCGAGGCATAGGGCGACAGGTGGGTGGGCAGGCCGATGGCGCGGGTGGCCTCGAACTCGTCGAGGATGGGCAGGAGCATCTTGACGCCGATGAAGGCGAGGATCGCGATCATGCTGTACTTGAGGTAGCGGAACTTGGACGTGAGGGCGGCGACGGCGAAGTAGAGCGAGCGCAGGCCCAGGATCGCGAAGCAGTTTGAGGTGAGGACCAGGAAGGGGTCGAGCGTGGTGCCGAAGATGGCGGGGATGGAGTCGACGGCGAAGATGACGTCGGCGAACTCCACGCAGAGGAGGACGAGGAGCATGGGCGTGGCGGCCAGCGCGCCGTTGAAGCGGACGAAGAAGGCCGAGCCGTGGTAGTCCTTGGTGACGTTGAGGAGGCGTCGGGCGGCGCGGACGACGACGTTTTTGTCGAGGTCGGGGGCTTCTTCCTCGCCGGCGCGGAGGAGTTTGATGGAGGAATAGACGAGGAAGGCGCCGAAGACGTAGAGGATCCAGTCGAAGCGTGAGACGAGGGCGGCGCCGGCGGCGATGAGCAGGCCGCGGAGGACGACGGCGCCGAGGATGCCCCAGAAGAGGACGCGGTGCTGGAACTGGGCGGGCACGCGGAAGAAGGTCATGATCATGGCGATGACCATCATGTTGTCGAGGGAGAGCATGAACTCGAGGAGATAGCCCTGGAAGAACATGACGGCGGCTTCGCGGCCGTTCTCGGGGATGAGCGCGTCGTGGGGGCGGGGGTCGGCGGCGGCGGCGGCGACGACGGGGGGCTGGCCGGGCTCGATGGCGGCGGGGGTTCGGCCGCCGAGGCCCGCGACGTGGTTGTCGTAGAGGAAGAAGACGCCGACGTTGAAGGCGACGGCGACGCAGAACCACATGGCGGTCTGGCGGAGGGCCTTGGCGACGCCGATGGCGTGGGAGCCGCGGTTGAGGAAAAGGAGATCGAGGGCCAGGAGCGCGCCCAGCAGGGAGAGGAACGTGATGTAGATGAGTGTCATGGCGAGGGCGTGGGAGGGAGCGTGGGAGTGGCGGGGGGCGTCGCCGCGACACGGCGCGGCCAAGGAAGCAGATGGTAGGGAGGGGACGGGGAGGGAAAGGGCAATGGGGAATGGGGAATGGGCAATGGGAAGAGTGGCGCCGGTCGTCGAAGCGAAGATGTGGGCGTGTGGCAGGTCAGGTTGAGCGAGCAAGCGAGCCTATGACGTTGGCGGGGTGTCGACGCCCTTCCAGTAGCGGCGGAGTTGATCGAGGGAGAAGGGATGGCCGCACTCGGGGCACTTGCCGGCGTCGCCCAGGCCCCTGAGGTCGTGGAGGCAGTTGCCGCACATTCGGCCTTGGAAGGAGCGGGCACGTTTCTTCGTGAGAACTTCCGCGATCCAGAACCAGACCGGTGGCACGCTCATCGAGAACACGGCACCGAGGCTGCCCAGGAAGATGATCCGTGATTGCTTGATGAATGATTCCATCGATCGGATACTGGTGTCATCAACCGCGATCAATCGATTCTCCACGAAGCGCTGCATGAGCGCGAGCACCCCAAGGCCCGCAAAGAACACGATGGCCACGGTTCGCATCCGGCGCCATGCGATCGGCGCGACGCGTGAGTTCCAATGTCGATCGATGAGTTGTTCCAGCACGCGGGGGATTGTAGTGGCCATGTCACGCCACTTTCTTCGGCCACATCACCGACAACACGGTCGCCATCGCGAGCGTGCCGAGCACGGCGAGCAGCGACGCGGTGGTGCTGATCTTGATTGAGGAAGCGGGCCGCCAGTCCTGGGCGAACCAGTTTCCGATCACGTCGAGATAGGGCGGCACGCTCATGAGGAGGAGTTTCACGCCGACGAACGCGAGGATGAGAATGAGGGCGGGCTTGAGGAAGCGGAACTTGGTGATGAGGGCGGCGAGGCAGAAGTAGAGGGCGCGCAGGCCGAGGATCGCGAAGATGTTGCTGGTGAAGACGATGAAGGGGTCGGGGGTGATGGCGAAGATGGCGGGGATGGAGTCGACGGCGAAGACCAGGTCGGTGATCTCGACGATGAGCAGGGCCAGGAAGAGGGGCGTGATTGCCCAGGCGGCGCGGAGCGAGCCCGGCGGCGGCGGGTCCTGCACGAGCTTGCCGGTCTTCGGATCGGGCGAGTAGGTCGGTGGGAGGGTGCGCTTGGTGAAGAACTTCTGCCCGTCGTAGAAATCGACGAAGGGGAGGAATCGCTTGCAGAGGCGGACGGCCCAGTTCTGCGAGGGATCGTCGTGGCCCTTGATGAGGGCCATCTTGATCGCGGTCAGCACGAGGAACGCGCCGAAGACGATCAGGATCCACTGGTACTTCATGATGAGTGCGGAGCCCAGAAAGATCATGCCGCCGCGCATCACGAGAGCGCCGATGATGCCCCAGAAGAGGACGCGGTGCTGGTACTTGGCGGGGACGGCGAAGAAGGCGAAGACGAGGGCGATGACGAAGATGTTGTCCATCGCGAGGGATTTCTCGACGATGTAGCCCGTGAGGTATTGCTTGGCGGCGGTCAGGCCGTCGACGGTGCCGGTGATGATGACGTCGTGGGCGGCGCCAGGGCTTGGGTTGTAGATGGGCGTGGTGAGGCCGAGGTTGAGCCAGTGGCGTTCATAGGCGACGTAGACGAAGCCGGCGAACGCTATGCCGCAGGTGAGCCAGATGACGGACCAGGTGATGGCTTCCTTCATCGCGACTTCGTGGGCGTCGCGATGGAATACGAAGAGGTCGAGGGCGAGGAAGGCGAGCACGAGCGCGAGGAAGGCGGAATAGGCCCAGAACTTGGGCGAAAGCTCGAAGCCCAGGAAGGTCGACGGCTCGGCTGCCGCCTGCGCGAGCGTGTGGAGGGAAAAGAGGTCGAACGACGACGCGAGATCGAGCATAAAGACCCCCGAGCGCCCAAGGCGCACGGACCGACGAATAAGCCGGTTGGTCTTGCTCAGCGCGCCGCAGATCGGCACGACGCCGAAGGAGCCGGGCGGGCCGACGGGGCCCCCGTGTTGACGACTCCAACGCCCGGGCGGTCGTTTCGGATGAAACAGGCCGCGATCGGGAGGCTACTCCCCAACGGAGAACGGACAGAGGATATTCCCGGAGCGTGACGGATCAAGCGTCGGGGGTCATTCGAGTTCGTCGTGGTCCTTGGGCGCGGATTCAATCTTGGCCTCTTTGTACATGGAGGCGTCGACAAATCCTTGGAGCTTGCGGGCGCGGACGGGGTGCTGGAGCTTTCGGATGGCCTTGGCTTCGACCTGGCGGACGCGCTCGCGTGTGACCTTGAAGATGCGCCCGACTTCCTCGAGGGTGTAGGTGTAGCCGTCGCCGATGCCGTAGCGGAGCTTGATGATCTCGCGCTCGCGGTAGGTGAGGGTCTTGAGGACCTGCTCGATGCGTTGCTTGAGCATCTCGCCGGCGGCGGAGTCGCCGGGTGATTCGGTGGCGGCGTCTTCGATGAAGTCGCCGAAGTAGCTGTCCTCGCTCTCGCCGACGGGGCGGTCGAGGCTGACGGGGTGTCGGCTGATCTTCATGACGCGCCGGACTTCTTCGACGCTCATGCTGGCGCGTTCGGCGAGTTCCTCGACGGTGGGCTCCATGCCGGTGTTCTGGAGGATGAGCTTCTGGATGTTGCGGAGCTTGGTCATCGTTTCGATCATGTGCACCGGGATGCGGATGGTGCGGGCGTGATCGGCGATGGCGCGGGTGATGGCTTGCCTGATCCACCAGGTGGCGTAGGTGCTGAACTTGTAGCCGCGCTTGTACTCGTACTTGTCGACGGCGCGCATGAGTCCGGTGTTTCCTTCCTGGATGACGTCGAGAAAGGAGAGCCCGCGGTTGCGGTATTTTTTGGCGATGGAGACGACGAGGCGGAGGTTGCCGCCGGAGAGGTCGCGTTTGGCCTGCTCGTATTCCCAGAAGACGGTGCCGAGGTCCTTGACGCGGCGCTGGAGCCCGGCGGGGTCGTCGAGGACCAGGGCGCGCAGGCCGTCGAGTTCTTCGCGCATGACGGCGACGTCGTCGGGGTCGTAGCGTTTGGGGCTCCGCTCGACTTTTCGGAGCTCGTGCTCGAGGTCGTGCATTTTCTTGGCGATGGAGCGGAGCTTCCGCATGAGCGGGATGATGCGTCCGGTGCGGAGGCTGAGTTCTTCGGTGAGGGAGGCCATGCGGCGTCGGCGTGAGGCGACGCGGGCGCGGACGATGCCGGCGGCGGTCTCGTCGCCCTCGGCGCGGGCCTTTTCGAGGGCGTCCCAATCGCCGCGGTTGAGGCGGAGCAGGGCCTCGATGGTGGGGAGGTTGACGGGGATGCGTTTGGCGATCTTGTCCTTGGCGTTGGCCTCGGCGGTGGAGATGCGCATGGTGCGGTCGAAGGGGAGTTCGCCGGTGCTGACCATGCGGAGGATTTCCACGGCCTGGGCGACGACGTAGTCGTTCTCGAGGCATCGACGGCGGAAGATCATGCGCGTGGTCTCGATCTTCTTGGCCAGGCGGATTTCCTCGTCGCGTGTGAGGAGCGGGATGGAGCCCATCTGCGAGAGGTACATGCGCACCGGATCGTCGATGCGCCGGGCGCTGGCGTCCTCTGCGGCGTCTTCGAGTTCGCGCCGGAGGCTCTCGGCGTCGGCCAGGTCCTCGTCGGCGGTCTCGTCGTCGCTGTGGGCCTGGAGCTGCTCGCTGAGCTTCTGCTGGAGCGCGGCGGATTCGGCGCGGCGCTCGCCGCCAGCGACGGTCATGGCGCGCTGGCCGCGGGCGAAGAGCGCGGGGGCGGGCTGGTTGAGCGCGCCGTCCTCTTCGCCGCGGGCGAGGCGTTCGCGGTGGAGGCGGGCGCGGAGCTCGAGCTCGTCGACCATCTGGATGCCGTGGCGGTCCATGAGCACCATGAGTTCGTCGAGGCGTTCGGGGTCGACCATCTCGTCGGGGAGGGTGTTGTTCAGCTCTTCATAGCTGAGCCAGCCGCGGGACTTGCCCAGCGAGATGAGGTCGCCGACGGCGGGGTGGAGCTCGGCGGCGGGCTCGTCGCGGGGCTCTTGGTTCTGAGGGCGGGGGTCGCTCACCATGGTCAATCTTCCCTGTGTGTGGGCGTCGGTCGAGTCGTTCTTCCGGTTTCGCGGGTCCGTGCCGTGTGCGGCGTGCCGATCCTTGGCGCGCTTGCGTGGCTTGTCTCGTTTCATTTGGGCCTCGGCATGACGCGCCGGTCGGGTCCGAGGTCGCGGTGCTGCTGGCTGAGTCGCGCCACCTTTGAGAAAGGGTCGTCCTTGCTCGAAGCTTGTGGCCCTGATTCCATCGCCAGGCGCTTCCGGCACTGCTCAAAGGCGGTTTTCAGGCGGTCGGCGTCTGATTCGGATTCCTGCTCGGCGCGTTGCGAGAGAGCGACGGCGGCCTGGTGGAACTCGGGGGTCTCGCCGACGTTCAGGACCGCGGCCAGCCCGGGGTCGCGGCCCTGCAGCGCGACCGCGCGGACGGCGAGCGCGACCTGGCCGGTGGCGGCGTCGTTCCAGGGGCCTTCGACGAGTCTTTGCTGTTCCGCCTCGGTGAGCGCGTGCCACAGCCCGCCGTCGGCGAGGATGCACGCCAGGAGGTGCGCGCCCGTCGAGCGTTCGGAGGTCGTGGCGGGCTTGGGCTCGGCGACGGGGCGAGCGTCGTAGGCGGGGCGTCGCCCGCCGCGGCCGGCGGGGATCTCGGCCATGATGGTCGCCTCGTCGACGCCCGCGACGGACGCGAGCTGGCGCACGATGAGCCGGCGCCGGATGGGGGTCTGGTCGGCCAGTCCCAGTTCGACCAGGCGCTTGATCTCATCCATGATCGCGCGGGTGAGGGCCGCGGGCCCGGCGGACTTGGTGCGCTCGCGCAGCTTGCGGAAGCGGAAATCGAGCAGGTCGATCGCGCCGTCGATGACTTTCCTGAACACCTCCGGGCCACCCTCGCGTTTCAGGAGTTCATCGGGGTCCTTGGCGTCGGTCTGGCTGCTCATGATCGCGATCTTGACGTCGAGGGTTTCGGCGAAGAAGACCTCGACGGCGCGTTCGGCGGCCTTCTGGCCGGCCATGTCGCCGTCGAAGAGCAGCACGACGGTGTCGCACAGGCGGCGGAGGACGGTGGCGTGCTCGCGCGTCAGCGCGGTGCCGAGGGTGGCGACGGCGCTCGTGAACCCGGCCTGGTGGCAGGCGATGGCGTCGGTGTAGCCCTCGGTGATGATGGCGACGCGCGAGCTCTGGATGGTGCGCTGGGCCTGGGGCAGGGCGTAGAGCGTGGCGGACTTGTTGAACGCCGCGTGCTCGGAGCTGTTGAGGTATTTGGGCTCGTCGGCCTCGTCGATCTTGCGGGCGCCGAAGGCGACGACGCGTCCGGCGGCGTCCTGGATGGGGAACATAAGGCGGTTGCGGAAGGCGTCATACACGCCGTCGCCCGAATCGCGGCGTTTGAAGAGGCCGGCGTCGGTGAAGGGGCGAAGGTCGAGGGACTTGTTCTGAACAGTGAGGAAGAGGCCGTCCCAGCGCGCGGGGGCCGCGCCCAGGCCGAACAGCTGGACCATGTCGGGCGAGATGGCGCGGCGGGCGATGACGTCGCGGGCGGCCTGGCCGTGCTCCGGGTGGCGGAGGATGGCGCGGAAGAACTCGGCGGCAAAGGCGCCGGCCTGGACGATCTCGGCGCGGGAGGAGCGGGGGGACTCGGACGTCGGCGCTTGGGGGCGGCGGGGCGTGAGCTTGACGCCGGCGCGTTCGGCGAGGAACTCGAGTGCCTCGCGGAACTCCATCTTGAAGTAGCGTTGGACGAAGGAGAAGACGTCGCCGCCGGCGCCGCAAACGAAGCAGTGAAAGATTTGCTTGCTGGGGACGACGTTCATGGAGGGGCGGTGGTCGTCGTGGAACGGGCAGAGGCCGGCGTACTCGCGCCCCTTGGGCTTGAGGGCCACGTGCTCGCCGACGAGGCGGACGATGTCCGACGCAGCGCGCACGCGATCACGGTCGTCGTTGGACTGCCAGAGTTCGGGCACGCCTGGCGGCCTCCTGTCCGGGCTCAACCATAAGCCCGGGCGCGACACTTCGCACGATCCCGCACCGGTGGGGATCGCGCGACGAACCCCGGAACGTTCCGGGGATGGGCACACGAAAACTCAGCGTCGGTCGGCTCGGGGAACGGAGCGCCCGCGACGGCGGGCGAGCATGCACGAATTGTCCGGCCAAAGGGCGCCGGGAGCCGGGACGCTGGCGGGCGGTCGCGATGCTCTCAAAGAGTGGCCCGGCGATGCGGTCCTGCATCGCCCAAGGGCACGTCGATACACGCGACCATCCCGCTGCCATCAACGCTAGCACAAGACCGAGCGGTCGACCAACAAACGGGGCGTGCGGGCGGCGCATTCGGCATACTCGGTCCTTGGAGCGGGATTTCGGGGCGTTGTCGGGGCGTATCCTCCGGGCCGGGAGGTGTCGGGATGGTCCGTCGGGGCGTGCGGTTTATCGGGCGTGTGCAGGGCGTGGGCTTCCGGGCGACCGCGAAGTACGTCGCGGACGGGTTCGATGTCTCGGGCTGGGTTCGGAATGAGCCCGACCGGAGCGTGGCGATGGAAGTCCAGGGGGGGCAGGACGAGGTCGAGGCATTCCTGAAGGCGCTCAACGATCGGATGGCGGGGTGTATCGATTCCAGTCAGGCTTTGGACATGCCGCCGGTCGATTGCGAGCGCGGCTTTGTGATCCGGCGGTAGTTCGGCGGGCGGTGCATCACCATGCTGATCCTGTTCGACATTGACCTGACGCTGATCTCGACCTTTGGCTCGGGCATGCACGCGCTCGAGCAGGCGGGGAAAGACCTTTTCGGAGCGTCGTTCACCATCAAGGGCGTGGAATTCGCCGGGCGGCTCGATCCGCTGATCATCGACGATCTGCTGCGGCTCAACGGGAGGGCGGTGTCGGCGGAGCATCGCGAGGCGATGCGGCGCGGCTATGCGACGCACCTTGGGCCGAGATTGGTCCAGCCGGGCGTGAGCAGGCCGCTGCCGGGGGTGATGGCGCTGCTGGATCGCGTGCGGGCGCGGCGGGATGTGGAGATTGGTGTGCTGACCGGGAATTTTCCCGAAACAGGGGGGATGAAGCTGCGGGCGTGCGGGATCGATCCCGGCTGGTTCAATGTGAACGCGTGGGGCGACGAGAGCCCGCACGACCCGCCGGACCGCGAGCATCTGCCGCCGGTGGCGATGGCGAGGTATCGGGAGCGGCACGGTCGGGCGATCGAGGCGTCGCGGGTGGTGGTGATCGGAGACACGCCGCATGACGCTCGCTGCGCGCTGGTGAACGGTTGCCGGGCGCTGGGCGTGGCGACGGGGCTTTCGAGCATCGGGGCGCTGCGGTCGAGCGGGTTCCACCGGGTTGTGGAGAACCTGTCGGAGACGGACGACATCGAGGCGTGGCTGCTGGATGGCAAGATGGCGCGCTGATTTTCGCGCTGGCGCGGTTATGCTTTGGGCGCGCCGCACGAGGTGGCGCGACAGGAGTTGGGCGGCGATGTCTGAGAGCCTGAGAGCGTTGTGCTCGGACTTCTATGTGAACCTGAAGCTCGGGGTGAAGATGGAGCTTCCCCGCGGGCGTGAGACGGTGCTCGAGTTTTTCGAGCGCGTCCGCCGCCAATTCCCCGCGATGAATCATTTCAGGCGGTATCGGGACGAACTGGCGCTGGAATCGCCGCAGACCGATTCGCCGCACCGGTGGGTGGCGGCCCGGTCGACCAGCGTGCGTTCGGGGACGGTGAACCCGCCCGACCTTTCGGAGGCGTACCTGCTGCACCGGCTGGTGCTGGAGGTGGCGCCGTACTACATGAGCATCAGCCCGCTGGACGTGGACTTCATCGAACTCTTGTTCGGGTTCGACCTGATGGCGAGCGGGAATCACGACGCGATCGTGCACGAGGCGCTGCTGGCGGGGTCGCCCTTGGGCAAGCTCGCGGAGTCGCCCCTGGGGGTGAAGGACTGCCAGCCCTCGCTGGGCTTCACGGTGGGACGCCGGGGGGATATCGAGGCGCAGTTCGAGGTGAAGACGCGGACGGTGACGGCGGCGCGCGAGGGCGAGGGCAACCCGGAGCCGATCAGCGTGTACCTGACGCTTCGGAAACTGGGATCGGTGACGGACCTGAAGGAACTGGGCTCGAACTTTGACCGGCTGGCGTCGGTGGGGGAGGAGCTGGCGGAGTCGCGGGTGGTGCCGACGTTTCTTGTGCCGCTGCGTGACGCGATCGCGTCCGGGCGTGGGTGAGGGCGTGGTGAAGCTGGGAAGTGTCGGGCGTGGGTCCGATGAATCGCGGGTGAGGGCGGGCGACAGGCCGCCTATCTTCAGTATCGACGATGATCGACCCGGGAGTGGCCAAGTTCGGGATGGTGGCGGTGCTGGCGCAGGCGCCGCGAACGTCGCCGAGCCAGATTTTCATGGTGGTGGGGCTGCTGATCGGGGCGGCGGTCGTACTTGGTTTGGTGATCCTGCTGGTGCGTCGCAAGATGCTTGGCGGGGAATCGGCGAGCGCGCAGCAATCGGGGCTGATGGACCAGTTGAGGCAGTTGCGGGACTCGGGCGAGTTGACGCCGGAGGAGTATGACGCGGCCAGAAAATCGATGGTGTCGCGGATGACGGGAGCTCCGTCCAAACCGGCGAAGGGGACGGACGAATAACCACAAGGGGCGATGGGGTCGCCAGCGCGAAATCTGCCGGGAGTGCGTGCAGATTGGGGCGTGGTTGGCCGATAGACTGAGGCCCGGGGTCAGGCCCCGGGATCGCACCGCCTGTCCAGACGAGAGGGATGCATGGCCAGAAAGACCGACGGCGCCGACGGGAATGGCGGTGGACCGAGCCGCGAGGGCGAATCGGGGAGCTTCCGGGGTCGGAAGGTCACGACGTGCTCGTTCTGCGGGAAGACGAGCCGCGAGGTCGGCCCCATGGTCGAGGGGCCGAACGAGGTCTACGTGTGCTCCAACTGCACGGACCTTTGCCAGAACATTTTCCGCCAGGAACGCCGGCGGGTGTCCTCGGTCTCCAGCGCGCTGCGTCAGGTTCCGGCGCCGCGGGAGATCAAGGAGTACATGGACCAGTATGTGATCGGGCAGGACTTCGCCAAGCGGGCCCTGTCGGTCGCGGTGCACAACCACTACAAGCGGCTGCTGCACCTTGAGAACGCCGAGCCGGGCTCGGTGGAACTCGACAAGAGCAACATCCTGCTGATCGGCCCGACGGGCTCGGGCAAGACGCTGCTGGCCAAGACGATGGCGCGGTTGCTGAAGGTGCCGTTTGCGATCGGCGACGCGACCACGCTGACCGAGGCGGGGTACGTGGGCGAGGACGTGGAGAACCTGCTGCTGAAGCTGTTGCAGGCCGCGGACTTTGACCTGGAGGCGGCGCAGCGCGGCATTATCTACATTGACGAGATCGACAAGATCGGGAAGACGAGCAACAACGTCTCGATCACGCGGGACGTGTCGGGCGAGGGCGTGCAGCAGAGCCTGCTGAAGATGCTGGAGGGGACGACGAGCAACGTGCCGCCGCAGGGCGGGCGGAAGCACCCCGAGCAGCAGTACATCCAGCTGGACACGACGAACATTCTGTTCATCTGCGGCGGGACGTTCGTGGGCCTGGAAGAGATCATCCGCCGACGGATCGGCAAGACGCGGATCGGGTTCGTGGCGGCCGAGTCCCAGGCGCCGGACGCCGAGGCGCAGCGCTCGGAGATTCTGGCCAAGGTGATCGCCGACGACCTGATCGACTACGGCATGATCCCCGAGTTCGTGGGGCGATTGCCGGTGCTCGCGCCGCTCATGCCGCTGACGCTGGACGCGATGGTGTCGATCCTGACCGAGCCCAAGAACGCGCTGGTGCGTCAGTACCAGCACCTGTTCAGGCTCGAGGGGGCCAAGCTCGAGTTCACCGACGACGCGCTGCGCGAAGTGGCGCGGCGCGCGACCAAGCGCGAGACGGGCGCCCGCGGCCTGCGTTCGGTCATGGAAGAGATCATGCTGGGGCTGATGTACGAGCTGCCCGACCTCGATGCGCGAGGCTCGGAGTTCATCATCGACCAGCGCGCGGTCCAGGAACGGGTCCCGCTGGCGCAGCTGCGCACGGCCCGCAAGGAATCGGCGTAGGCCGGGCCTTCGACAGTTTGAGCTAATTCAACGGGACGCCGGCGATCGGCGTCCCGTCTTTGTTTGCGCACATCGCGTAGACGCGCACGCCGCTGTCGAGCAGACGGCGCGCCTCGCGGGGTTCACCGGCCAGCAGGTGGCAGGTGGGGGCGGCGACTCTCAGGGCCGCGGCGGCGGCGAGCAGCGGGGCGTTCAGCGTCGCCCACGCGAGCGCGGCGTCGAGCTCGCACCAGGCCCGCCCGGTCTCGCCGGGAGCACGCGCCGACGCCACCAGGTGCAGCGAACCGGCCGCGTCACGCGCCAGCGCCACGCCCGGCGCGACGGGGCACGCCAGCGAAATCGGCGATAGGCCCTCGATGAGGGCGACGAGGGCGCTGGGCGCTGCGAAGGACGGGGAAACTGGCGCGTGCGGCGTGTCCGACCGGAGCGCGTCGGGAATCGAAACCGGCGTGGGAGTCGGCGCGGCGTCGGACGCCGACTCGGGCGCCATGTCGGGCGTGGTCTGGGTTGCAAGCACGGGGTCGAGCGGGCGACGCGGCCGGCGCGATTCGAGCGGGCCGACCTGGCCGGCGGGCGACATTACGTCGTGCAACGCGGCCCTGTAGGCGTCGGTGCGGGTCACGTTCCGAGCGCGAGCGTCGGGAGTCATCGGGGCTTCGGGCGGGGTGGGGGCGGCGTCGCCGGTGGGTGCCGGCTGGCCACGGCATTCCAGGAGCGGCACGAGTGAGTCGAGCGAGGCTGGCGAGATGCCACGGAACAGCGTGCGCGAATTCCACGCCGTGACTCTGACGGCGCCAGGGACGAGTTCGATCTCGCGCCCCAGGAAGGTGCGCGACGCGGCGGCGAGCTTGTCGGCGGCGGCCTTGGCCTTGTCGCCCGCGGCGCCCATGATCGCCAGCCGCACGATCTTGTCGCGGGTGTCGTCGCGGGTGCCGAGGGACTTGAGCGTGCGATAGCAGGCGACGACCGCGGCGTCGTCCGAGCCGCAGAGCAGCGTCAGCGACGTGATGGAGGGGAGCGCCGCCAGCGCGGGCTCGTCGGTCTCGTCGACCTGGACCAGCCAGCGCCGGGCTTGGGAGTTGGCGGCGCGGACGGCGTCCTCGGGCGAGGCACAAGGCGCGGGTTCGGCGGAAGCGTTGAAGAGATCGATGCTGGTGGTGCCGGCGCGGACGCGGAGCAGGGCCGTGCAGCCCGCGTCGTCGGCGCTGAGCTTGGTGAACTGCCCGACCCAGGCGGAGGCCAGGACGGGGAGATGGCCCAGGATGAGGGCTTCGACACGAGGCTCGGGGAGCGGGCCGAGATCGTCGTGGCGATCATGCTGGCGGATCGAGGTATCTTCGACGAACGGCGCGGAAGGGCCGAGGTTGACGCTCGGCGCGGGCGCGACGGGCTCCGCCGGGCGGGGCGGCGACGACTCGAAGGCGCGGGCGGGCGCCAGCGGCCCGTCGCCCAAGAAAAGGTCCGCCAGCGCGTCGGTCGGCTGGGACCCGGCCCTGCGGAATGGGATCGGCGCGTCGCTCCGCATGGACATGCCCGATTCTCCCTCGATGCTCACGCGACGATGACCCGGCGACGATTCAACGCTCATTCGACGTGGACCACGCTGTTGTGCTCGCCGAACGGGTTGACCTCGGTGCCCGGGTTGAACGAGTCGGCGCACCAGCGCCCGTCGATGACGAGTCGGTAGGAGTGCCGTCCGGGCGGCATGGGAACGCACAGTTCGAGCACGCCGAGCTGGGGGTTCGCGCGAAGCCGGTGCGCATCCGGCGACCAATTGTTGAAGTTTCCCGCGACGCACACGTCCCCGCCGAGGGACATGGGCTGGACGAAGAGGACGCCCTGACGCGTCGAGCGGGCGCCGAAGAGGCGGGCGACGACCGGTGGTGTGGCGGCGGGCGGGCGAACCTCCAGGGCATCGGCCATGAGGGAGACGCGCGCGGGTTCGGGGGAGGCGTGAGTTGTCGGCGGGGGAGCTGCCTGAACGTGGGCAAGAGCGCGGGAATGTGCGACGGCCGCGGGCGTTTCCTGATCGTGATCGCGCCGCATGAGCTTCTGAGCGCGGCGAGCGACGTCCTGGGCCCGGGAGATGCGGGATTCGCCGAGGGGCTCGAGCGCCGGCGCCGCGGACACGGCGGGGCCTGAAACCGGGTGCGGCGGGTGGCTTTGATGGGAAATCGGCGCGTCCGCGGACGTGACGCCGGCGAGGGCGGGCTCGGTGGCGGGGATCGGCTCGTGCAGGTCCGGGCGCATGGTGTCGCCGGCGCTTGCGACGCGGTGGGCGACCTCGGCGGTGCTGACGGCGTTGGCGACGACGCGGACGGGGCTGACGCCGGAGGCCGCGGAGGCCTCGGTCGCAAGCCCGATGACCGCCAGCAGCCAGTCCGAGAGCAAGGCGTAGTCGGTCGAGCCGTGGGACTCGTGGTCGTGGTCGATGATGGGGCGTCCGAATGCCGCGGCTTCTTTTAGCTTTGGGTCGCGCCGGATGGCGATGGGGGCGACGCGATCGACGAACTGGCGGCGGAGCTCGTCGAGCAGGGCGGAGGAGTGAACATCGTCGGGGTCGTGGAGCGTGCCAAAGAGGCGGACGGGCGTCTGTACGCCGATGCGTCGGTTCAGGCTCTCGACGGTCTGCACCTGCTTGGCCGCCCCCTGCAAGGCAAAGTACCCGGTTTCGACGGGGATGAGGACGGTGGTGGCTGCGGTGAGGGCGTTGAAGGTCAGGAGTCCGATGGAGGGGGGGCAATCGATGATGGTGGCGTCGTAGTCGGCCGAGAAGTGGTTGAGGAGGTTGGCGAGGCGGCGTTCCTTGTCGGGCTTGTCGGCCAGCCCGCCGCGGGCGGCTTCGAGGCCCGCGAGCTTCATGCGGCTCGGGGCCAGGTCCAGGCCCCGGGCGACGCGCCAGAGGAGACGGCTCTGATCGATCGAGCGAGGGGGCGCGAGGAGGGCGTCGGCGATGTCAAGGTCGATGCGAGCTTCAGGGATGCCGAGGCCTGCGGCGCAGTGGGCCTGGGGGTCCATGTCGACCAGGAGGGTGCGGATGCCGCGTTTGGCCCAGACCCCGGCGAGATTGATCGCGCTGGTGGTCTTGCCGCATCCGCCCTTTTGATTGATAATCGCGATGGTCCGCATCGCAGCCCCCGACGTCCATGTCTGGGTGATCGCACGGGATAAGACGCACATGGGGCGCGAGAAACGCAAGGCCCGCGATCGGTTATCGGTTGGGCGTTGGAATCGCCATGAAGATTGCCCAGAGCGCCCGGCCTGCCACGCGCGATGTGGTGGATCGCCCCACGCGAGCGAACGACGGTCTTGGGCCCGGCGGGCGGTTCTTGGGCGCGACCGGGGCGCTCAGACCCGGATCGAATCGATAGCGCCCAGCACGATCGCGAGGCTGGGGTTGTCTTTGACGATGCACACTCCGCCGTCGTGGGGAAGGACCAGACGCAACACGCCGCCCTGGACTTTCTTGTCGTGCCCCATGAGTTCGAGCACCCGGTCGCTCGGGGGCAGGCCCCGGACCTTGGTCGGCAGACCGAGGCGTGAAAGCAGGGAGCCGACGCGATCTCGGAGCGAGGGCGAGGCGACGCGGTACGACACGGCGGTTTCGAGGGCCGCCATGATGCCGAGGGCGACCGCTTCGCCGTGATGGAGGGGGGCGTCGGTGGGCTGGCCGGTGGGCGAGAGGTTGGGAAGCGTCTCGATCGCGTGCCCGAAGGTGTGCCCGAGGTTGAGCAGGGCACGCCCGCCCACGATGCTCTCGGCCTCTTCGCGTTCGTCGCCCGCGACGACGCGGGCCTTGATCGCGACGTTGCGGGATACAAGCTCGGCGAGCGTGCCTGAGTCCCGCGACAGGATCGCCGGGGCGCTCGATTCGATCCATGGCAGCAGCGTCGGATCACCGAACTGGCCCGAGAGCAGGGCGTGCTTCACGCACTCGGCCATCCCCGCGCGGAGCTGGCGATCGGGGAGGGACGAGAGCAACGAGATGTCGGCGACGACCAGGCGCGGCTGATGGAACGCGCCGACGAGGTTCTTTTTCAGTGAGCCGTCGGGCGTGCGGAGGTTCACGCCGGTTTTGCCGCCGACGGAGGCGTCGACCATGGAGAGCAGGGTGGTGGGGCACTGGATGACGGGCACGCCGCGTCGGTAGGTGGCGGCGGCGAAGCCCGCGACGTCGCCCACGATCCCGCCGCCGAGGGCGATCACCGGGTCGCGGCGCTCGTGCCTTGATTCCGCGATCGCGACGAGGACACGATCGAGCGTTTCGAGCGACTTGTCGGGCTCGGACGGGCGGATGGTGATGCCGGCGGTTGCGAACTGCCGGCGCGAGAGGGCCGAGGCGAGGTTCGCGCGGGCGAGCTCGGGTAGGCCGTCGTCGATGACGATGAAAGCGCGTGCGGCGTTGGGGCAGAGTGCGCGCACGCGATCGGCGAGCGTGCCGGTGAGCGAGTGGCCGACGAGGACTTCGTAGTCCCGCGTGCCGTCGAGCGAAACTTGAACGCGCGAGAGGGTCATGTGGAATCCGGGCGGATTCAGTGATCGAACGAGACTTCGCCCGCGCGGAGGCCGGCGCGGTTTCGGACGACGGCCTCGGGGCGTTCCCACTCGACGCGTTTGGCGTCGCCCCAGAGCATTTCGAGGTCGTAGTGGGCGCGGATGTTGGGCTCAAAGACGTGCACGATGACGTCGACGAAGTCGGCGAGCAACCAGGTGGACTGGTCGTCGGCGTCGCTGCGCCAGGCCGCGTGCCCGAGCTTGTCGCCCACCTTGCGGACGTTCTGGACCACGCCGTGCATCTGGCGGTCGGAGGTGCCCGAGCCGATCACGACAAAGTCGGTGATGGGGCTCTTGCCGCGCACGTCGAGCACGACGATGTCGGTGCACTTGTCGTCGTGCATGGAGCGGGCGAGCTCGATCGCCAGGGTTTGTGTGTCGGGGCGAGTGGGGGCCTTTTTCCCGGCGGCGGCGCGAGGCTTGGGCGCGGCTGGGGGTGTCGACCGGGGCGCGTCAGCTTCCGGGCACGTCGGGGCGCCGTCGGGGTCGACCTTGGGAGTGGATTCTGATCCGGCGGCCTTGGTGCGGCGCGCGGGTGTCTTGCGTGTCGTCTCTCGTTTGGCCATGCGAGGCAAGGATAGGAGGCGTGTGCTAGGCTCGTGGCGGATGTTCGCACCCGCCGCATTCCAGTGTGCTTTGCTCGGGCCAATCACCCCCGCCCCGGCCCTCGCCCCCGCGCTCGTGGGGGAGTCGGCGCTGGACCCGACCCTTGCCACGCTCCTGATCGTCGCGGTGATACTGGCGCCGACGATCATGTCAATCCTGTTGATCGACGCGCGGCGCAAGGCCGCCCGGGCCCTCAAGCGCCAGCGGCGGATCGAGCGCGTGCTCGACCAGACGCGGGTGGAACTCGACCGACTCCGGCGCGGCACCAGCCGGGCCGAGGCGATGGAACGGGTGGCCGCGATGGCTCGGGCGGGGGCCACTGGGCAGACCAGCGGGCGGGAGGCGCCGGGCCTGCTGTCGCCTGATTTCCGTTCCGAGTTCGGCGAGGATTCGCTCATCTGGCAGTTGCTCGATCGCCAGACGACCGGCTTTTTTGTCGAGGTCGGGGCGTACGACGGCGTGACGCTCAGCGTGAGCGCCGCGTTCGAGGCGATCGGCTGGACGGGGCTGCTCATCGAGGCGATCCCAGAGCGGTTCGAGCAGTGCAAATCATCGCGGCCCAAGAGCCGGGTGGTACACGCCGCCCTCGGCAAGCGGGGGAGTTCGGGCACGACGCGGTTCCACGTCGCGCGGGGCGAGGGGCTGGAGGTGCTGTCGTATCACCACACGCCGCCGGAGCAGGAGCGCGAGGTGCGGAAGCGCGGCGCCGCGATGCAGGAAGTCGAGGTGCCGCTGATGTCGATGGACGCGCTGCTCGAGGGGCACACGGGTCCGATCGACTTTGCGAGCATCGACGTGGAGGGCGCGGAGCTGGAATTGCTCGATGGGTTTGACTTGAAAAAGTGGAAGCCGCGCCTCATCGTGATCGAGGACATCTCGGCCGGCAAAAGCCCGGCGCTGAACGCGAAGCTCGACGCGTGCGGGTATGTGCTGGTGGCGTGGCTGGGGTTCAACCAGGTGCGTGTGCATCGTGGCGAGGAGGCGATCCTGGCGCGGGCCGCGGTGCTGCCGAAGGGCGCGCCGATGTTCGCCGAGGACGCGGGCGGGGCATGACGCGTTTCGACGTGGTGATCCCGACGTTCAACGCGCCCTCGGCGCGCTTGGCCGCGGCGGTGGGGTCGGCGCGGGCGTGCGCGGGCGTGTCGCGTGTGATCGTGGTCGACGATGGCTCGGAGCCCGCGACCAGCGCTCCCGAAGGATGCGAATTGATACGCCAATCCAATACGGGCCCGAGCGCGGCACGCAACCGCGGGATCGAGGTGAGCGACGCGGCATGGGTTGTGTTCCTTGACGACGACGATGAGCTGATCCCGGCGGGCGTGGGTGCGATGATCGCGCTAGCGGAGAGACTCGGCGCGATCGGCGCGGTGGCAGCGCGCTTCGAGCGCCGCGGCGAAGTACCGCGTCTCAAAGGCGTGCCGAGTGAATGGTCGGGAAAGCTCCTGCCGCGGTGGGAGGACGTGCTGCGGCCGATCGCGATCTTCGGCGCGTCGGGGCTGCTGGTCTCGCGCCGGGCGATCGATGTCGGGATTCGCTTTGATCCTGATCTTCGCGTCGGCGAGGACCGCGAGTTTCTAGCGCGGGTTGGACAGCGTGGGCCGATCGCGGTGTCGGGTGAGCCGGCGCTGACGGTCGCGCTGCGCGACGAGGGGAACCTGAGTTCGGCGGCTCATCTGGCGAGGCGGGCTCGCGATCATGCCGTGATCGCGGGGCGCTTTGGCGGGGCGGAATGTGCGGCGCACCTGCGCGAGGCGACGACGTGGCTTGTGAACGCGGCGGCCAGGGCGGGGGTCGATGACGCATCGTGGCGGGCTTTGGTGGGATTGATGCAATCGCGCGGGTGGCCCGTGCCGCTCAAGGCCCGAGTGCGAAGGATGTTCCGCCGGGCGAAGGGTGCGTGAGCGGCCGGTCTGAGTTGGCATCGCGAGCGATGCAGAGGTGCCGGTGATCGGCGAGCTGGTGTCAGGCCAATGAGCGAACGATCCAGCCCATCTTCGACCTCAGCGCCGGACGCGACGGCGGCCGCGAGCGGCGGCGGCCCGCTTGGCCCGCTCGGCTCGCTGGCCATCGGCGTCTGTACGTACAACCGAGGCGGGGCGATCACGCGCACGCTGGAGACGCTGGCCGCGATGGATCGCGTGGGCGGGCGGGTGTCGCGATTCATCATCATTGACAATCGATCGAGCGACGATACCGCGGGTGTTATCGATCGGTTCATCGCGGCCAATCCGGGCGTGCCGATGGTGCGGTGGCACGAGGCGACATCAGGCAAGTCGGCGGCTCTCACAAAGCTGTTCACCGAGACGAGAGAAGAATTCGTCGGCGTGATCGATGACGATGTGCTGGCGAGCCCCGGATGGGCCCGCGGCATGCTCGCGCTGATGGACGACCAGCCGCGTTGCGGCGGCGCGGGCGGGCCGGTCGAGAACGTCTGGGAAGGCGGTATGACGCGGATCGCCGAAATCTACCGGCGTTCGCTGGGCGACCAGTTGCTCGGCGAGCGCCGGCTGCGCCTCGACGCGCCGGGCTCGTTCCTCATGGGTGCGTCGATGGTGATGCGCCGCGCGGCGATCATGCAATCAGGCTGGCTGGACGCGAGATCGATGGACTGCCGGCGCGGCGACGTGCTCGAGGGCGGCGAGGACGCCGAGTTGTGCCTGAAGATCAGGCGAGCCGGCTGGGAACTGTGGTACGAGCCGACGGCGAGCGCCGGGCACCTGATCCCCGCGTGGCGCACGTCGCACGACTACATCGCCAAGCTCCGGCGCTCGATCTGCCGAACCGAGCCGATGATCCGCTGGCTGTGGGACGAATCCCTGACGCTTCGCGAAGCGAGAGAGCAGCGCGGGCGAGCATGGCGGAAGTACCTCAAGACGCTGCTGTTCGACTGGCGGCCCTCGCGCCGTCGTGTGCGGGTCGCGGAGCGACTTGGGCGCGCCGAGGGCTGGGAGTCGCTGGTGAAGAAGCTCGAGTCGAGTGAACTCAAGCGAGCGTGAGGCGGCTACCTCCCGCCCTTGCGCACGCGGCGGAGCGCGTTCTCGATCGACTTGCCCAGCTTTTTGAGGCCCTTGTCCGGCGGGCGATAGAGCGCGAATGGCTTGTCGAAGAAGAGTTCAACGCCCTCGCGGGCGCGATACCGATCGCGGAGGGCGAGCAGCTTGCCGCCCGATTTGTTGAGATGAAAAATGGTCCAGTCGCAAGATTCAGGGCGAGACAGCGTCACCAGCCCGTGGCGATTGCAGTGCGATTGCCACGCCCATTCGATGAGGGCGCGCCGATACTTCTCTTCGCATCGGATGTGCGATGGAAACTCGCCGCGGAAGTCGGATTCGATAAACGGGCCGATCTCGGCATACATCGCGAGTGTGAAGCTCTCGCGCTTCATCAGCGAGAAATTGAGGCTGGCAAAGTCGTGGGTGAGATACCCGCCGCGCGTGCCGCTCGAAGGCGCGATCAGGTGCCCGAGGGTGATGGCGAACACGCGCGGGTCGTCCAGCGATTGCAGGTCTTCTTCGAGCCACGAATCGTCCCCGGAGCGGAACGGGAGCGTGTCGGGCTTGACGAACATGACATAGGGCTTGCTTGCCAGCATCCCCGAGCGATACTCCTGGATATAGCAGCGGTGAAAATCGTTCTCGAAGTGCGCGGGGTTCAGCAGTTCGAGGCGATCGATCAGGCCCTCATGCACCAGCGCGGCGAGGCGCGACGTCGACGCGAGGTCCGACCCGCCGTCGACGTAGATCACCTCGCCGGGACGCCCGCCCAGGAACTCGAACCAATCGAGGAGGACGCGCCGGGTGGCGCGGGTCGCGCCGAAGCCCGAGACGGAGAGCGTGACGTGCTCGCGCGGGTTCACGCGATCGCTCCCGTCGCGGGCGGCTTGCGGACCAGCCACGCGGCGTGCGTGGAGAGCCCGGGGATTGTCCGCGTCTCCTTGGACTCCTCCCCGATCGGCGAGCCGACGATCGCGCGGGCGAGCAGGTCGCGCGCGTCGATGGCGCCCAATCCCAGGGGCGTTTCGGTCGAGAGCGGCGCCACGACCAGCAGCCAGCCGCCGGGCGCGATCAGTCTCCACCATTCGCTCACGACGCGCGCCGCGTCCTGCCCCCGCAGCGGCACGCCGCACGCAAAGACGCCCGCGAACGCGCCGTCGGCCTCACCCATCACGCTTTCGATCCCGCCGGGCTCGAAGGAGACGTTTCCGAGCGGGTAGCGCAGGCGCGCGTAGCGGATCGATTCGAGGTCGCGGTCGAGGGCGACGATGGCGCCGCTGGGCCCGACGCGCTCGGCGAGCCACGCCGCACCATAGCCGGTGGCGCAACTGGCGTCGAGCAGTCGCATCCCGGGCCTGATGAGCGGGTCGCACGCGAGGTACGCGGGATAGAGGAGCGGGCCGGAGAGATCGGCGTAGAGCCGATCGGGTGTGCAGCGGATGCGGGTGCGCTTGCCGTCGGGGAACTCGACGTCGTATTCCTTGACGCCCGAGCCGCGCGAGGAGAGCGCCCGGCGCAGCGATTCGCGCCCGCGCTCGCGGTAGTGAACGCCCGACACGACGATCGTGGGGGGCAGGCCCAGGGCGCGCCGAACGCCGCCCGCGAAGCGCGACCACGCGGATGTGCGTGAACGCGAGGCCGAGAGTGCAGACATCGCGCCGGTGGGATCGGCGGGTGCTCCCGTGGGCAGGGCTGGACTGGCGTTTGGGCCCATCACTCGAACAGCGTAGCGGGCACGCGCGAGACGACGCGGGGATGGCAGGGCGGCGCGATCGGAATCCACGGCGTCGGCTGGTCGTGTCGCGAGATGGTCAGTTGGTACGCCCGCCCGGCGTGCCCGGCGGCGGCGAGCTGGGGCGTGTTGCATTGGCGCGAAAGATGCAGCAGCACCACGTGCTGACGCGGCGCGATTCTTCGCGCGGCCTCGGCGCTCTCCTGATTGGAGAGGTGCCCCTTGCCGCCCATCACACGCTTCTTCAGAATCGCGGGGCGGTCCGATTCCAGCTCCATTCTCGGGCAGTAGTTCGACTCGATCGCCAGCACATCGACCGCGGCCAGGTGATTGATGAAGTCCGCGGAGACGCGCCCAAGGTCGGTCGCATACCCCAGCGTTCCGCCGCACGAAGACTCGAAGCGGAACGAGACCGAGCCCAGCTCATCGTGCGGCACCAGCTGCGGGTGGACCGTGACGGACCCCAGCGAGATCGTGCCTTCGTAGGGCTCGCTCACGTTGGCGAGCACGTTCTCGCGCCCGCCGCGCCCAAGGTGCCGGCGGTGCACGAGCTGCGTCATGTGACGCGGGAGTGTGCCGATCCAGCCGGTATGGAAGTGGTCCGAGTCAAAGTGCGTGAAGAGCACGCGGCGCACGCGGGCAAAGTCGATCCCGATGGCGGCCAGTTCCTTCCGCGTGCGGCGCGGCGAGAGTCCAAGGTCGATCAGCACCACCTCCGCGTTGTCGCCCTCGCCGATGACCAGCGCCGAGCAGTTGCCGCTCGAGCCGCTGGCGAGCACGCAAAGACGCATGGGCCCGGAACGTTGCTGTGAAATGGACGTGGACAGGCGATCTCCCTCCGTGCGAGACTCGCGCCCAGTCTACATGGATTCGTCGTCGGATTCATCCAGCACGTTGCTCAGTCCGCTGCGGCGCCGCAGATTGAGCCACGACGCGAGCAAGCGCGGCGGACGCCCCGGTCCGGGGCAGATGGCGCGTTTGGCCTCGCGGACAAACGCCAGCATCTCGCCGACCGCGGGCGAGGAACGCGAGAGTTCTTCCAGCTTCGCGATCATGTCGGCCTTGGGCAGGTGGACGCGGAAGACCTGGCGGAACGCGCGGTCGACCGCCGTGATCTCCTCGCGTGCCATGCCGGAGCGGCGCATGCCCACGCGGTTGATCCCTGCGATCCGTTGGCGATCCGGCGCCATGCAGAAGGGCGGCACGTCCATCGAGATGCCGATCCCGCCGGAGAGGAACGCCAGGCGACCGATGCGCGTGAACTGGTGGATGCCGCAGTGCCCGCCGATGGTCGAGTTGTCGTGGGCCTCGGAGTGCCCGCCCATCGTGGCGCCGTTGACGAGGATGACGTTGTTGCCCAGGCGCGCGTCGTGACCGACGTGCGAGCCCACCATCATAAACACGCGGTCGCCCACGATCGTCGGGCGATCGGCCTTGGTCGCCGAATGGACCGTCGCGTGCTCGCGGATGAGGCACTCGCTCCCGATCACCACGCCCGGCGTCGCCTGCCCGGGCTTGAACTTGTAGTCCTGCGGCTCAAAGCCGAGGCACGCGAACGGATACACGATCGTCCCCGCGCCGATCGAACACGGGCCCTGAACATACACGCTGCCGATCAGGCGGACGTTGTCGGCGATCGTGACGCGCCCGCTGACCACGCAGCCCGGCCCGATCACCACGCCCGAACCTAGCTGCGCCTCTTTGGAGACCATCGCGGTCGGATGAATTTCTGCCATGGGCGATGATAGCGGTCGGGCATCTGGGTGGCCCGGCGATCCCGGCGTTGTTGGAGTGCGAGGCTGAACGGATCACGCCTCCACGAGGGCAAGAACGTGCGACTGCTTTTCACGCGCATCGCCTACTCCTTTGGAGGCCGCGCCGGCACGTCGATCGATCGGCATCTAGCATCTCTCGTGAGCACCAACCCCTTCTCGCTGGAATTCACGGATATCGGTCGCCTCGCCTATGCACCCGCGTTTGAGTTGCAGAGGCAGACCGCCGATGGCGTGCTGGCCGCCCGGGAAGTATGCCAGATTGATTCGTCCATCCCGCCCATGGCCGGGATCGTTTTCCTCGTCGAGCATGATCCGGTGGTGACGGTCAGCAACCGCGCCGGCGCGATGAACCACCTGGTCGCCACGCCGGAGCTGCTCGAACGCGAAGGTGTCAGCGTTGAACGCACCGACCGCGGCGGCGACATCACCTACCACGGCCCGGGCCAACTGGTCGTCTATCCGATCCTCGACCTCAACCTGCTCAACCTCGGCCTGCACGACTACATGCGCCTGCTCGAAGAATCCGTCATCCGCACCTGCGCCGCGTTCGGCGTGTCGTGCACGCGAGATCCCAAGGCGACCGGGGTGTGGACCCAGCGCGAGCGCGATGAAGCCGACGACGCCGACGGCGCGGACGCCTCCACGCTCGACGCGGGCGGGTCGAATTCCTCGGGCCGGCCATCGCAGGTTCCAGGCGCCAAGATCGCCGCGATGGGCGTGCGCGTCCGCAAGTGGATTTCGATGCACGGCCTGGCGTTGAACGTGACGACGAATCTCGATCACTTCCGACTGATCGTGCCGTGCGGCCTGGTGGGCCGCCCCGTTACGAGCCTCAAGGCTGAACTGGGCAAGCGATGCCCGAGCATGGACGACGTGAAGCAGGCCATCACCGTCACGCTGCGCGAGCTGATTGCCGAGGCGTATGAGCGTGCGGCCAAGGCCCGGGCCCGCGGCGGGCGCTGATTATTTCAGCGCCGAGACGAATTCCGCGAGGCGGTCCATGCCCTTGTTGATCTGGTCTTCGGAGCACGCGAACGAGAAACGCAGATGGTTCCCGCCGCAGCCGCCGAAGTCCTCGCCGGGCACGGCCGCCACGAGTTTCTCAGCAAGGAACGCCTCGGAAAATTCCATCGCGGAGCGCAGCACCTTGCCTCCGGGCGTGGACTTCCCAAAGAGCCTGGAAACATCCGGGAAGGCGTAGAACGCTCCCGTGGCGGGAATGGGGCGCACGCCGGGGATCGCGGCGAGTCGCTGGTTGATGAGCGTGCCGCGGACCGCGAAGGCGTCGCGCATCGTCGCGACTTCCGCGGCGCATTCCCTGAGCGCCGTCGGGATGGCGGCATAGACAAACGACGTGATGTTGGTCGACATCTGTCCCTGCAGCGTCGCCATGCCCTTGGTGAACTCCAGGCCGAACGCGCCGCTGGCGCCGGTATAGCCGACGCGCCAGCCGGTCATGGCGTAGGCCTTGGAGAGTCCGTTGAGCGTGATGACGCGCTCGGCGATGTCGGGGATGGAGCCGATCGAGAAGTGGGGGATCCCGCCGTAGACGATTTTTTCGTAGATCTCGTCGCTCAGGACGGTGAGGTTGGGCGCGATGGTGCGGCTGGCTTCGGCGACGACCTTGCCGATGGCGCGCAGTTCATCGGGCGAGTACATCGTGCCGCAAGGATTACTTGGCGAGTTGAGGATGAGCAGGCGCGAGTTGGGAGTGATCGCCTTGCGGAGCTGGTCGGGCGTCATCTTGAAGCCCGAGTCGGGCGTGGTCGGGATTTCGACCACCCTGCCGCCGGCGAGTTCCGCGATCGGTGCGTAGCTGACCCACGCCGGCACCGGGATCAGCACTTCCTGGCGCGCCTCGCCGGGCTTGGGTTCGTCGAGAAGGACGTGGAGCGCGACAAAGAGCGAATGCTTGCCGCCCGAGCCGATGGCGATGTGCTCGGGCGTGCAGTCTGGAATGGCGTTTTCTTCGGTGAGTTTGCGGGCGATGGCGGAGCGCGACGCGGGGTCGCCCAGGGTGGGCATGTACTTGGTGTTGCCCGCGCGGAGCGACGCGATCGCCGATTCCTTGATGGGATTGGGCGTGTCAAAGTCGGGCTCGCCCGCGGCGAACGACAGGACATCCAGGCCCTGGGCCTTCATGGCCTTGGCCCGGTTCATGAATGCGACCGTGACCGAGGGTTTGAGGGACTTCACGCGCTGGGAGATGCTGAGCATGGCCCGAGGGTAGGCGGAATTATCGTGGTGTCCGCGTCCTGTTCGGGGTTTATCAATATCGGGATGGCCCGCGCGGGTTGATCGGGGCGGGGTCGGGGACTAGTCTTTATCCGTTCCAAACTTTCAAGTACCACGGCCCGTCGGACGGGCCAGGAAGCCGGGTTGAGGCATGGCCATCGAACTTGAACGCCGTCAGCAGGTCGTCTCCAGCAACCGCCGTCACGAGAAGGACACGGGCTCGCCCGAGGTCCAGATCGCGATGCTCACCGAGCGCATCGGCTCGGTCGCGGAGCACCTGAAGTCGCACGAGATGGACAACCACAGCCGTCGCGGCCTGATCATGATGGTCGGGCGGCGCAACCGCCTCCTTCGCTACCTGGCGCGCACCGATCCGCAGGCCTATCAGGGCCTGATCGCCCGCCTGGGTCTGCGCAAGTAAGACTCTCACGGCCCGTTGCCACCCCGGCAGCGGGCCGCTTGTTTTCCGGGATGGTCGAAGGGCCTCGTGGCAGCGGGCAAGTTGCACTTCCCGACGTGAATCGGGACGTGCGCCTTGCCTCTGCCTCCGGGTCCATGACGAGGCCGAGCCGCGCCCACGTTTCTTTGTTGCGGCAAGGTTTCGCCCATTCCTCGATCCATCCCGGTTCGTTGCCGGCGTGTCCGCCCGCGAAAGTCGCGAGCGCCCGTCGGTGTGCGCACCGCTCGGACCCCATGGTCCGGCATGGTCAGAGGATCGAACCGAATGTCTGAATACAAAGTCACCCAGCTCCCGGGCGTGGTCCGCGTGTCGATGGAGCTCGGCGGGCGCGAGCTGATCCTGGAGACGGGCGTGGTAGCCCGCCAGGCCGGCGCTGCGATCATGGCCAGCTACGCGGGCACCACCGTGCTCGCCACCGCCCTCCGCGCCGCGCCGCGCGAGGGCATCGACTTTTTCCCGCTCACCGTCGACTATCGCGAAAAGACCTCCGCCGCGGGCAAGTTCCCGGGCGGCTTCAAGAAGCGTGAGGGCCCGCCGTCGGAGAAGGAAGTCCTGACCATGCGGATGATCGATCGCCCGATCCGTCCGCTGTTCCCCGACGGCTTCCTCGACGAGGTGCAGTTGCAGGTGTTCGTGATGAGCCACGACACCGAGAACGACGCCGACGTGCTGGCGGGCACCGCCGCCGCCGCCGCCCTCGCGCTCTCGGACATTCCGTTCGAGGGCCCGACCGCGACGGTCCGCGTCGGTCGCATCCACACCGAGGCCGGCCCGCAGTTCGTCATCAACCCCACCGTCAGCCAGCTCGATTACTCCGACCTTGACCTGGTGCTCGCCGGGCACAAGGACGGGATCAACATGATCGAGGTCGGCGCCGCCGAGGTCGACGAGGCGGGCGTTCACGGCGCCATCGAGTTCGGTTACAAGCACATCCAGCAGCTTCTGGGGTTGATCGACGAGCTGGCGGCCAAGGTCGCGCGCCCAAAGGTCGCCGGCGAGCTTCACCTGCCCAGCGCCGAGATCACCGCGAAGGTCAAGCAGCTCGCCGAGGCCGGCATGGTCGAGGCCCGCAAGATCCCCGGCAAGCAGGCCCGCAACGAGCGCGTTGACCAGCTCAAGAAGGAAATGCTCGACGCCCACTTCGCCCTGAAGCTCGACGGCAACTACGGGCAGTATGTCGAGAGCAACAAGAACCGCACCCAGGCCAAGGAGGCCTTCCGCCGCCTCGAGGAAAAGGTCACGCGCCGCCTCATCGTCGAGCAGAAGCTCCGCGCCGACGGGCGCAAGCCCCTGGAGATTCGCCCGATCACCGGCGCCGTGGGCGTCTTCGCCCGCACGCACGGCTCGGCCTTCTTCCAGCGCGGCGAGACCCAGTCGCTCTGCTCCGTCACGCTCGGCACGGGCAAGGACGAGCAGATCGTCGACGGCCTGCTCCCCGAATACTCCAAGAAGTTCCTGCTCCACTACAACTTCCCCCCGTTCTCCACGGGCGAGGTCAAGCGGATCGCCGCCCCCGGGCGCCGCGAGATCGGGCACGGCGCCCTGGCCGAACGCTCGCTCCTGGGCGTGCTCCCCAGCCCCGACGAGTTCCCCTACACCGTCCGCGTCGTCTCCGACATCACCGAATCCAACGGCTCTTCGTCGATGGCCTCGGTGTGCGGCGGGTGCCTGGCGCTGATGGACGCCGGCGTCCCTATCAAGGGCGTCTGCGCCGGCATCTCCGTCGGCCGCTTCGCCGATGACAACGACCAGAACGAACTCTTCGTGACCGACATCATCGGCGAGGAAGACTTCTTCGGCGACATGGACTTCAAGGTCGCCGGCACCCGCGAGGGCATCACGGGCATCCAGCTCGACCTCAAGACCCGCGGCCTGTCGCTCTCGCAGATCGAGCGCATCCTGGCCCAGGCCAAGGAAGGTCGCTTCCAGATCATCTCGACCATGGAGGGCATCATCGCCGCCCCGCGTGCGGAGATCTCGCCGCTGGCGCCGCGCCTGGTCACCATCCAGATCGACCCGGAAAAGATCGGCAAGCTGATCGGCCCGGGCGGCAAGATGATCCGCGCCCTGCAGGACAAGCACGGCATCACCATCGACGTCGAGGACGACGGGAGCGTCACGCTCGCCGGACCCAACCACGAGTCGATCGCCGGCGCCCGCCAGGAGATCGAGGCGATGTGCGCCGAGATCAAGGTCGGCAGCATCTACACCGGCAAGGTCGTCAGCACCAAGGACTTCGGCGCCTTCATCGAACTCGCCCCGGGCACCGACGGCATGTGCCACATCTCCGAGCTCGCCGACGGCTATGTCAAGAGCGTCGGCGATGTGGTCCGCGTCGGCGACGTGGTGAAGGTCAAGGTCATCCTCGTCGACGACCAGGGACGCATCAAGCTCAGCCGCAAGGCCGTGCTGCTCGACGAAGCCAAAAAGACCGGCGGCGGTCAGCCCTCGCAGCCCGCGCCGGCTGGTCGCTGATCGATCGACGTGTGGTCTGATAAGTTTGTTGTTTGTTCGTAATTTCACCGACCACCGGGGGCGATCCCCGGTGGTCGGCTTGCGATTGGGTTCACGAATCGTTACTCTGCTTGTTGATCCCGATCTCGTGGGCGTGGTCGGGTGCGGGAGGGGGCGCGGGCGCGCGTGGCGCTCGCGAATGGAGAGCGAGGTTCCGTCGCGCTCGCGACGGCACGCCCGTTCCGGGTCGGACGCCGTGTTTCAACCGCGCGGCGAGCGGTCCGCAGTCCGCGGCTCAGTGCAAGAGGATCGCACCGTGAGCGAGCAGACTCCCCAGTTCATCAGCGGCGTCGAGGGCGTGGTCAAATGGTTTGACCCCCGCAAGGGCTTCGGCTTCATCGTCGGGCCCGAGGGCCAGGATATCTTTGTTCACTTCAGCGTCATCGAGGGCGACGGCTTCCGCGTGCTGAAGGACGGCTCGCACGTCCGCTACGACGCCAACTCCAGCGACAAGGGCTGGAAGGCGACCAAGGTCGCGCGCGTCGAAACCGCCGAGGTCGTCGTGCCGCCTCGCCGCGCGCACGTCCGCTCTCCGCGGCGCTGACGCCGCGCGTACCGTCCACTCGTGCATCCCTTGATGTGGTTCTTCCTCGGTCTGCTCGTCGGCTCGCTCGCCGGCACCTACGTGCTGCGCACGCGCTCGCGCCGCCAGCTCGCGCGGGCCCGCGCCGCGGAGAGACGCGCGCGATCCGCCGAGCGCCTGGCCGAACTCGGCTCCATGACCGGCGGCCTGGCCCACGAGATCAAGAACCCGCTCTCAACCATCGGCCTCAACGCGCAATTACTCGAAGAGGGGATCGAGGAGCTCTCGGGCGAGCCGGAGGCCAAGTCGCGCTTGGCCCGCCGCGTGGCGTCGCTGCGGCGTGAGGTCGAGCGGCTCAGGGGCATCCTGTCTGACTTTCTTGAGTACGCCGGCGAACTTCGGATCGAGGCACGCCCCGCGGACCTGAACGCGGTCGTCGACGAGCTCGTCGATTTCTTCCTGCCCCAGTGCGAGCAGCAGGGCGTGCGTCTTCGCGCCGAGCTGGCGAGCGAGAAGCTGACGGCCGATCTCGATGTGCCGCACGCCAAGCAGGCGATCCTGAATCTGATGCTCAACGCGGTGCAGGCGATGACGCAGGGCGTGCCGCGCTCGGGCGAGACGGGCGGCGATGCGGCGACCAGCGCCCCGCCGCGCGAATTGATCTTGCGAACGCGCCGCGTCACCGACGCGGACAAGCTTCCCGCGGTGGCGCTGCACGTGATCGACACCGGCCCGGGGATCGACGCCGATTCGCGCGAGAAAATATTCCACCCGTACTTCACGACCAAGGCCGGCGGCACGGGCTTGGGACTGCCCACGACCCGCCGCATCGTCGAGGCCCACCACGGGCGCATCGAGGTCCACTCCGAGCCCGGGCGCGGCTCAGACTTCACGCTGATCTTCCCCGCGTCCGATGGCGCGGCGGCCACGAATTAGGCCGGTGCGCACTCGCGCTGAGCTTCGAGAGCCCGCCGGGCTTTGCGCAGCTGCCAGCATGTCACAGCGCCCATCGCGAACCACGCCAACGACGCGATGCCGATCCACTCAAACAAACGCAGGAGGCGATTGAGTGGTTCGTGCACGATGTACTCCGCCGCGTTGATCCAGTCGCCCGCGAACGCGCCATTGTCGTAGGCCGCCAGGGCTTCGGCGTTGATGACGCCGGCCTTGAGCAGCCCCTGAAAGTTGTCGACGCTCCAACTCCATGCAAGTCCAATTCCGGCGGCACCAGCGATCGGCGCCCCGAGCATGAGCAGGAACCCAATGACCAGTTGGAACTTGGCCAGCGTGAGCGCCCGAAGGAGTGGATCAAGCACGGGGTCTGGTCGCCGGGATTGAGCTTCGTCGTCCATGCGTCGTCCGATCTCTGCTTGATTGGGCAGAACCTCATCAAGACCGGACCCGAGCACCACCGATCATGCGCGGCCGCCTTCGCGCCGGTCCGCACGCGAGGCCGATCGGGTTGCGGTCGGCCTCGAACCACGACGACACAAGCACCTCGCGGACATCGCGGGAGGGCGGTGGTTCAGGTTTGGAAGATCACTTACTCCGTCGCCAGGACGGTGGAGTTCGATCCGCGGGCCGGGCGGGATGCGTCGGCCAGCATGGCGTCGGAATCGCGGGCATCGACACGCGAGGCGATCATGGTGCCGTCGCCGCGAATCGGCTCGACCACGATCTGGCGGATGGCGAAGTACTCATCGTGGGATGTGGTGCTGCAGCCGCCGAGGCACGCGCCGGCCGCCAGAAGGCAGCCGAGGGCCAGGGGAGCAATCCGCGAGACGCACGAGCGATTATGGGGCGTGGTCGTCATGGGTTGAGACGGAACAGTATCGGGGCCGTATCCTCGACGCAAGTCGCCAAACAGAGGCTCGCTCATAACAGGATCATCGACCGATTCCGGGAGGATCATCAATGTTGGACCCGGGGTGGTTCCGGGCGTTCCATGCCCGCAGGTTGGGGTGTACATGTAGGGAAAAGTTCGGGTCAATCCTGCGTCGACACGGCTTGGAGACTCCCTCCAGGCTCCGTACCATGCCCATCCAGATCGGCGGCTATTCGGACCACGCTCCGATCACTTTTTCAGGAATCTCGCGGCATGAAGCCAGCATTCAGCACCGTGGCATGTCTGGATTGGACCCTCGAGCGAGTGGCGGCATTCGCCGAATCGGTCGGGGCCTTGGGCGTTGAATTGCGGTCGTTCGGGACCGGCTCGACGCTGGCCGCGTGCGACCCCACGCTCACCAGCGCCGAGAAGGTGCGTCGCCTGTTCGACCGTGCCGGCTGCGCGATCGCGTGCATCGGAACATCCGTGCGTTTCGACGCGCCGATCAACCCGCCGATTCTGGGGCGGGCCCTGTGCGACACGGAGAAATCCGTGCGCGAAGCCAAGAGCGCGATCGACCTGGCGCAGTCGCTGGCCTGCCCGCTGGTGCGCGTGTTCGCGTTCGAGATTCCCGGGAGCGAATCGCGCCCCTCGGCCGTGGCGCGGATCGCGGAGCGCCTGGGCAAGGCCGCGGACCACGCGCGGAACCGCGGCGTGCGTCTGGCGCTCGAAAACGCCGGGTCATTCGCCACCTCGGCGGGCGTGATGGAGATTCTCGACGCTGTGGACAGCCCGCACCTGGGCGTGGCGTATTGCCCGGCGGTGGCGCGGCTTGCGGGCGAGAATCCGGCGGACGGGCTGAACGTGCTGGGCGATCGACTGCTGGCCGTCAAGCTCCGGGACTACCGCCTGGGAACACCCTGCGCGCTGGGGGATGGCGAGTTTGATGTTCGTGGGACTCTCTCGGCCCTGCGGGCCTCGGACTTCCGGGGCTGGCTGGTGCACGAGTACGACCGGGCCTGGCTCCCGGGATCGGGCGGTTCTTCGGATGACGTCGGGCGAGTCGTGGGCGCGTCGGTTCGCGTCATGTACGAGTACCTGGCCAAGGCCCAGCCCGGCCCGGCGCACCGCCAGCCCGCCAGGGTGTAGGGTGCCGAGATCGAGCCCAGAGAAAACTGGACGTTGTGGGGGGCGGAGCCTGCCTTGGCCCGCAATGGTTGCTAGACTCTCCTTTGGACGGGGACGAGGGCGAAAGGAAGCACCGGCCGGTGGGCTTGTGTGTGACGGCCTGCCGCGACCTGACAAGGAGAAGCCGATGGGCCTCGATTTCGCGATCGACGAGCTGCTCGCCTCCGGTTGGACGACCCTCGATTTGTCTGGATGCGATTGTCGGACGGACGGCACGTTTTATCCGAACGTGCCGCGCGTGGGCCGGGAATTCGCGGAGAGCGGCTTTTCATTGAGCGTTCGCCACGTTCAGTTGTTCGACTGCTACCGGGCCGAATGGCGCGACGGGAGCGGCGCGACGGCCGGGGCGGTGGTCGGCAAGTCGGAGGCCGAGGCGGCCGTGTACGCGCTCGCGCAACTGCGCCGTCAGCTCGCCGCGGCGTGCTGAGCGTCGACCGCGTGGTGCCGCGAGTCGTGTTGACGCGTGCATTCTCGGGCCTATTGTGTTGGCCCGAATGGGAATTGGCCCCATCGTCTAGCCTGGTCTAGGACACCAGGTTCTCATCCTGGTAACAGGGGTTCAAATCCCCTTGGGGTCATTGAAACGCCCGGCGGGCCACCGCGGGGCGTTGTCTTTTTTGACCCACGTTACCCCGAGGCCCGGTGGGCGGAAAAGAGAGGCCCGAGAATCAGACCGGCGATTTTCTCGGACGGGGGGAATCCCTCGCCGCGGCGTTGGGCTGACTTTGGCGCGGGATGGCGCGATTCGTGGACCGGTGGTAAACCCCCAGTCCGCGTGCGCCGATGACAGGGCAGTCCCGAAGTTCGGAGCACCGCCCATGGCCAATCAGAACGCCTCGTCGAGAGGGCCGATCCTCAGTGAGTACGCCAACGACGCCGACATGGCGGAGCTGGTGGAGAGCTTCGTGGCCGAGCTGCCCAAGCGGATCGAATCGATCACCAGCGCCGTGACGGAGAGCCGCGCGACGGACCTGAAGCGGATCGCGCACCAGCTCCGCGGGGCCGCGCCCGGGTACGGCTTCCCGTCGATCGGTGCCGCCGCCGCCACGCTGGAGGACCTGATGCGTCAGGCGCCGGCGACGGCCGAGCTGGCGACGTTCAAGTCGCAGGTGGACGAGCTGATCGACCTGTGTTCCAGGGCGGCATCCAAGCGCTAGTTTCGACGTCGCTTCATCGTCGCATCGCGGCATTCTCGGCTTCCCGGTTCACATGGACGAATGACACTCGACGCCTCCAAATCCGCCGACGCCAAGCCGATCGTCCTGATCGTGGATGATTCGCCGGACGTGCACCGCCTGCTCAAGGCGCGCCTGCGTGTCGAGGACCTGGACGTGCACAGCGCCGAGGACGGCGCCGCGGGCGTGGCGCTGGCCAAGAGCCTGCATCCCTCGCTCATCCTGCTCGATCTCGACATGCCGGTGATGGATGGCTACGAGGTGCTGCGGACGCTCAAGGACGATCAGTCCACGATGAACATCCCGGTCATCATCCTGTCCGGGTTGCAGAACGCCCAGGACAAGGTGACGGCGTTCGACCTGGGGGCCGTTGACTATGTCACCAAGCCGTTCGACATCGCGGAACTGAAGGTGCGGGTGCGCTCGGCCCTGCGGATGCAGCAATTGATCCAGATGCTGTCGCAGCGGGCCCAGATCGACGGGTTGTCGGGCCTGTGGAACCGGCGCTACTTCGACACGCGCTGGACCGAGGAAGTCTCGCGCTCGTCACGGCACGCCCGGGCGCTGTCGGTCGCGATCATGGACCTGGACCACTTCAAGAGCATCAACGACACCTACGGGCACCCGGCGGGGGACGCCGCCATCCAGGGCACCGCCCGGATTCTCCAGGACGCGGTGCGTCAGTCCGACGTGGCGTGCCGCTACGGCGGCGAGGAATTCGTGCTCATCCTGACCGACACGGCGCCCAAGGACGCGCTGGTCCTGTGCGAGCGCATCCGCGCGGCGGTCGAAGCAACCGCATGGCCCATGCACCCGGATCGCAAGGTGACGATCTCGATCGGCGTGGCGGGGAGCGCCGGGGCGTGCGACGCGACGCCCGACGCGTGGCTGCACGCCGCCGACCAGAATCTCTACGCCGCCAAGAAGTCCGGGCGCAACCGGATCGTGAGCTCGGAACTCCCGACGAGCACGACGGGCAAGCTCCGGGCCGCGGGCTGAGACGATCTCTCAATCCATCGGGATCGCGAACCCCAGATACAGCGCCACGCCGTCGCGTGACGGGTTGTCGCCGTCGCCGGTGATGCGCGCGTTGCTGATGTGGTGCCAGCGCACGCCCAGTTCGAGGCGGGCGCCGCCCTCGCCGATCGCGCGGGTGAGGCCCGCGCCGGCGCGGGGCATGAGGTTGAAATTGGTGCCGCCGTCGGGCGTTTCGCCGCCGGCGACCATCGCGCCCACGCCCGCGTCGAGATAGAGCGTCCAATCGCCGCGGTTGATGAAGTGCCAACGCACGATGAGCACAAGGCTGGCGCCCTGGGTGTTGTCGCCCACCTGGCTGAAGTTCCAGCCCGCCAGTTCGCCGCCCAGCTCCACGTCCTCGGCGATGAACTCCGACAGGCGCGCGTGCAGGTTGATGTCCACCGAATCCTCGAAGTTGTCGGCGGCCAATCCGCCGAACTCCAGCCAGCGCGTGCCCTCCGTGCCGAAGGGCTTGCCGG
>JAEUJA010000138.1 GCA_016793195.1 Phycisphaerae bacterium
ATCATCGCCGAACGCGAGGCCCGCCCCAAGGGCTTCACGTCCATCGTCGACCTGCTCGATGTCGCGGGCGTGACGCGCAACCGCCTCTCACGCATCTCCCGCGTGCTGGACGTCCGCTCGAACGTGTACCGCGTCGATTGCCGCGGCCGCGACCAGCAGACCGGCATCGAGTGCGAACTCATCGTGTCCATCGACCGATCGACCCTCCCCGCGACCATCACCGAGATCCGAACCCGCTGAGCACCGCATGGCGACGACCACCCCAACCAACGAACACCCGCGCCTGGCCGCCCTGCACGAGCTGGGCCTGGTCGTCGCCGAGCAAACGCCCCGCGGCGTGCGCGTCATCGAGGCACGCACCCTGGGCGCGATCGCCGAGCTTCCCGCCGCCCTGGCGCACCACCGCGTCCACCACCTTGTCCGCGTACTCCCCGCCGCCGACACCGTCTGCCGCGCCGCGCGCGTCGACAACGCGCCCACCGCCGAACTCCTCTCCGCCCTGGCGCTCCTGGGCGAGGCCTCGCTCCCCGAGAGCGCGCCGCCCCATCGCCGCGCCGGCGGCGTGGTGCCCGATCTTTCCGCCGACGCCAAGCGCGGCGCGATCTTCACCGCGTGGATCACGCCCCCGCCCGACGAGCCCGACCTCCCCGTCGAGGACGAGACCTTCATCGCCGCCGCCGCCGCCCTGGCGATGCTCCGCGCCCCCTCCGGCCTCGCCGTGCTCTGCGACCGCGCGGGCGTGAGCATCGTCGCCTCGGGCCCCGACCGATTGGCCGCCCGCGCGATCGTCGAGGACCCCGCCAACCACGCCGCCATCGCGCTCCGCGTCGCTGAGACCTGCCGGGCCGTGGGCGCAAGCCCCGCCAGCGAGGTCATCGATTCACACGCACGCCTCCGCCTCGACGCCGCCTCACGCGCCGCGCTGGCCTCGCGCGTCGAGGGCCTCGTTTCCGAGCAGCGCTGGCTGGACCAATACGCCGTCGCCATCGGGGCCGCCCTGGCGGCGCTCTCGACCGATCCCGCCACCCGCTCGCTGGCGCTCCTGCGCGACCAGCCCCCCGCCGAACGCCGCAGCGCCCCCGAACGCTTCGTCGAGTGGGTCTCCGTGCCTCGCCACGCCATCGCCGCGGGCCTGGCCGCGGCGGCCCTGATCTTCCTCGCGCCCCTGGGAATCGCCGCCGCCCGAAGCGCCGTGCTCAAGGGCAAGTCCGCCAATCTCCAGCAGGTCGACGCCCAGCGGGCGGCCCTGGCCAAACAGGCCGCGATGTACCAGCAGCTCGAAACCACGCGCTGGCCCATGACCAAGCTCCTGGGCGACATCTCCGCCGCCACGCCCCAGGGCGTCATCGTCGAGGTCCTCCGCCTCTCGCCCGAGCAGGGCATGATGATGAAGGGCACCGCCGACAGCCAGGAGGTGCTGGGCAAGCTCCAGTCGCACCTCAACCAGACCGGGCTCTTCGACAAGCTCAAGATCGATCGCGCGGTGTCGGGCTCCTCGGGCGTCGAGTTCGACATTTCCGCGAACGTCCTCAACCCGACGACCTACGTCAAGCCCGTCGAAGACTTCGCCGAACAGCCCCTGGCGGTCCGGCTCTACGGCGAGGCGGCCCGCAACGCGCCGATCGTGGCGACCGACTCCGGCCCGTCCGATCGCCCCCGCGACACCGCGTCAAACGGCGCCGGCAATTCCTCGCGCGATACGAATCGTGACTCAGGCCGCGACTCCGCGCGCGATTCCCGCTCTCCGGCCGCCGCGGATTCGTCCCGCTCGTCACGCCCCAGTTCCGGCAGCGGCCTGCCCAGCCTCGCCGACGTTCCGCCCGAACTCTCCGACGCCCAGATCGCCGCCATGGACCGAACCACCGCCATGAAGGAAATGGTCGCGCGACGCCGCGCCTCGGCCGTTCAGGGCATCGACCCCGGTGTCAAGGCCAGGCTCGACACCGAGGTCACCAAGCTCCAGGATCGCATGAAAGCCGCCAGCGGCGGAGGCACCACATGAGCATGGCCGCTCGCTTCAATTCGATGCCCCGCGCCGCGCGTTGGCTCGTCGCCTTCGGCGCGCTCCTCGCCGCGTATTTCTTCGCCATCGAGCCCGCCCTCGATTCCACCCTCCGCCTCGGCGGCTCGGCCGACGCCCTCGAAGCTCGCCTGCGCGGCGCGTCGTCTTCCGATCAGGGTTTCATCGCCGCTACCGCGCAGGTCGAGAGCGGCGTGCAACGCTTCGGGAACATCAACCTCCCCGCCGAATCCACCGCAGGCTCCGAGGCCTTCAACCGGCGCGTCGCCGAGGTCCTCAAGTCGCGCGGCGTGCGCGACAGCACCGCCACCGACCGCGAGGTCCCTGTCGCCTCGGGCCCCCTCATCCAGGCCTACGCCAGCGACTCCATGCGCCTCGACCGCCTCGTCAAGGACGTCCAGTTCGAGGCCTCGCCCGACACCCTCGCCAAGGTCATCGCCGACCTCGAACAGTCCCCCGAGATCGTCGCCGTCTCGCGCGTCCAGATCACCAAGCTCCAGTCCGGGCGCGGCGTGCCCGCCGGAACCGTCCGCGCCAACATCACCGCCGAGGCCTGGAAGCTCTCTCGAAAGGGTCGCCCAAGGTGAGCCCCGTCCGCCCACATCATGTTTCGTTCGGCGTGCTCTGGTCGCGCCTCAGCGGCGCGGGGAAGCTCGCCATCCTGGCCATCGTCGTCGCGCTCATCATCCTCGCCTTCCCGGTGGCCGCGATGATCGGGTCGCTGCTGGCCCCCGCCGCGTCGCCCTCGAATGCGCAGAGCACACGCCAGCAGGAGATGCTCAAGAAGTTCGAGGACTCCAGCGAGCGCTCGCTGGCCCAGACCACCGGCCGCTCCCTCTTTGTCATCCCCGCCGCCCCGCGGCCCGTCCGCAACGACCCGCCGCCGACCCCATCCGACACCACGCCCCGCCCGCCCTCGTCCTACGGCGGGCCGGCGCTGGCCGCGATCATCAACGACACCGTCTGGTTCAGCGACGGCCAGCGCCTCAAACCCGGCGAAAACGCCGACCAGTCGCTCTCGGTCGTCAAGATCGATCCGCCCTGGGGCGCGACGATCAAGTACCGCGGCGTGGACTTCCCGGTGTCGCTCTTCGACCGCGACAAGACCGTCATCCCGCCGCCACCGCCACCCAAAGCGCCTGAAACCCCGCCGACCGACGCCCCCGCCCAAACCAAGCCGGGCGAGACCAAACCCGCCGAAGGAAAACCAGGCGAAGTAAAGCCCGGCGAAGCGCCCACGCCCCCGGAAGCAGCGCCAGAGACCAAACCGGAAACCAAGCCCGAAACCGCTCCAACCCAGCCCGCGCCGACCGCACCGGCGACGTCGCCCAAGTAGATCAAACCAAGTACGCGAAACCAAGTTCGCGAAGCCAAGTAGGCACAACCAAGCAGGCTCACCATGAATTCACGACCCATCGATCGTCGCATCTTGGCCAAGGGCATCGTCGTTCCCGCGATGCTGGTGGCGCTGGCGGGCTCTTCGCTGGCGCAGGACGCCCCGCCGACTACGCCCGCCCCGGCGCCCGCCGAGCCCCCCGCCGCCACGACCCCCAAACCCGAAAAAATCGACACCGCCACCAACCGGCGCGTGCTCGACGGCCCGGACACCGTGCTCGCCTTCAAGAACGTCAAGGTCAGCGACGTCGTCCCCTTCATCGTCGAGGCCACCGGCAAGGTCGTCATGCCCCAGCCCGAGGTGATGACCCGCTCGATCACCGTCCTCAACGATCGCCCCATCCCGCGCCAGCTCGCGCTCGACATGGTCATCATGGCCATGCACCAGATCGGCGTCGCCGTCGTCGAAGGGCCCTCGATCATCACCCTCCGCGACATCAACGAGATCACCAGGCAGGATGTCCCCGTCGTCGCCGCCGGCGAATCGCTCCTGGAACGCACCGACTACGGCTCGATCGTGCAGAAGGTCTATTCGCTCCGCAACGCCTCCGCGAAAAACGTCGGCGAGCTTATCGCCGACAACGTCCCCGACTTCGCCAAGATCATGGTCGACGAGCAGTCCAACCAGCTCGCCGTGCTCGGCAACGTCGGCCTGCTCCAGCGCCTCGAACGCCTCATCGATTCCCTCGATCTCCCCGCCGCCGCCTCCCTCGCCAGCGAGACCTTCCGACTCCGCTACGCCGACGCCGAACAGGTCGCCACCAACATCAAGGAACTCTTCGCCGAAAGCCAGGCCCGAACCGGCAACCAGAACCAGCAGCAGAATCCATTCCAGAACTTCTTCAACCGCGGCGGGGGCAACAACAACAACCAGGGCGGGCGCGGCAACCGAGGCGGCGGCAACCAAAACCAGCAAGGCGCCTCCGGCGGCGACATCGCCACCAGCGCCAACCTCCGCGTCACCGCCAATACCCAGCAAAACTCGGTGACCGTGCTCGCCGAACGCCCCATCCTCGACCAGATCCGCTCCCAGATCGACGAGTTCTGGGACAAGCCCCTCCCCGACGAGGCCGTCATCCCCCGCGTCTACGACCTCAAAAATTCCGACCCCATCAAGGTCCGCGACCTGCTCGAGGGCCTCTTCGGCAAGGGCACCACCACCACCCAGGGCAACAACACCACGACCGCGCAGGGCGTCGGGCGACTCGCCGGCCAGTTCTCGTTCCAGGCGATCCCCGAATCGGGCCGCCTTGTCGTCGTCGCCAAAAGCCCCGACAACATGGCCGTCATCGACAAGATCATCCAGGACCTCGACCAGCCGCAGTCGATCGGACTCCCCGAGGTCGTCGAACTCAAGCACGCCAACGCCGAGGACCTGGCCGAGCAGCTCAACACCCTGCTGGCCCAGGACGGCACGCTCGCCCAGATCCGGCGCTCCGAGTCCGGCCTCTCCGACAGCACCCTCACCACCAGCCCCTTCGCCCAGGACGCCGCCACCACCACCAACCAGAACACCCAGAACCAGGCCACCACCAGCGCCGCCAACCTGCAATTCTGGTGGCAGCGATCCCGCCCGCCCACCGACAAGGCCGGCGCCTCCAACCTCGTCGGCGCTATCCGCATCGTCCCCGTGTGGCGACAGAACGCGCTTCTCGTGCTCGCGCCGCCGGAATATCGCGCCTCGGTCTCGCAGCTCATCGGCCAGCTCGACAAGCCCGGACGACAGGTCCTCATCGCCGCCATCGTCGCCGAGGTCTCCAGCGACGACGCCACCGCCCTGGGCCTCCGATGGTCCAGCCAGGCCCTCACCCCCACCGACCCCGACAACGCCATCCAGTTCGGCACCGACCAGGACCGCTCCGGCTTCATCGGCTCCCTCTTCAACTCCTCCGTCCTCGACGTCAACATGAACGTCAACGTCATGCTCCAGGCCCTCGCCCAGAAGACCGACGTCCAGATCCTCTCCGAACCCAAAATCTTCACCAGCGACAACCAGGAAGCCGAGTTTTTCGACGGCCAGGACATCCCCTTCGTCACCGACTCCCAGACCAACAACAACGGAAACCTCGTCCAGTCCTTCGACTACCGCGCCGTCGGCATCCAGCTCCGCATCCGACCACGCATCGCCAACAACCGCGACGTCGACGTCCGCGTCAACCTCGAACTCTCCTCCATCGTCCCCGGCGAAACCCTCTTCGGCGGCTTCGTTGTCGACCGACGCGAAACCACCACCCAGCTCATCCTCCGCGACGGCCAGACCGTCGTCATCTCCGGCATCATCCGCAAGGAAGACTCCGACATCACCCGCAAGGTCCCCCTGCTCGGCGATATCCCCCTCCTGGGCGCCCTCTTCACCTCCAAGGAAAAAACCATCCGCAGCACCGAGCTCCTCGTCTTCATCACCCCCATCGTCGTCGAGAACCCCGACGAGCGCCAGAAACTCAACGAGCCCTTCAACGAACGCCTCCAGCAGATGCGCCTCCGCCTCGACAACAACCGCGACCCCGACGCCACGCCCAGCCCCGACGCGCCCGCCGAAAAGAAGAAGAAATCCCCCCAGGACTTCGGCTACGACGGGTAACCCGTGACGCCATCATCACGCCAACCCCGTCTCCCGCTCCTGGCGGCGCTCGCCGCCATGCACTCCGCTTCCGGCTGCGTCACCGTGCGCTCCGAGCCCGCGCCGCGCGAATCAACCCTTCACCCGCGCCCGCCCGTGCAACCCGCGCCGCCGTCCGCGCCGTCGTCCACGACGCAGGGAGCACAGCCCCCGGCCCAATCTCCGACCCAGCCCGCCGCCCCCGTGGCCCGCCCCGTCCCGCCAACCTCAAGCGCCATGCTCCGCTTCTCGATCTTCCCGCTGGGCACCGTCGACTACGACGCCCAGGTCCTGCCCCTGGTCTCGCCCGACGCCCGATTCATCGCCGTGCAGGCCGGCCAGCCCCCGACCTGGCCCACCCTGCTCGCGCTCGACGCCGCCGTCCCCGCCATCACCACCAAGATCGTCGTCTACCAGATCGAGAAGAGCGGGCTCTTGCCCCTGCAGCTCCCCGTCCTCCCCGAGGGCGCGATCCTCGGCCGCTCCTGCGACGCCGAGGGCTTCCTCATCGAACAACCCCGCGCCGACGGCACGCGCGCCATCGCCAAAATCGCCTGGGCCTCCGG
>JAEUJA010000148.1 GCA_016793195.1 Phycisphaerae bacterium
GGGCAAGATATCTGGTCGCGGCGAAGAAGCCGAACAGGCCGCATGAGAAATCGTTGAGCGCACTCACTTCGTCGCCCCCAAAGATTCCCGAACCGCGGTGAGCGTCGGCGGCCCTGACAGCGGACCCGAGTGTCTGCAATATCACTCCGCCCGAATCTCCAGCACGCCCCCCGAGAACCCCTCGCGCAGCTCGACCTCGACCCGAACGCCCTCGGCCTTCACGGCCTCGAACGTCACCTGATTGAACGAGTCCTTCGCCACGCCGAGCGGCCCGAGCGTCTGGGGCTCGACCCACTTCCCGCCCACGCGCACCATCACCTTCGCCGACTTGGGCGTCCGGCATTTGCCGTTCGCCGGTTCGTCGTCGAACCAGTACACCAGCACCTTGCGGACCTCTCGCGGCGAATCAAACTCGTGCTCGACCCACTCGCGCGTGCCGCGATGGTCCCACCACGTCAGGCGCGGGATCGAATGGTCCGACGAGTTTCTGGGCACCAGCCCATCGGCGACGGCGCGAACCGTGTCGCTTCCGTAGCAGTGCGAGGCGCTGACCTTGATGTTCTTGGCTTCCGGCGGGATGGTCCATTGGTGGGCGTTCGGCGCGTCCGAGGCCGTCGGAAACGCGCTGACGCGCAGGCGTGCCGCACCCATCGGGATGAGCGTCACTGTTTCGATCGGCTCGGCGCTCTTGGCGGGGCTGTCCTGCAAGAGCCCGACGAGCCCGAGGTAGTCCTGCTTCCACTCTGGGATGCGCCGGCCTCTGGCTTTGAGCGAGATCGGCACGCCGTCCTGCGTGAAGGGTGACTGGCCGGTGGGCGCCGCGCCCTTCACGACCTCGAACCCCGCCGCGGGGTTGTTCTCGTCGAGCACGAGCCCGTAATTCCATGGAGATTCGGGCCAGATCTCCCCGCCCGGGAACGCCGCGGGCCCGTCGGATGGCTGGTACCGCTCCTTGATCTTCAGCGAATACGTCAACGGCCCGCGATCGACCGACACGCTGTTGTGATTCCCCTTCCATGTGCGGACACGCACGCCCATCGGGAGCGAGAACGTCAGCGTGTCGCCCTTCTTCCACATGCGTTCCACGCGGATGAACCCGCGCGAATCCGCCGCGGCGTCCTTCAGCGGCGACACCGGAGCGCCCCTGTTGATCGCGACGCTCGGGCTCTCGCACCAGCCCGGCACGCGCAGGTACATCGGGAATTCGGCGGTCTTCTCAGGATCGATTGAATACACGATCGTCTCATCGAACGGGTAGTTCGACGAGGTGGTGATCGTCACCTTCGTGCCGTCGCCGACCTTTGCGGCCACGCTCGACGGGGAGTAGAAGACAGCGGCGAGCCCGTTGTCGCCCGTCGCCATCCAGTGATGCTGGACAAAGTAGGGCCAGGCGTGCCCGAAGTTGTGCTGGCAGCAGCGATGGTCGTCGGCCCGCATCTGGTACATGTTCCCGCCGTTCTGCAGGCCCGGCGCTTTGCTCGACTTGTCTGACTGCACGTGGTTCGGCGCGGTGAGGTAGCGAAGCCCGCTGAAATCGGGCATGATCGCCGCGGGGAGTGAGTTGAACGCCACGTCTTCGGCCCGGTCGGCCCACACGGGGTTGGCGGTGATGGAAACGAGGCGCTCGCACGACAGCATCATCTCCGCCATGCCGCAGGTCTCGACCGCCTGACGCGGATCGGCGAACCCGGGGCGGCAGTTCTCGTCGCTCCCGAACATACCGCCGGGAACCTGCCCGTACATCTCGCGGATCTGCCGCCAGTTCCGCTCCGCGGCGGCGAGGTGGCGTGCTTCCTTGGACTGTTGATAGAACGTCGCCGGCCCGCCGAACGCTTGCGACATGTTGACGTTGTGCCAGTCGGGGATGGCGTCGGTCCAGTTGACGGTGTGCGCGTGGACGCGCTTGGCCAGGTCGAGCAGGAACGTGTCGCCCGTGTGGTTGTAGAGCCAGTACACGCTGGCGAGATTGTCGGCCGCCCGCTGCTGCTGCCAGTACGGCGGGAAGAGGTCCTTCTCGGGGATGGTCATCTGGAACTTGAAGTAGCGTGTCACGAGATCGATCACGCGCGGGTCGCCCGTCGCCTCGTAGTACGTCTGCAGGCAGTTGAGCATCACCATGTTTGGCCAGAGGTCCAGCGGTCCGTCGGTGCTGCTCACGGTCGACTTCGCGCCATGCCCGCGCGGGCCGAACATGCCCGACGGCTCCTGGCTTGCGATCGCGCCCTCGATCCAGACTGTCGCCTCGGCGATCTGGGCCTTGTTGTCGGTGAGGTAGGCCGCGGCGATGAAGCCCTTGAGCCAGTACGGCACCTCTTCCCAGCCGTATTCACCCTGCCCGTCCTTGGACAGCCACGCGTTCTTCTCTTTCTTCAGGAACTGGCTGATCTCGGTGAGGTGCCCGTGGAAGCCCGCGGCCTGGAGCTCGACCTGCTTCTTCAGCCAGCCCTCGCCGCGAACGCTCCCGATCGGGAGCTTCACCAGCGGTGAGGCGAGCAAGGGCTCGCGGTTCGAGATGTAGTGCGAATTCCGCGAGTCGGTCGGCGGGTGCGCGACGCCCTTGATGTCGTCGGCGCCGAGCGACGGGGCGCACACGGCCGCGCCGGAAACTAGCCAGGCGGCGAGCGTGTTCGTGCGCGTGAGCTCGCGTTTGCCCGCGGCGGGAGCGGTGGGGGTGTTCATGCCGCCAGTCTATTCACCCGGCGGCCTCGCACGCGTTTGGAAAAGGCACCCGATTCTGCTGCCTTGACACACTATTGCCCGGCGCATCAGGCTCTTGATCGAATGCCGAATGCGTGCAACCGCTCTCTCGTGCCCATCGCCCCAAAAAACAACCAAGGCCGCGTTCGCGACCTTGGCCTTTGTGACATTCAAATGTCGAATCTCACCCGCCGAGGTGGGCTCAGCCCTTTTTGGACTTCTTCTCACCCTTGTCGGCCTTCTTCTCGTGCTTGGCGTCGTCCTTCTTTTCGGCCTTACCGCCGAACTTGTTCTCGCCCTTGTCGGCCTTCTCGGCCTTTTCAGCCTTGGCTTCGGGGGCCGCATCGCCCTTGGCGGGCTTGTCGCCCTTCTTGGACTTCTTCTCGCCCTTGGACTCGCCATCGGCGGCTGGCGCCTCGCTCGCCGCGTGCTCGCTGGCGGCGGCGGGGGCGGCGTGGTCGTCGCGGTGCAGGTCGAGCTTGCGGTCGGCCTGCACATGCACCTTCACGCTCGCGTCCAGGTCCGAATCCAGCTTGATGTGAACCTCGTAGGAATCGATGCGCTTCATCACCTGGTTGATACGCACGTCGCGGGGCTTGACGGCATAGCCGCCCGCGTTCAGCTCGTTTGCGACGTCCTGCTGCGTGATCGCCGCGTAGAGGATGCCCTGGTCGTTGCACGACCGGACCAGCTTGATCTCCACGCCCTGCAGTTTCTGCGACAGACCTTCGCGCTGGCTGCGCTGCTCGGCAAGCATCTTCTGGGCCTCGGCCCGCTTGCCCTGCAGCTGCTGGATCAATTCGTCGCTGGGCTTGGTCGCCAGGGCGCGGGGGAGCAGGAAGTTGCGGGCGTAGCCGTTGCGGACGCTCACGATGTCGCCGACGATGCCGAGGCTCTCGACGTTCTCAACCAGGAGGAGTTTTTGGGTACGGGGCATGATGCTGTCCTTTCAGGCTCGCATGGAGCCGGGAAGTTAGGAGCCGCACGGTCGATGTCCCGGAACGCCCGGGCCCGCCGCCGACCCCAACGGTGATCTTTGCTGACAGGCCGGGCCGGTTGCCCGGACGGGCGCAAGGGGAGGATCTTAGAACGGGATGTCGTCGTCGGCCACGTTCGCGGGTGCCGCGGCCGAAGACGAGGAGGAACCCTGACGGGACCCGCCCTGCGACGACGAAGAACGCCCCCCGCCCCCGCCGCCCCCTCCGCCCTCGCCACCACCGCGGCTGTCGATGAACTGGAAGCTCTCAACCACCACGCGGAGTTTGGAGAACTTCTGGCCCTCCTTTTCCCACTGGTCGAGCTTCAGGCGGCCTTCGATGAACACGGGGCGACCCTTGGCGAGATACTGGGCCATTACCTCCGCGGTGCGTCCCCAGGCCTCGCAATCCACGAACGTGGTTTCATCGCGGTTTTCGCCCTCGGGGGACTTCCAGCGCCGGTTGACGGCCAGGCCGATGTTGGCGACCGCCTGGTTGCCCGAGACGTGGCGCAGCTCGATGTCCCGGGTGAGGTTGCCCATGAGGAAGACGCGATTGAGATTCCCGGCCATGCGATCCTCCAGTCCCGATTCCTCCCGACGTGGGCGGAATCGATACCGACCATTCTACAAACTTGAATGACCTAACACAAGGCGCACCGGGGATTACGGAGCGGCGGGCTCGGGAGCGGCCGGCGCGGCGGGGGCCGCGGGAACGGAACCCTCGGTCGCGGCCTGGGCGGCGCGCTCGCCACGCAGCTTGATCTCGACCTCCAGTTCCTTCCGCCCGTCGAACGACGCGATCTCCTCGGGGGTGTACTGATCGGCGCGGACGATCAGCGTCCGCATGATCTTCTCCGAGAGGTTGCAGTCGCGCTCGATGTGGGCCAGGTCGGTGTTGGGGGCCTTGAAGTAGACCAGGATATAGATGCCGCGCTTCTGCCCGGCGATCTCGTAGGCCAGGCGCCGCTCGTCCCACTTGCGGAGCGCGACGATCTCGCCGTGCCCGCGGGCGATGATCTCCTTGATGTGCTCGACGGCCGAGCCCAGGTCGGCGGCGACGGCCTGCGAGAGAAGGAACATCGCCTCATACTGATACACGCGCTTCGGGGTTGCCATGTCTGTTTCCTTGCTGATCCTGAGTCAATGACTCGGTGTGTGACTCGATTGAAAAACGCGACTACGACTCGGAACGACGCGCCCCGGGATCGATCCCGCCCTTGGGCGCTTCGGTTGGTGAATTGGAACTCAGCCTCTTTGCTTCCGTCCCTTTGACGGGCTTGTTCTCCGCCTGGTTCTCTGCATTGTTCGCGGCGGGGCGATCACGCTTCGGACGTGCGGGCGTCTCGGGCGCGTTGCAGGAGTTCATCGCGGCGTCGATGCCCTTGGAGACAAATGTCTCGCAGGCCTTGACGCCCTTGTCGATCGCGCCGCCGAACGCCGCCCACTCGTCGTCGGAGAGACGCGAGAGGACAAAGTCGGCCTGGTCCATGAACTCGGGCTTGCCGCCGGACTCGCCGACCCCAACGCCCAGGCGCAGGCGCGGGTAATCCTCGCGCCCCAGGGCCCGCTGGATGTCGGACAGGCCGTTGTGCCCGCCCGTCCCGCCGGCCGGACGCATGCGAAGCGCGCCCAGCGGGAGGTAGATGTCGTCGGTGATGACCAAGAGGTCGCTCGCCGGCGACAGCTTGTAGAAGCCCACGGCCTCGCCCACGCACTGGCCCGAGCGATTCATGAACGTCGTGGGCTTCAGCAGCAGGCAACGCTCGCCGCCCACCTGGCATTCCACCGCGGCCGCGTTGAAGCGGGCCCGCGGCGTCTCGCCCGGCGCGTGCTTGGCGGCCAGGCGATCGACCACCAGGTACCCGGCGTTGTGCCGCGTCTTGGTGTATTGAGTGCCGGGATTGCCAAGGCCGACGATGAGCTTCATGAGTGCACGAACCAGAGATCGAACACAGCGAACGAGAGAGCCGACGAACGAACCATCCAACGAACCACCGAGAGAACCGGGCCGCCCGGCGCCGGAGGTGGGCCCTCCGGCGCTGGACGGGCGATGGATTACTTCTTCTTGTCGCCACCCGCGGCGGGCTTGGCGTCCTTGGCGGCCGGGGCAGCGCCCTTGGCGGGTGCGGCGGCCTTCTTGTCGCCGGGAGCGGCGGCGGCGCCCTCTTCGCCCTCGACCTTCTTGGCGGTGATGACTTCGGGCTCGGCCGGGCCGCCCTCGGCCGCGGTCGCTTCGCCCACCACGATCTCCTGCTGGATGATGACCTGGGCGAGGATGGAGTGCTTGTCGGTGATCATCTTCATGCCCTTGCCCGGGAGCGTGATCTCGCCAGCGGTGATCGCGTGCCCCACGTCGAGGGTGTTGAGGCTGACCTCGATGAACTCGGGCAGTTCGGTCACGACGCACTCGACCACGACCTCGTTGGTCGGGTGCATGAGGATCGCGCCGGCCTGCTTCAGGCCGGGGGCCTCGCCCACCAGGTGGATCGGCACGCGGGTGCGGACGCGGTCGGTGGCGCTGACCCGGGCGAAGTCCGCGTGCACGATCTCGGTGCCGAGGTAGTCAAACTGCACGTCCTTCAGCAGCACCATCTGCTTGTCGAAGACCCCGGGGAGGTCCATCCGGTAGATCTTCTCGCCCTTGTTGATGTGGCGTTTGGTCTCGCGGGCGTCGACCGAGAGCGACAGGGGCTCGGCGCCCTTGGCGTAGACGACGATGGGGAGGCGGCCAAGCTCACGCTCGCGCTGGCTGTAGCGCGTTCCGAGACGCTCACGCTTGCTGGCCGAAAGAACGGGGGATGATCCGCGCATGTCTGTTTCCTTCCATCAAACCGGCCCGCTTGCTCGGGCCTTGGTTGTTCGTGCCGGGCTTCTGAACCGGCGGTGTGCTCACTTCACGTCGAAAAATCGATCAGCCGCGGGCGTCGCGCCCGCACGGAACACTGATCGGGATGTCCATCCTGCACTTGGCCCTTTGCTGAATTCACTCCGCCACTTGCTCACTTGTTCACATCTTCACATCTTCACTTCGTCTCTTCGCCACTCTGTCACTCTGCCACTTTGCCACTTTGCCACTTTGCCACTTCTCATCTCTTTGTTCCCGCCGTCTGCTGGAACAGGGCCGAGACCGAGAGGTTGTTATGGATTCGATTGATCGCCTCGCCCAGCAGCCTCCCCACGCACAGCTCGACCAGCTTGGGACGCAGTGAATCGACGCGGCTTCCCAGCGGGATCGTGTTGGTGACCACCACCTGCGAGATCAGCGGGCTGGCCAAGCGCTCCATCGCCGGGCCGACCAGCACCGGGTGGGTGGCCGCGGTGATCACGCGCTTGGCCCCGCGCTCCAGCACCAGTTTGGCGGCCTCGAAGACCGTGCCCGCGGTCGAGATCATGTCGTCGAACATCAGCACCGTGCGGTTCTCGACGTGGCCGATCAGGTTGCCCGTTGTCACCATCGAGCCCGACAAACGGCGCTTGTTGATGATCGCCAACTCGCCGCCGAGCAGGTTCGCCATGCCCTCGGCCACTTTCACGTTGCCCACGTCCGGGCTGACGAGGCACAGGTCTCCCAGGTCCTTGCGGATCGACGTGAAGTAGTCGACGAAGACCGGCGTCGCCGAGAGGTGGTCCACCGGGAGGTCGAAGAAGCCCTGGATCTGGGCCGCGTGCAGGTCGATCGAGAGCACGCGGTCGGCGCCCGCGGCGGTGATGATGTTGGCGACGAGCTTGGCGGTGATCGGCACGCGCCCCTCGTCCTTGCGGTCCTGGCGTGCATAGCCGAAGTACGGAACGACGACCGTGACGCGGGCGGCGCTGGCACGCTTGAGGCAGTCGATGAAGACCAGGAGCTCCATCAGGTTGTCGTTGACCGGGTCGCAGGTCGAGAGCACGACAAAGCAGTCGCGCCCGCGCACGTCCTCGTCGAGCTTCACGATCAGCTCGCCGTCGGGGAAGACCACGGTCTTCGCCATACCCAGCGGGATGCCGATGTGCGCGACCACGCGGTCGGCGAGGTAGCGAGAGCGGCTGCCGCAGAAGATCCTCAGGTTGTCGCCGTTCCCGCCCGCCATGCGTTCCCCCTCACGCGTTTCCGTGCCTCGATGAGGTCTGTGGAGCAGAAAGTCCCGCGCCGCCTTGGTGCTGGTCGACACCGCCCCCAGCGCGGCGCCCGCGTGCCCGATAGATCCCGTCGACACGGCTCAGCTCCTCGGGTGTGTTGATCGAGAGGATGTCCTCCGGCGGGACCGCGTCGATCACCTCGACCCGGGCCCCGTCGGCCAAGAGCAGTTTCGGAACGTCGGTCAGGTAATACTCGCCGCTCCGCTCGTTGCGTCCCACGCGCGAGAGAGCCGAGAAGAGCAGCGACACATCGAAGCAGTAATAGCTCGGATTGACCTCGCGGATCGCCAGCTGGGCCGGCGTGCAGTCCTTGTGCTCGACGATCGCGACGAAGCGACCATCCGCGCCGCGGACGATCCGTCCATAGCCCGTCGGATCATCGATCACCGAGGTCGCCAGCGTCGCCGTGGCCCGGGCCGCTCGATGGCACGCCAGCAGCTTGCCCAGCGTCTCGCTCCTGATCAGCGGCCCGTCGCCGCAGAGCACGAAGACGTCGTGCCCGCGCGTCGCCCGTTCGCCGACGAAGTTGTCAACAGCGCTCTGAACCGCGTGGCCCGTGCCGAGCTGCTCGCCCTGCACCGCGAACTGGACCTTGGAGCCATACGACGCCAGCGCCTCGCGCACCAATTCCTGCTTGTAGCCGACGACGACCACGACCTTGGAACAACCCGCGTCAAGGCACGCGTCGACCACGGCGCACACCATCGCGCGCCCGCCCACGGGATGAACGACCTTGGGGAGGTCGGAGCGCATCCGCGTGCCCTTGCCGGCCGCGAGGATGATCGCGCTGCACGATCCGCTTTGTGTCGCCCCAATGGTGTTGCTGATGTTGGTGCCCATGAGAGAGCCGGGTTGGGTCGCGTGATTCGGAACGGTGCGGAGAGCACGCCGGTTCGGCGGGCGGGTTCAGCTCGCGCCGCGTTTCCAAAAGGGAAAGCTGGTCGACGAGGATTTGAACCTCGACTAACAGAACCAAAATCTGCTGTGCTACCTATTACACCATCGACCAGTCGATGGACCCAGAGCGGCGCCTCCTATCCCCGGGCCAAAGGCCCGACGAACCCAAGACCACTTCCCGTCGCGGTCCCGAGATCGCGCTCCATGAAGGAGCGGGATTCCGGCTGCCGCGGCACAGAGTGCCCGCGAAACCTCGCGAGCGGGAGCGAGACCTTCCCACAGCCGCTGGGGGAAGACCCATGATCGTGCCTCGGCCGCGGAGTGGCTGCCGCGAGGCGTCCGTCACGATCGGCTCCGATTCGGACAGGCGGAATGATTGGGAACCCGCGCGGCGGAGTCAATCCGCGATGTTCATTCCGCCGGGGAGCCCGGTTCGTCTCCCGGGCCCAGATCGCCGGCGGGCGAGGCGGGGGGGCCCTCGACCGCGTCCCGGCTGATGACCTCGTAACACGTCGCCAAGAGCCCCACTAGGGGGAAGCTCGCGCCCGGGACGCCCTGGAAAGGGCTGGGGCCCAGGCGGCGGAGCAGCGGGTGCTTGACCGGCGCGTGCTGGCGAACAAAGTCCAGCGCGTACAGGCCCGGACCGGCGTCCCAGAACTTGTCAAGGCATGTTTCCAAGCCCGGGGCCTCGCCCTCGCCCGGCAGGCGCGGCGCGTAGACGGGCACGGCCGAGTTCCCGGCGCGCGCCACCGACCGGCGCTGACGCAACCGCTCCAGCAATTCCGCCGCCGCCATGCCGCGCAGCGTGAACATGTGGAACGGGTCTTCGCTGAGCCGCTCGGCGAAGAGCATCGCCACGCACACCGCGTGCTTGCACCACACCCGCCCGCCCCGGAAGTCGTCGCACGTGCACGACACCTTCACGTCGGTGGGCTCGGTCGGGAAGAGGCGCAGGCCCAGGGGCGCGAAGAGGTCCTCGATGTTTGGCGGGAGTTCTCCCGAGAGCAGCTTGGCCGCGTGGATGGCCTGGTCCGACATGGCCTCGACGATCCGGTCCCATTCATCGTGGGAGAACGCCAAGAGCGAGAGCGTCGTGGTGTACGGGCGGTAGGCGCGCCCCTGCACGCTCGCGTCGACCCGCCCGACCTCGACGGCGAGGCGCTTGGTCTGGCCGCTCTTGGCGTAATCGATGCCCTCGACCAGGTGCTGTCCTTCCCCGGCCTGCTCGACCAGGCGCACCCAACGCTGGGCGGCCCAGGAGGCGTCCTGGTCGGTGAGGAGCAGCTTCACCCCGCCGCGCACGCGGCGCGGGCGCAGCAGCGGCGGCTTGCGCGATCGATCCGAGAAGTTCGGGACGTTCGACACTCAGGGCTCGCAAAGTGTTCAGGCTCGCCCCGGCCGCGCCGGGACAGAACCAAAATGTTGGCCGGATGTCGTCGCATGTCCAGCGGGGGAGAAAAAGTGGAGGGATGCGCCAAATCGCCAAAGTTCAAATCGCCAAATCGCCAAATGAAGAGTTGAAGCGGGAATCAAAACTCGGCGCGGCTTGAACGAAAGGGCGCGAGCCGCCAGGATCCGCCTGTCTCGCTGTCTCGCTGTCTCGCTGTCTCGCTGTCTCGCTGTCTCGCTGTCTCGCTGTCTCGCTGTCTCGCTGTCTCGCTGCCTCGCTGCCTCGCGGCCTCGCTGCCTCGCTGCCTCGCTGCCTCGCTGCCTCGCTCATTCCTCAACAATCGCGTCCTGTCGGAGCGTGAGCACGTCGCGGAGCTGATCGGTGGAGAGCTCGGTGAGCCAGCGTTCGCCGCCGCCGATGATGTTCTCGGCCAGCTCGGTCTTCTGCTCGATCATCTCGTCGATGCGCTCTTCCAGCGTTCCCTTGACGACGAACTTGTGCACCTGCACGGTGCGCGTCTGCCCGATGCGGTAGGCGCGGTCGGTCGCCTGGTTTTCAACCGCGGGATTCCACCAGCGATCGAAGTGGAAGACGTGCGTCGCCGCCGTCAGGTTGAGGCCCACGCCGCCGGCGCGGAGGGAGAGGACCAGCACGGGGCGCGAGCCGTCGGCCTTCTGGAAGGTCTCGATGATCTCCTGTCGCTGCGCCTGCGTCGTCCCGCCGTGGAGGAACAGGACCTCGCGATCAAAGCGGGCCCGGATCATGGTGGCGAGCATGGCGCCCATCTGCCGGAACTGGGTGAAGACCAGGGCCTGCTCGCCCTCGGCCAGAACCTCGTCGAGCAGCTCGAGCAGGCGCACGCACTTGCCCGATCGATCGGGCTCGACGGCGCGGGCGGGGCGTCCCTCGCCGGGCTCGTGGTCCTTGAGCAGCTGCGAGGGGTGGTTGCAGATCTGCTTGAGCCTGATGAGGGCCGCGAGCACCAGCCCGCGCCGATGGATGCCCTCGGCGTGGTCGACCTCGGTGAGCATGCGGCGGACGCAGGTCTCGTAGAGCGACGCCTGCTCGCTGGTGAGGTGGCAGTAGTCGCGCGTCTCGAGCTTCTCGGGAAGATCCGCGACGACCGTGGGATCGCTCTTCAAGCGCCGGAGAACAAACGGGCGCACCAGCCCGCGCAATTGGTCGGCGCACGCCCGGTCGCGGTACCGCTCGATCGGCACGGCAAACCGCGTGCGAAACGTGTGCGGCGAGCCGAGGTAGCCGGGGTTGAGGAAGTCCATCACCGACCACAACTCCGAGAGCCGGTTCTCGACCGGCGTGCCGGTCAGGGCGACGCGTCGCTCGGCCACAAAGCCGCGCACCGCCTGGGACTGCTTGGCCATCGGGTTTTTGATGTACTGCGCCTCGTCGAGCACGATGCGCCCCCACGAGACCTTGCCCAGCTCCTCCTTGTCCCGGTGCGCCAGCGAGTAGGTGGTGACGACCAGGTCGCTCTTCTGGGCCGCGTCGATGAGCTCCTGTCCCGACCGGCGCCCCAGCCCATGGTGGATGAGCACGCGCAGCTCCGGGCAGAATCGCCGGGTCTCGTTGAGCCAGTTGCCGACCACCGACATCGGCGCCACCAGCAGCGTCGGCTGAACCCGCGGGGCTGAATCGCCGACCTCGGGCTGGCCCTCCGCCGCCTGCCGCTCCAGCGCCAACAGCGCGAGAAGCTGGATGGTCTTGCCCAGGCCCATGTCATCCGCGAGGCACGCGCCCAATCCCAGACGCTCGAGGAACGCCAACCATGACAGGCCGCGGACCTGGTAGGGACGGAGCGTGCCCCGGAACGACCGTGGCGTTTCGAGGATTTCGACGCCCTGCCCAGCCTGGCCGTTGAGCATGGCGGCGACCCAGCCGGTGGCCTCCATACCGACGATGGGGATGCCGGATTGCTTGAGTTCCGTGCCGTACGCCATGCGGAGCGCGTCGGCGACGCGCATCTCGCCGCCCGGGTTCTCGCGGATGAAGCGGATCGCCGCCTGCACGTCCTCGGGGCGGACCTCGACCCACCGCCCGTTCACGCGGACAAGCGGGGTCTTCTTGGCGGCCAGCTGCTCGAACTCATGGAGCGTCAGCGACGTGTCGCCCAGCGCGATCTCCCAGCGGTACTTCACCAGCGCGCCCATGCCGAGCTTGGGCCCGGCGGCGGCGGTCGAGCCAATGCTCCCGGGCGCGCCCGGCAGAGAGGCGTCGCTCTCGACGCGCAGGCGTGCGCCCAGGCGCGCCATCGGCGAGTCCCACCACTCAGGAACGATCACGCCGAAGCCCTGCTCGATCAGGATGGGGCGCTGCTCGCGCAGGAAGTCGTAGGCCTGTTTGGTCGTCAGCGCGATCGACGCGGGCTGGGCGTCCTCCAGCGCGCCCTCGAGCACGCGGTACAGGCGTGACGCGCGCCCGAGCTCCTTGAGCAGCAGTTCCTGCGGCGCGTCGACGCGCTTGCCCTCGACCGTCAGGTGCTGCCCGGGCAGGAGCCAGATGTCCTCGGCGTCGATGAGCAGCGTCGGGCGATCGACCGATTGGAGATGGAATGAGAGCGTCCACTCGGCGTCGTTCTCGCCGGCGGAGGCGACCGACGAGCCGCGGGCCGGGAGCGAATCGGGGATCGGCTCGGCCAGGCGCAGGCACAAGCGCCAGGCGCTGCTCACGCCGCGATCGTCGAGGCCCGCGACCCACGTGCGGACGCGCCGGATCGTGTCCTGGCGCGACGCCGACGTGCTGGGGACCGCAGTCGCCTCGCCCAACAGCCCGCTGAGCCAGCCGACCTGCGCGTCGTCCTTCGGCGAGCGATCCCCCAGCGCGCCGATCATGTCCTCGCGCCGCAGCGTCCCACGCGCCAGCGCGTCGATCTCCCGGGTGAGAAACTCGCGGACGATGAGCGCGGCGTCGTGCCCGAGGTCGTCAACGCCCGCGCGGGCCGCGGGGGGCATCGACGCGATCAGCTGCGACAGGCGCTCGGCCGTCGCCTCGTCGCTGGTCCAGGGCGCCCACATCGCCGTCAGTTCGCCCGAGGCCTGCTGGCACAGCATGGGGACGAAGCGTTCCTGCGCCAGCAGGTGCCCGGCCATGCGGGCGCAGGCCGCGAAGAACTCGATCGATTTTCCGACCGCGATCGTCGCGTGCTCCTGCCCGGAGGCGTCGACCAGCGCGTCGAGCGTCGGCTCCGCCAGGCCCGCGGGGACGACCAGCGTCGGCACCTCGAATGCTTCCACGCCGTCGGCGCCGGTCGCCGGCTGACCCAGCGCCAGCGCGGCCCTGGGCGACGGGAGCGGGCGCCCGCCGGCCGCCGGGAGCTTCACGACCGCCAATGCTTCCGGGAAATCGCGCCCCGCGCCAATCGCGATCAGGAGCGCCGCCAGCGCCCCGCCGGACAACGCGAAGGGATGCGCCCGCGCCTCGGCGGGAGATGCCGGCGCGGCGCCCAACGCCGACAACCGCTCGGCGAACAATCGCAGCCCGCCCCCGGACCAGCAGGCGTGAATCACGGCTTGCAAAGCTCTCCCCCGCGAAAGGAACGGCCGCGGCGCGCGGCCAACCCCTGAAAATGAGGGCGCAGGGACTCGAACCCTGGACCCGCGGCTTAAAAGGCCGATGCTCTACCAACTGAGCTACGCCCTCATGTCGGACCAGTGCCCATCATAGGTCGCGCCCCGCGTGCGATCGCGGCATGACGATGGTGTCGCTCGCCCGCCAATGAAAACGCCCCGCCGGTTGGGGCGGGGCGTCACAGGATCATGGATTCCCGGGCGCGAACTCTAGAAGCCCGCGTCGATGCCCAGCGGCGTGCCCAGAGTGGCGAAGGAGCCGGGGAAGAACGCGTCGGCGTGGGTCATGCTGGCGACGATCGGAGAAGAGCTCTTGACCGTGATGCCGTAGAACGCATCGACCAGACGGCGCGAGCCGGTCACCAGGTCGTGGACGTTGATGTCGACCACCTGCCGGCTGGGGAGCACCCGCCGGAAGGTCTCGGAGCCCAGGCCATTGTCATAGAACAGCGTGATCTCGGTGAGCACGTCGGCGGCGGTGGGGTTGTAGAGCTTCAGAGACTCGGTGACGGCGCTGCCGACCGCGGGCCGGAAGCCCTCGCCGAAGCCCCAGAGGGAATAGGCCTGATCGCTCAGCATGGTGCCGACGCTCTCGCCGAAGCCCAGGGCCGAGCGGCTGACGGTGATGGGCCCCGTGGCCTCGTAGCTGACCGCGTAGTTGAGCCCGGCGGGGAACGAGGGGAGCGACGCGATGTCGAGGCGTTCCTGGGCCTGGGCGGGGATGGTGAGCACCCAGCGGTACGCCGAGCCGTTCGAGAACACAAAGCTGAGGGTGACGCTCACCTCCTGGGTGTCGGTGTTGAGGAACTGGAGGTACTCGGAAGTCGAGTTGATGCCCAGCGAGCCCTCGGGGAGGACGCCCTTGGTCGCCCCGCCGCTGGCGTCGCCCGCGTAGCCCTCGGCGGCGCGGTTGTTGGAGTCGTAGTGGGTGGCGGCGGCGATCAGGTCCGCGCCGTCGGAGACCACCCGCACGCCGTAGCGACCCGCGGGCACCGCGGGCTCGGCGTTGAAGTTCCATCCCCCGCGCCGGTACGCGCCCAGTTCCTGGGTCAGGACGATCGGCGTTCCGCCGCCCTCGGGGTACAGGGTCGTGGTGATCTTGGCGGCCTGGTTGGTGATGTTGGTGAAGAGGATGAGGTCCGTGACGCCGTCGCTCCCGTCGGACTTGGTGATCCCGCCGAAGGACCACGAGCCGGAGACGCGGGTGGTGAAGGCTTCGCCGACGGCGGCGCGAGTCCCGGCGAGGATGAACTGGTCGTAGTGGCTGAAGGTGGCGGCGACGGGGAGCTGGCTGCGGACCTCCAGCGAGTAGGGGGTGTCCTTGCGGACCAGGAGCTCGTTGCGGGCGTACATGCCCGGGTCGGTGATGGTGATGCCGCCGCGCTGTCCAGCGCCGAGCGTGAAGTCGGCGATCACCTGGTCCCGCTGGGCGGTCGGATCGCTGGGGTTGTACTCGTAGCGGGCGACAACGACGACGCGCGAGGGATCGTCGTTGGTGTTGACCATGGGGATGAAGGTGTAGGTGTCGGCGTTGGCATATCCCTCGGGGTAATAGACGCGGTAGGGGAGCTGCGCGATCGAGATGTTGGTGGAGCCATCGGGCTGCAGGAGCGTTTCGTCGGCGGGATCGGCCGCGTCGGCGGCCAGGTGCCCGCCGCCGGTGCCGGCGTTGAGTTCGTCGTACATCTGCGAGACCACGGTGGGATTGTCGCCGACAAAGATGAAGTACCGGAAGGACGTGGAGTTGTTGACCCCGCCCGCGCCGCCCAGCACGCCAAGGTCAAAGCCGATCGACAGCAAGCTGTCCGACGTCGCGCCGTTGGGGTCGTTGCGCGGCAGGGCCAGGAGCTGCTCGGGATCTCGGAGGTTGGTCAGGTCGCTGAGGACGTTGACGGTGGCCCGCGACTCGCCGGCGGCGGCGGCGAGCGCGACGGTCAGCCCGCTGGTGAAAATATTGTTCGAGAATGCGGCGGACGCGAAGGGCCGCGTGGGGTCGAGGTCGTTGGCGGTGTTGTTGGTGCGCGGGAAGAGGTTGGCGCCCATGTTGGGGTTGAACGCCTCCATCCACTGGACGTCTTCCATGGCGTTGGCGGTGGTGTTGGTGAGGCGGACGTCGACGACGATGAACGAGTCGTTGATGCCGAAGGACATGCTGCGCTTGACGCGCAGGCCGTTGGCCAGGCCCTCGGTGACGACGCGCCGGTTGAAGGCGTCGCTCTGCTCCTCGATGGACATGGGCATGTCGACCTGGGCGAGGCTCCCGCTGCCGCCGGCAAAGCCGTAGGAGTTGCGGAAGTAGGTGCCGTTGGCCGTGGCGCCGAAGTAGGTCGTCGGGGCGGCGTCGGAGTCGGTGCTGCTGAAGAGGATCTCGGTGCCGCGATAGGAAATCCCGGTGGCGGGATTGCTGGGCCCTGAGAGGAAGGTGCCGCCGGTGTTGACGCCCAGGCCCAGCACGCTCCCGGACGTGACGAGCGCGGGGTCGGAGACGCCCGCGACGATCGTGATGTCCAGGTCGTAGTTGCCGGTGGTGGCCGCCAGGACGCCGGTCGTGACGTTGAACGGGTCGTAGTCGAGGTTGGAGTTCTCGGAGACCGCGATGTAGTACGTGCCGCCGTCCACGATCAGGAAGTTCTGGAGGAGCGCCGCGCGGGCCTCGGCGAGCGAGGCGCGGGTGATCTCGGTTCCCGCGGCGTTGAGGAGGCGCAGGCCAAGGTCGGCGGCGCCCTGCGAGAAGGCCTGGAAGGTCACGGTCGACCCGCTCTCGACCGTGAACTGGAAGATGTCGCGGTCCAGCTGCCCGAATCCGCCGTCGCCGACAAAGGCGTTGATGCTGGCCGAGCCGGAGGTGAGCGCCGCGTCGAGGCTGCGGGCGGTCTCGGGCGTGTCGTTGGACTCAAAGGCGCCGAAGATGTTGTTGGCGAGCGTCAGCTGGAGCTGCCAGGAGATCAGCTCACCGATGTTGCCGCCCGCGGCATCGGTCACGACCAGGGTCCAGGTGCCCAGGGCGCTGTACCCGTCGAGCGTGGACAGCGGCTGGTCGGGCTTGAACGAGCCGGAAAAGGGCGCGACGCCCGCCGAGATGGGCGTGGCGACGTCGTCGTCGAAAAGGGTGTTGGTGAAGTTCTGCCCGTTGAACCCGCGACGGTTGACCAGAACCACGCTCCGCCCGCTGGGCGAGATCAGCGTCATGATCAGGTCGCTGTCGTACTGGTGCGTGAGGTTGACGCGCACGTTGGCGTCGAGCACCTGGCGCGAATCGGTCACGGACACCGAGCTGCTGGTCGAGCCCGACGATCCGCTCGCCGGGATGCGCAGCGGCACGGGGATGTCGGCGTCGATGATGAGCTGGTCATTGCCGATCAGGTCCACCGCGAACTTGAGCGTGTAGGCCCCGATGGACTGGGTGGTGCCGCTGGCGGCGACCAGCGGGTTGTAGGCGCTGTTGCCAAAGCCGCTGACGCCCAGGTAGTACGTCCCGCCGGTGGTCACGAAATAGTCGATGTAGGGGTCCTTGCCGAAGAACTGATCGTTCTGCGCGAGCTCCTCGCCGCGCGCGTTGAACAGCCGAAGGACCGCGTCGAGGTTGCTGGTGGTGGCGAGCCGGGCGGCGACCACCTCGCCGGTGATCTGCCCGCCCCGGGGAATGTCGATGCGGAACAGATCGATGTCCTTGGAGACATAAATCCCGTCGCCAAGGCTCATGCCGGCAAACGAAGCATTGCCCGAAGCGCCGAAGGTCGTGAGCGTCGCGGTGGCCAGGGTGTCGTTGGTCTCGTTGCTCCCCGAGACTCCCACGACCTTGAACTGATAGGTCGCGTCGGTGCCGGAGCTGGGGTCGCCATTCAGGAAGTTGCCGTTGAGGTCCTTGAAGAAATCGGCGTCGAGGACGAGTCGATACTCGTCGAGCGGCAGGCGCTGCTGCGGGAAGCCGCTGGTGAGATTGAGCGCGATGACGACCGTGGTGTCGTCGGTGGGCGAGAGGGCCACGCCGCCGATCGGAACGATCTGGTCGTCGCCCGTGCCGTAGATGTTGTCGGCGCCGTTTCGGACCAGCGACACGCCGCCGGTGGAGAGCAGCGAGCCATTGATGCTCTTGTTGAACTGGACGGTGATGGAGCGGACGGGGGTGCCGGTGGTGCTGCTGATCTGCCCGGTGACCGGGCCCGGATCGACGCGCCGGAGGATCGGGCCGTCGCGTCCGATGATCTCGATCGCGCGGTTGACGTTGAGGCGTCCGCCGGAGACGACCTTGCCCTGCAGGGCCGGCAGAGGATCGGCGCTGTCGATGAGAGCCTGCCGGATTTCCTCGGGCGAGGCGTTGGGCTTGTAGCTCTTGAGGAGGGCGACGGCGCCGGCGACGGTGGGCGAGGAGAAGCTCGTGCCGCTGATAAACGTATAGCCCGAGCCCATGGCGGTGGTGTAATTGAACACGCCGGGCGCGCCCAGGTCGACCGACTCGGCGCCCCAATCGCTGAAGCTCGCCAGGGCGTCGGTGTTGTCGGTGGCGGCGACCGCGACCAGGCCCGGGAGCTTGTACGACGCGGGGAACGCCGTGACGTCCGGGTTGTCGTTGTCGAACGCGGAGTTTCCGGCGGCGGCGACGAACACGCCGCCCGAGTCGATAAACCGTTGGATGGAGTCCTTCTCGGGGTCAAAGCCGGTGGGCGCGTCGGCGTAGAAGGAGCTGGCGAAACCGCCGTAGCTGTTGTTCGACGCGACCAGGTTGAAGCCCTGCTCGCGGAGCATGGTCGCGTAATCGTGCGATCCGATGATCGCCGAGAGCACCAGGCTCCCGAAGCGGTCCGCGATCTTGAGCGGGACAATGCCGACGTTCCACGCGACGCCCGTCACGCCGATGCCGTTGTTGCCGACGGCGCCGACGACGCCCGCGACGGCCGTGCCGTGACCCTGATCATCGTCGGGGTTGTTGTCGAGTTCGCCGAAATCCCAGCCGTTCCTGTCGTCGACGAAGCCGTTCCCGTCGTCGTCGATCCCGTTGCCGCTGATCTCGCCGGGGTTCTTCCAGATGTTGGCCTGGAGGTCGGGGTGGTCGACCTGAACGCCCGTATCGATGATGGCGATGAGGACGTCCTGGGAGCCGATGGTCTTGTCCCATGCCTCCGTGGCGTCGATGTCGGCGTCGATCACGCCGTCCTGCCCCACGATGTTCTGCCCCACGTTCTGGTAGGTGTACTGCTGCACGAACTGCGGATCGTTCGGCACCCGCGCCGTGTGCGAGATGCGGTCGGGTTCGATGCTCGTCAGCACCGGGAACTTGCCCAGCGCGCGCGTGATCGCGTCCTGCGTCACAATCCCCGTCGTGCGCAGCGCCGCCCAGCGCCCGCGACCGATGCCGTACGCCATGTCGGCGCTCACGCCCAATTCCGCCGCGATCGCCCTGGCTGTCGTCTCCGCCACCTGGTTGCCCAGGCGGTCGCTGAACGACAGCACCCACGACCCGGCGGCGACGTCCATCGTCACGCCCCGCCACTCCATCTTCGACGGCGAACCCAGGGGCTCGCCCGTCGCGGTCTTCAGGTCCCACGGGTCTCCCGCGAGGAACAGGCGGCCTTCCAGCGACTCGATCAGATTCACCGGACGACCGGCGACGGACAAACGTTGACGCGGCATTCGCGAACTCCGAAAAACGAATCCAAGGGGAGCTTCGGGCGCCCAAAGCGCGGCCGGCGCCGTCACGCTCCCGCGCCACGACGCTACCAACCCGGAGTCAGGACCACGCCCCGACACCAAGCCCGGTGGACCGCCGCCCGAAGGCACTCACGACGGACAGGCCCGACACCAATCATTGTCACAGGAAACCGCTCCGGGCACAAGTCCACCCCGGCCCCATCCAAACAAAGTTCAGGAATTCTCCCAAACCCCCATCCCCGCCCGACTTTCCCACCGGCCCGATGCCCCAACTGGTTCACCCTCGCCCCGAGTCCCCCGACCCTCCGGAACAAGTCCGCGCTGCCGCCGCCCGGCACGCCCATTCCGCCAACATGCCCGCGTGCCGGGCACTCGCCCCCTGATTCGATCGGATACAGGCCCTCCCCCGCTCCGTCAGCCCCGCCCGCCCCGCTTCATCCGCGATCCACCGGGCGAGGTCCGCCGCCAGGCTCCCCCGGTCCGTCCGGGCGATTCCCCCCGCACCCTCAAACTCCCGCACGATGCTCGCAAAGTCCGACACCGCCGGGCCGATCAGTGTCGGCCTGCCCAATGCAATCGGCTCGATCGGGTCCGACCCATACTGGTCGCCAAACGACCGTCCGACGACGACCAGCGTCGCCAGCGAATATGCCTGGCGCAGCTCGCCGATCGAATCCAGCAGAAACCGCCCGGAGGCGGGCCGCCCTGATCCGGGCTTGCTCCGCCGAACACACTCCGGCATCGCCGCCGCCGCCTCCTCGAACCGCTCCGGCTTGCGCGGCGCGCACAGAAGTTGAACTTCCGCCGGGCACGCCGCGTGCAGCAATGCCTCCTCATCGGGCCCCGTGCTCCCCGCCACGATCAGAGGCTTGGAGCGATCGATTTTGAGGGCCCGGGCCAGGTCTTCCGCGCCCGCCACGCCGTCCTCGATCTTGGCCGCGTCCCACTTCATCGAGCCCGTGATCGACAGCCGCTCCTTCGCCACGCCCATCGCCAGGAATCGCTCGGCGTAGTCGCTGTCCTGCACCGCCGCAAACGAAAGCGCCCGGAACGTGCGCCCGATCACGCCGCGGATCCGTCGATAGCCCTTGAACGACCGCGCGCTCAATCGCCCGTTGACCACGCCGACGGGGATGCCCCGCGCCACGCACGCCCCAACGAAATTCGGCCAGACCTCAAGCTCGACGAGCCCGACGACATCCGGGCGCACGGCATCCAGAAACTTCGCCACGCTCCGCGAGAAATCCAGCGGATAGCGCACCACCGCGTGATTCGCCGCAAAGAGATCGGCCGCGCGTTTCAGGCCGGTATCGGTGGTGGCGCACACCACAACCTCGCAGGATTCCGCGAGCACCGGCACGACCTGGCGAAGCGCGTTCACCTCGCCCACCGATACCGCGTGCAGAAGCACCCGCGGGCGTCGCGGCGCGGGCAATGCCGCCGTGTTGCCGAAGCGCTCCGACCACCCGCCTCGTTGCTTTCGGGCCCAGAACGGGGCCGAGATCACGCCCCCTACGGCATAGAGCACATCGAGCGTGTTCACGCTGGTCTTCGACATCAGTAATGGGCAGGCCGGGATTCGAACCCGGGACCCTTCGCGTGTAAGGCGAATGCTCTAGCCGCTGAGCTACCCGCCCAAGACGCCCGCCGCCCGCGCGACAGGATCATGGTGCGTGGAACGAGTTTAGGGACGCACCCCCACGCGGCCCATCCACCCCGCCCAACCACCTCTCGCACCCACGAAAAAACCCGAGGCTGGACCTCGGGTTGGAGGATTTTGCAAATTGAAGCGTGGTAGCTCGCGCCGCGAGTCTCAGCAACCGCTCTCGAAATGCTCGGCGAAGAAGTCGTAGTCGTCGCCGTTGACGAAGCCATCGGTATTGAGGTCCGCGCCAATGTCACCGTCCTCGAAGAACGAAGCGAAGAAGTCGTAGTCATCGCCATTCACGAAGCCGTCGCAGTTGAAATCGGCGGCACAGAGGATGAGGAAAGCCTGGCTGCTGGTCACGCTGCCGGTCGTGTCAGAGACGATGCAGCGGAAGCGGATGAAGCCCGCATTCGGGTTGACCGACATCAACGGCCCCACCATCAAGTTGCCGGTGCCCGAGCCGGAGACGGTTCCGACAAACGCCGAGCCGACGCCGACATTAGAACCGTCAACAAGGTTCATCCAAGGCCCCGTGTCCTGCGCCTGCCACGTGTATGTGATCGGGCATGTGCCACCCGCTAGGACGTGGAACTCCGCCGTGCCAGAAGGACATGTTGCGGCGGACAATGGCTGGGTCGTGATGGCGAGCGGCGTGCGAAGCAGCCAAGTTTCGCCGTTGACCGTACCGTTCGCCGGCGAACCACCAAAGAGAACAGTCTTGCTGCGGTCGGTGTCATAGGCCATCGCGTGATAGGCCCGTGGCGAGGGGCCGCTGATGTTCTGCGGGGTCCACGCACTCCCATTCCATTCCCATGTGTCGCCGAGTTTCGCGCCGGCGTTGGTGCTTTCTCCTCCGAAAAGGACGACCACGCCGCGACACTCGTCGTAGACCATCGTGTGCCCCACCCGCGCCAACGGGCCCGGGACGTCTCTCTCGGTCCAAGAGTTTCCATCCCACACCCAGGTGTCGCCGTAGACAATCAGGCCGTCATAGGTATAGCCCCCGAAAAGGACGGTCTCGCCGCGGCTGGTGTCGAAGGCCATCGCGCATCCCCAACGTTTCGACGGGCCGTCGACCGTTACTTTCTCAGTCCAGGTCGTTCCATCCCACACCCAAGTCTCGCTGTTGTCGCCGTAGCCACCGAAGAGAACCGTTTCGTGGCGGACCGAGTCGTACGCCATCCCGACGCTGTCTCTCGGCGAGGGGCCGCAATCGCATTCCAGGCTCCAGTTGGCCCCATTCCACTCCCAGGTCTCACCGCTCTCGGTCGATGGTCCAGTCGCGCCACCAAAGAGGACCGTCACGTGACGATCCGAGTCATAGGCCATCGCGTGCTCAACCCGCGCCGATGGACCGACCGCGTCTTTCTTGGTCCACGCTGACCCATTCCATACCCAAGTCTCATTGCTGTAGTTGTATGAAGTGCCTCCCAGCCAGCCCCCGAAGAGCACACCCTCATGGCGGGCGGCGTCGTACGCCATCGCGGACCAACTCCGCGGTGATGGGCCAGTGACAAGCTGTTGGGTCCACTGGAAATGCTGGGCCTGTGCCAAAGCGGGTACCAGAAAAGCAAGCCCGAACTTGACGAGTGCGGTTCTGCTCATTTTCATGGGGCCTCCACTGTGCGGGAAACTCCCCATATCGGACCCGTGCAATCCGGATCATAAATAATCATAGGAATGCCTGGAACGGACCATCGCTGAGCGACCGACCCAGAACCCGATCACCCCGATCGAGAGCAGCACCCCGCCCGGCAGCAGCATCGCGTCCCATCCATCCGCGCGCCACAGGCCGTTCTCGATCGCAATGGTCGCCCACTTGAACGGCGACACGCTGCTGATCTGCTGCATGAGCTTGGGCATGAAAAAGAGGGGGATCGATCCGCCGCCGATGAGCGCGAGCACGAGCAGGAGCGCCCGCCCGAATCCCTGGGCCGCCCCTTCGCTCTTTGACAAGCCCGCCAGCAGCATCATCACGCCGGTGAATCCGACCGACGAGGCCAGCACCGCCGCCGCCATGATCGCCGGGTGCCCGATCTTTACGCCCATCAGCCGAGCGACGACCAGCAGGATGACCTGCACGATGACGCACGACGCGAAGCACGCCGCGGCCTTTCCCAACAGGATCTGGTCCTTCGTGATCGGCGCGACGCACAGGCGCAGCAGCGTGCCGCGCCGTCGCTCCTGCACCAGCGACACGCCGAACGCCATCACGCACCCCATAAGCCCCCACACCACGCCCTGCGGGAACGACACCGCGAACGAGTTGTTGGGCGAGTGAGGGTTCATCTGCAATTCGTGCATCGTGACCGTGACCGGTCGGAATCCGCCGCCGGTATCACCAGCCGATCCGCCCGCCGCGCCTTCCTTTGACTCTCCGCCTCTGGTCTCGCCGTCGTTCGTATCGCCCACGGTCGATCTGCTCGTGACTTCCTTGGTCAGCGACGACACGCTGTCGAAGAACGTGCCGAAGACGCCCTTCTGCAGCGGCGAGAGCCCCGCCGACTTGGCGACGTCCTGGCGCGCCGAATCGAGAAACGAGTTCATCATCGATGAATCCGTGAACGCCCGCGAGAGCAGGCGGAACCCAAGCTCGTTGAGTCTTCCTTCGAGCAGCCCCGCCTCGGCCGAGCGCTTGGGATCGACGATCGCCTCCAGCCGCATCCCGCCGCCGGAGAACACTTTCTTCGTCGAGTCCTCGAAGCCCTGGGGCACGATCACGCACGCCGCGGCCTCGCCCCTGCGAACCAGCCGCTCGCCCGCCTCGCGCGTCTCCGCCGGCTTGGCCTCGATCCCGCCTGCTTTGCTCAGTTGCTCCACAAACCACTTCGACGACGCCCCGCCGTCTTCGTTCACGACCGCGACCGGCATCGCGCTCTTCTCGCCTCCCCCGCCGCCAAAGACGTACCCAAAGAACAGCGCGATGAGCAGCGGGAACACGAACGTAAAGAACGCGTCGGCCTTGTCCCGCACGAGCAGCCGCAGGTCCTTCATCGCGATTCGGATGACGGCGTTCACTCGGCACCTCCGTCGCGCAGCGCCCGCCCCGTCAGGTTCAGAAACACCGACTCAAGATCGGGCCGATCGATCCGCAGCCCCGAGCGCACGCCGCGCTCGATCAATCGCGCGACCTCCGCCGCCGGGTCCCGCGTCACGACCTTCCGCTCACCCTCCGCGTCGTGATACACCACGACCGAGTCCCCGCCGTGGTCCCTCAGCAGCTCATCGATCGTGCCCATCGCCAGCATCGATCCGCGATCCATCACGCCGACGCGATCGCACAATTTCTGGGCCTCTTCCATGTAGTGCGTTGTGTACACGATCGTTGTCCCGCGTCCCTTGAGCGACCGCACCAATTCGATGATCGAGTTCCGCGACTGCGGATCAACGCCGGCAGTCGGCTCGTCCAGCAGCAGCACATCCGGCCCGTGCACCAGCGCCGCCGCCAGGTTCAGGCGTCGCTGCATCCCGCCCGAAAACGTCTTCGCTCGATCGCCCGCGCGATCGCGCAGCCCGACCATCTCCAGCGCCCCATCCACCGCCGCGTTCAACTCGCGCCCGCGCAGCCCATACAGCCCGCCGAAGAACGCCAGGTTCTCGCGGGCCGTCAGGTCCTCGTACAGCGCCAGCGCCTGCGGCGCCACGCCCACGCGACGGCGCAGCGACGGATCATCCCCCAGCGACTTGCCGTCGATGTGGACATCGCCGCTCGTGGGCACCAGCGTGCCGATCACCATCAAGATCGTCGTGGTCTTGCCCGCGCCGTTGGGCCCAAGCAGCCCGAACACCTCGCCCCGCGCAATCTCAAGCGACAGCGAGCGCACGGCCTCGCGCTCGCCGAACTTCTTCGTCAGCCCCTCGAGTCGGATCATGCGGGGATGGTACGAGAAAGTGGGGGAGTCGTTTCAGGCCCACCCTCAAACGTGATCTTGGGGATCGTGGTGGCGTTGTCGGGCGGGAGAATGTCGACGAACCGGGTGGCGCTCTTGAGCGTGATGATCGTGTCGGAAGTACCGGCGGACTGTACGGGCGTCAGGAGCGTTCCGTTTTCGTCGTACTCCTTGATGGGAATATCAGCGAGAGTGATGTTCGCGTTGGCGAAGAGAATTGACGCGAACGCGATTGCCGCTTTCATGTGTCCAACTCCTTTCGTTGCCTCCGAAGAATGAAGACGCACAAGCCAACGCTCACCACGGACGCCCCGGGTGCCGGGACCGCAGACGCAATCCTAAAGCCATACAACCCGGTTGAATCGGGCGTCGTGCTGGAGACTCCCCACACCGGATCGCCGCCAAAGCCCGTTCCGGCGCGGCTTCCGAACAGAAAACGTTCCGTTGGCGGACCAGAGCGGGGCGCATATCCCTCCGTCCATTCCGGCGTGCCGCCGCTGGTGTCGAGCATTCCCCACGGCGAAAGGGAATCGGGATACGCCCCGAGAGGAATGTCGTATTCCGCTCCGAAGCCGTCGGTCCAGCCGTGGCTGGTTTCGCCGACTCCGGGAGGGCCGGGGATCGGGTCGAAATCCGAGGCGTTTTTGTTCAGCCACCACCCACCCTGACCTTGGCCGTAGCGATTCGGGTCGTAGTGGCTGGCTTTCAGCGCTTCGTCATAGGTCGGGAGGTAGTACTTCGCGCCCGGGAGGTGGGTGAGCGCGTCGGTGAACGAGCCGTCGGCGCTGTCGCCCCACGTCGAGACGTCGTACGCGCCGTACAACAACGACGCGGGGTCGCTTGACTTGCCGTTGTGGAGCCAGTTGCAGTAGAGGGCCGCGTCGCGCCACGAGATGCCGAAGACCACCTTCATCGGCGCGTCGGCGTTGTTCTCCAGCTTCCAGCGCGTGCCCGGCCCGCCGTAGGTCGGGTCTTCGATCGCGCCCCACTCGGTCGGGCCGGCCCAGTGCAAGAACGGC
>JAEUJA010000196.1 GCA_016793195.1 Phycisphaerae bacterium
GCGATCAACGAGCACGACGATCCAGTCCTGCTCGATGCGTTCGGGCTGGCGGACGAGGCGCGGGCCGGCGGCCAGCAGGAGAATGACCAGGAGCGAGAGGGCGCGAAGCGAGGCCAGGGCGACGCGGATGGGGCGCGAGCCGTCGAGGCGGGCGTAGCTCCAGGCCGCCAGGGCGATGCAGGCGACCAGCGCGAGGAACCACGCCCAGAGGGGCGCGGCGTGTGCGAACTCGAAGCGCAGGTCGGGGTCCGCGGAGGGGGCGGCGTCGACGCCCAGGAGTTTGAGGAGCAGGTCGTTCATGCGGCCTGGTGCTCCGTGGTCGGGGCGGTGGCGCGAGCGCTGGTGCGCGAGGTGTTGCGGGCGGCGATGGAGGCCGACAGCCCGGGCGAGAGGCGGCGTGCGTGGCTGAAGATGCGGGCGAGCGCCAGCTCGATCACGCCGACGAGCGCCGCGGCGGCCAGGAGCCACGCGGGGAGCGGCGAGCGCGGATCGGGCGCGGGCCGGGCTGGATTCGTGGGGTCCGAGGATGGCGAGGGCGAGTCGGTGAAGGCGAGCTGGGTATCGGGCGTGCCGGCGGGAAGCGCGGCGGCGAGGTAGGCGCGAACCTGTTCGCGGGTGGTGGTGCTGGTGTCGGCGGCGCGGGGATCGGCGTTGGCGGCCAGGAGCGAGAGGGCGCTGCCGCGCGAGTCTTGGACGCGCCAGAGGCCGGCGCGGCGCGGCGCGAACGGCGAGGCGGAAAGGGCGATCTGCGGGCCGGCGTCGCTGGGGATGGGCGCGAGAACGGCGGCGTCGGGGGGGGCGGTGACGGGCGCGCCGGCGAAAGACGCCAGCGAGGCCGAGGCGCCGCCTACGCCTTGCCGGACGAGTTCCTGGATGAGCGGGAGCATGAGCGGGCGCGCGGGGAGATCGGTGGCGGCCAGGTCGAAGGGCGCGGTGAAGAGGAGAATCGTGCCGCGAGCGGGCGGGCGCGGCGACGGCGCGGCGGCGTTGACGGATTCCGCGGGGGCGGGGATGAGGAGGAGCGGCGAGTTGTCGGAGAGCGTGAGGAGCGCAAGCGAGGGATCGGTGGGCGGGTCGAGGCGGAGGCGCTCGATGACGCGCACCGGCTTGACAAGCTCGGCCAGCTCGGGCGACAGGAGCGCGAGGAGCGCGGCGGAGGTGTCGGGCCGGAGCGAGAGCGGCTCGGCGGGGCGCGAGGCCTCGCGGTCGCCGGGGACTCGGAGGGAGAACTTATTTTCGAGTTGATCGAGCCAGGGGTGGGCGCGTGTGCCGGGCGGGGTGCAGAGGATGACCAGTCCGCCGCCGCCCGTAGAGGAGACGAACTCGGAGAGGCGGGTCCAGGCGCGGTCGTCGAGGAGATCGGGTCGCGGGGCGATGACGGCGTCGATGCCGGCCAGGGCCGAGGGCTCGGCGATGGCGCGGGGGTCGAGGTCGACGACGCGGATGGGTGAGGAATCGCCGGGCTGGGGCGAGAGCGCCAGGCGCAGCCAGTCGGCGGGCTCGAAGCGGTCGATGGTGACGGCCAGGGAAAGGCGCGGCGGGGTGACGAGCGCGACCTGGATCGCGCGGCGGGCGAGCACCGGGCGGCGGAAGGTGTTGTCGGAGGCGATGGCGTCGCGGTCGATGGAGGCGATGAGCGCCGAGGGACCGGCATCGACGAGCGACACGGTGGGGATCGAGATGATGACGCTGGTTTCGCGGTCGCCGGGCGACCACTTGGCGATCGCGTCGGCGCTGGCGAGATCGGGCGATGCTCCGGCGTCGCGCGGGGAGGAGGGGGCGGCGAGGCGGAGCTTGACCAGCGAGGTCGAGGCCTGCGACGTGGCCGGGCCGGTGCGGCGGAGGTGGACGCGGACCTGGTCGTCGGCCTGCGAGCCTGCGGGCGAGTTGCCGAGGATCAATGGACGCAGCGGCTCAACGCCGGTGATCGAGACGTTGGCGACGGGCGTGTCTCGCGGCGGCGAGATCAGGATCGTGTGGGGCGGGGCGTCGGCGCGGGCGGGGAGGGCGGCGAGCTTGCGCTGGGTATCGATCGAGCCGGCGAGAAACTCGCTGTGGAGCGAGATGGTGACCGGCGGCGTATCCGCGGGCGCGGCGGCTAGCTCGGGGGCGAGGCGTGAGAACGCGGCGTCGAGATCGGCGGCGGAGTCCGTCGGCGTGGCCTGCTCGATCAATCGGCGCACGGCGGGGATGTCGGCAGACGCGGGGACGACGGCGGGATCGACGGGGCCGCCGAGCAGGATGAGGCCGGCACGATCGCCGCGGGCGGGGTCGAGGGTTGCGAGCAGGTCGATGGCCGCCTGCTTGTGGGCGTCCAGGGGCGTTGTGCCGTCGGGATTGGAGAGGGAGGAAGGGAGGGCGTTGTCGAGCAGGATGTAGACGACGCGGGCGGAGCGCGACGCGGCGGTGACGGACGAGAGGAGGGGGCGGGCGATCGCGAAGGCGACGAGCGCGACCAAGAGGCAGCGGGCGGCCAGCAGGAGAAGCTGTTCGAGGGTGAGACGGCGGCGCTGGCGCTTGTAGGCCTCGATGATGAAGCGCATGGCGGCCCAGGGGATGGGCTGGCGGCGCTGGCGCGTGAGCAGATGGATGATGATCGGGATGGCGACGCATCCCAGGCCGATGAAGAGAAGTGTTGGATGAAGGAATGGGGGCATGGGTGGGGGAGAGCGAGACAGCGAGACAGCGGAACAGCGGAACAGCGAGACAGCGAGCCAGGGGAAGAGGAAAAGGAAAAGGAAACGCCCTCCTTCACGGTCGTGCTACGGAGTGGCGGTCAGGCGTACTTGGATCGTTTGAGCTGGGCGTTTCGGCGTGCGACGAACTGGGCGATGGGGGGCCCGAGCCAGTCGTGGGTGTTCACGAGCTGATAATCGAAGCCCATGGATCGGACGGTCTTCTCGACGCTCGTCAGGTGGTTGCGGAAGACTTCGAGATAAGCGTCGCGGATGGCGCGGGGGTCGATCTTTAGGCGGCCCTCGCCCTCGAGCCCCTCGAAGGGCGCGATCTCGTCGATGTCAAAGTCGAGCTCGGCGCGATCGACGACCTGCAGGGCGATGACGTCGTGGCGGTGGTGCTTGGCGCGGGCCAGCGCGTCGCGGAGGTTCTCGATGTCCATGAAAAAATCGGAAACGATGGCGATGAGGCAGTGGTTGGTGACTTTGGCGACGACCTGGTCGACGGCCCGGGCCAGGTCGGTGGGGCGCGACTGGTTGTCGGCGGGGACGTAGTGGGTGGCGAGCGTGCTGACGATCTGACGCCAGGTACCGCGGTGGCTGGAGCGGCGGATGGCGGCGCGGACGGTGTCGGCGAAGACGATGAGGCCGGCGCGGTCTCCCTGGCGGAGGGCGATGGAGGAAAGGGCGGCGGCGATGGCGGTGGCGTGGTCGAACTTGGTCCAGTTGGAGCGCCCGTCGGGGCTGGTGTCGCGACCGGCGCCGGAGGCCTCGGCGAAGAGGCGCGAGCCGAAGTTCATGGAGCCCGAGGCGTCGACCAGGCAGATGAGGTCGAGGTTGGTCTCCTGCTGGTGCTGCTTGATCTGGAGCTTGTCGGTGCGCCCGAAGACGCGCCAGTCGAGGTGGCGGATGTCGTCGCCGGGGACATAGGGGCGGTGCTGGGCAAACTCGACGGAGAAGCCCTGGAACGGCGAGCGGTGCAGGCCCGAGGAGAGCCCCTCGACGATCATCTTGGCGCGCAGCTCAAAGCTGGCGAGGCGGGCGAGGGTCTGGGGGTGAAGATAGAGCGACGCATCGGCCTCGGCCGAGGGGCGCTCCGTCGCCACCTGCAGGCGGATTTCGTGCATCGGGGGATGGTACCAGCCGGCGGGCGTGCGTGTGCGGAAAAGGCGCGGTGGCCGGTATGATGGCGGGTCAATGGGCCAAATCGCAAAGGGCCAAATGGCAAATGAAGAGAAGAGCACCACTCTGGAGAGCGGTGCAACTCAAGAGGCAGGTCACCGAGCACGCGGCCAGCAAGGAGCGGCGACATGGGGCGCGAGTGGGAGAGTCGGAGGGGGAGTTCCGGGCGGCTGGTGTTCTACGCGATTGCGCTCTTGGGGATCGCCGGGGTGCTCGCGTATTTCATGTGGTTCACGCCCTGCAACAGCGTGAAGCAGTCGGCGGCGATGTCGCGGGCCCAGGCTTACATCGACACCCACCAGCAGGCGTTCTTCAAGGAGTGGAAGTTCGCGGCGGTCACGTGGCAGCCGCACAACGGCGGCGTGTGCGGCTCGCTCCTCGTGAACGGCTATGTGCTCGACGACGCCGACGCCGAGGCGGTGAAGGCGACGATCACCGCGACGCGCCCCGACGTTGAAGTGATCTACGAGCTCCAGCACGCGGACAAGATGAAATGGGTGGAGCACGTGCCGCAGGAGCGTCGGGATGAGTTTGGATTGCCCCTGAAGAAGGACGGGAGCCCCGGGCCCTTGGGCGACCCGACGACGTGGTAAGGGTGGGAATCGGCGAGTCGGGAAGGATGCGCGATGGGGAAGCGGATCGGGCTGATCACGGCGGGCGGGGACTGCCCGGGCATGAACGCGGTGATCCGTGCCGTCGCCAAGCCCGCGATGCGCGAGGGGTTCGAGGTCGTCGGGATCGCGGACGGGTTTCTGGGGCTGATCGA
>JAEUJA010000197.1 GCA_016793195.1 Phycisphaerae bacterium
GCGATCAACGAGCACGACGATCCAGTCCTGCTCGATGCGTTCGGGCTGGCGGACGAGGCGCGGGCCGGCGGCCAGCAGGAGAATGACCAGGAGCGAGAGGGCGCGAAGCGAGGCCAGGGCGACGCGGATGGGGCGCGAGCCATCGAGGCGGGCGTAGCTCCAGGCCGCCAGGGAGACGCAGGCGGCCAGCGCGAGGAACCACGCCCAGAGGGGCGCGGCGAGTGCGAACTCGAAGCGCAGGTCGGGGTCGGCGGAGGGGGCGGCGTCGACACCCAGGAGTTTGAGGAGCAGGTCGTTCATGCGGCCTGGTGCTCCGTGGTGGGGGCGGCGGCGCGAGCGCCGACGCGCGAGGTGTTGCGGGCGGCGATGGAGGCGGAGAGTCCGGGCGAGAGGCGGCGGGCGTGGCTGAAGACGCGGGCGAGCGCCAACTCGATCACGCCGACGAGGGCCGCGGCGGCCAGGAGCCACGCGGGGAGCGGCGAGCGTGGATCGGGCGCGGGCTGGCTTGGATTCGTGGGGTTGGAGGATGGCGCGGGCGAGTCGGTGAAGGCGAGCTGGGTGTCGGGCGTGCCGGCGGGGAGCGCGGCGGCGAGGTAAGCGCGAACCTGTTCGCGGGTGGTGGTGCTGGTGTTGGCGGCGCGTGGATCGGCGTTGGCGGCCAGGAGAGAGAGGGCGCTGCCGCGCGAGTCTTGGACGCGCCACAGACCGGCGCGGCGCGGCGCGAACGGCGCGGAGGAGACGGAGATCTGCGGGCCGGCGTCGCTGGGGATGGGCGCGAGAACGGCGGCGTCGGGTGGCGCGGCGATGGGCGCGCCGGCGGAGGACGCCAGCGAGGCCGAGGCGCCCCCCACGCCCTGACGCACGAGTTCCTGGATGAGCGGGAGCATGAGCGGGCGCGCGGGCAGATCGGTGGCGGCCAGGTCGAAGGGCGCGGTGAAGAGGAGGACCGCGGCGCGCGAGACGGGGCGCGGGGAGGGCGCGGCGGCGTTGACGGATTCCGCGGGGGCGGGGATGAGGAGGAGCGGCGAGTTGTCGGAGAGCGTGAGGAGCGAGAGCGAGGGGTCGGTCGGCGCGTCGAGGCGGAGGCGCTCCATGACGCGCACCGGCTTGACGAGTTCGGCCAGCTCGGGCGACAGGAGCGCGAGGAGCGCGGCGGAGGTGTCGGGCCGGAGCGAGAGCGGCTCGGCGGGGCGCGAGGCCTCGCGGTCGCCGGGGACTCGGAGAGAGAACTTGCTTTCGAGTTGATCGAGCCAGGGGTGGGCGCGGGCGCCGGGCGGGGTGCCGAAGATGACAAGCCCGCCGCCGCCCGTAGAGGAGGCGAACTCGGCGAGGCGGGTCCAGGCGCGATCATCGAGGAGATCGGGTCGCGGTGCGATGACGGCGTCGATGCCGGCCAGGGCCGAGGGCTCGGCGATGGCGCGGGGGTCGAGGTCGACGACGCGGATGGGGGAGGAATCGCCGGGTTGGGGCGAGAGCGCCAGGCGTAGCCAGTCGGCGGGCTCGAAGCGGTCGATGGTGACGGCCAGGGAAAGGCGCGGCGGGGTGACGAGCGCGACCTGGATCGCTCGCCGGGCGAGCACGGGGCGGCGGAAGGTGTTGTCGGAGGCGATGGCATCGCGGTCAATCGTGGCGATGAGCGCCGACGGGCCGGCGTCGACGAGCGACGCGGTGGGGATCGAGATGATGACGCTGGCTTCGCGGTCGCCGGGCGACCACTTGGCGATGGCGTCGGCGCTGGCCAGATCAGCTCCGGCGTCGCGCGGAGAGGAGGGGACCGAGAGGCGGAGCTTGACCAGCGAGGTCGATGCCTGCGACGTGGCCGGGCCGGTGCGACGGAGGTGGACGCGGACCTGGTCGTCGGCTTGCGAGCCCGCGGGAGAATTGCCGAGGATCAAGGGACGCAGCGGCTCGACGCCGGTGATCGTGACGTTGGAGACGGGCGTGTCTCGCGGCGGCGAGATCAGGATCGTGTGGGGCGGGGCGTCGGCGCGGGCGGGGAGGGCGGCGAGCTTGCGCTGGGTATCGATCGAACCGGCGAGAAACTCGCTGTGGAGCGAGATGGTGACCGGCGGCGTGTCCGCGGGTGCGGCGGCCAGCTCGGGGGCGAGCCGAGAGAACGCGACGTCGAGATCGGCGGCGGAGTCCGTCGGCGTGGCCTGCTCGATCAATCGGCGCACCGCGGGGATGTCGGCGGACGCGGGGACGACGGCCGGATCAACGGGGGCACCGAGCAGGACCAGGCCGGCGCGATCGCCGCGGGCGGGGTCGAGGGTGGCGAGCAGGTCGATGGCGGCCTGTTTGTGGGAGTCCAGGGGCGTTGTGCCGTCGGGATTGGAGAGAGAGGAGGGGAGGGCGTTGTCGAGCAGGATGTAGACGACCCGGGCGGCGCGCGAGGCGGCGGTGACGGACGAGAGGAGCGGGCGGGCGATCGCGAACGCGACGAGCGCGACCAAAAGGCAGCGGGCGGCCAGGAGAAGCAGTTGCTCGAGGGTGAGGCGACGGCGTTGGCGCTTGTAGGCCTCGATGATGAAGCGCATGGCGGCCCAGGGGATGGGCTGGCGGCGCTGGCGCGTGAGCAGATGGATGATGATCGGGATGGCGACGCATCCCAGGCCGACGAAGAGAAGTGTTGGATGAAGGAATGGGGGCATGGGGGGAGAGCGAGACGGCGAGACAACGAGACTGGGGAAGAGGAAGCGCCCTCCTTCACGGTCGGGCTACGGATGGATGGTCATGCGTACTTGGATCGTTTGAGCTGGGCGTTTCGGCGCGCGACGAACTGGGCGATGGGGGGCCCGAGCCAGTCGTGGGTGTTCACGAGCTGGTAATCAAACCCCATGGAACGGACGGTCTTCTCGACGCTCGTCAGATGGTTGCGGAAGACTTCGAGATAGGCGTCGCGGATGGCGCGGGGGTCGATCTTCAGGCGGCCCTCGCCCTCGAGCCCCTCGAAGGGCGCGATCTCGTCGATGTCAAAGTCGAGCTCGGCGCGATCAACGACCTGCAGGGCGATGACGTCGTGGCGGTGGTGCTTGGCGCGGGCCAGCGCGTCGCGGAGATTCTCGATGTCCATGAAAAAGTCGGAGACGATGGCGATGAGGCAGTGGTTGGTGACCTTGGCGACGACCTGGTCGACGGCCCGGGCCAGGTCGGTGGGGCGCGACTGGTTGTCGGCGGGGACGTAATGGGTGGCGAGCGTGCTCACGATCTGACGCCATGTGCCGCGGTGGCTGGAGCGGCGGATGGCGGCGCGGACGGTGTCGGCAAAGACGATGAGCCCCGCGCGGTCGCCCTGGCGGAGGGCGATGGAGGACAGGGCGGCGGCGATGGCGGTGGCGTGGTCGAACTTGGTCCAATTGGAGCGTCCGTCGGGGCTGGTGTCGCGCCCGGCGCCGGAGGCCTCGGCGAAGAGGCGCGAGCCGAAGTTCATGGAGCCGGAGGCATCGACCAGGCAGATGAGGTCGAGGTTGGTCTCCTGCTGGTGCTGCTTGATCTGGAGCTTGTCGGTGCGCCCGAAGACGCGCCAGTCGAGGTGGCGGATGTCGTCGCCGGGGACGTAGGGGCGGTGCTGGGCGAACTCGACGGAAAAGCCCTGAAACGGCGAGCGGTGCAGGCCGGAGGAGAGCCCCTCGACGATCATCTTGGCGCGCAGCTCAAAGCTCGCGAGGCGGGCGAGGGTCTGGGGGTGGAGATAGAGCGACGCATCGGCCTCGGCCGAGGGGCGCTCCGTCGCCACCTGCAGGCGGATTTCGTGCATCGGGGGATGGTACCAGCCGGCGGGCGTGCGTGTGCGGAAAAGGCGCGGTGGCCGGTATGATGGGAGGAAACTCCAAATGGCCAAATGGCCAAATGGCCAAATGGCCAAATGGTCAAATGGTCAAATGGTCAAATGGTCAAATGACCAAATGAAGAGTGGAGATGTGGGCGCTGGAAGCCTGGCCACCCAAAGGACGCATCAGCAAGGAGCGGCGACATGGGGCGCGAGTGGGAGAGTCGGAGGGGGAGTTCCGGGCGGCTGGTGTTCTACGCGATCGCGCTCTTGGGGATCGCCGGGGTGGTCGCGTATTTCATGTGGTTCACGCCCTGCAACAGCGTGAAGCAATCGGCGGCGATGGCTCGGGCCCAGGCCTATATCGACACCCACCAGCAGGCGTTCTTCAAGGAATGGAAGTTCGCAGCGGTCACGTGGCAGCCACACAACGGCGGCGTGTGCGGCTCGCTCCTGGTGAATGGCTACGTGCTCGACGACGCCGACGCCGAGGCGGTGAAGGCGACGATCACCGCGACTCGCCCCGATGTTGAGGTGATCTACGAGCTCCAGCACGCGGACAAGATGAAGTGGGTGGAGCACGTGCCGCAGGAGCGACGGGATGAGTTTGGATTGCCCCTGAAGAAGGACGGGAGCCCCGGGCCCTTGGGCGACCCGACGACGTGGTAAGGGTGGAGAGACGGCGAGTCGGGAAGGATGCGTGATGGGGAAGCGGATCGGGCTGATCACGGCGGGCGGGGACTGCCCGGGCATGAACGCGGTGATCCGTGCCGTCGCCAAGCCCGCGATGCGCGAGGGGTTCGAGGTCGTCGGGATCGCGGACGGGTTTCTGGGGCTGATCGA
>JAEUJA010000201.1 GCA_016793195.1 Phycisphaerae bacterium
CATCAAGTCGCACGCGACCTCGCGATCGATCGTCCCCGCGGTCTCGATCGTGATGTGAAAGCCGCGCGATCGCAATCCCGCGGCCAGGGCGACGATCCCGTCGAACATCATCGGCTCGCCGCCCGTCAGCACCGCGTGCGAAACCCCCGACGCCGTCGCTTCGTTCAGCAGCGATTCGATCGACCGCGTCGTCTGCTCCGGCTTCCAGCTCGCATACGGCGTGTCACACCATGCACAACGCAGGTTGCACCCGCTCACGCGCACGAAGAACGACGGCATGCCCGCGAGCATCCCCTCGCCCTGCACGCTCGTAAACGTCTCGCTGATGGGGAGCGACTCGGGCTTCATGTGCCCGAGCTCCGGCCCGGATGGCGCGAGTGCGCGCCGCCCTTGGTCGCGCACTCTGTTTTCTCGACACCGCCGCCAGTGCTCGGCGCATACCGCGTCGGATCCGCAACGCCGGCTTCGGAAAAGCCCCGCCGCCTGATCTGGCAACTATCGCAGCGCCCGCACGCGCGCCCCGCCGCGTCCGGGTCATAGCAACTCGTCGTCAGCGAAAAATCCACGCCCAGCGACACGCCCAACCGGATGATCTCGGGCTTGGTCATCATCATCAGCGGCGTGTGGATCTCAAATCCTCGCGATTGCGCGTCGTGATCCTCCACACCCGCCTTGGTCGCAAGGTTCGCCGTCTGCCGGAACGACTCGATGAACTCCGGGCGGCAGTCGGGATAGCCCGAGTAATCCACCGCGTTCACGCCGATGTAGAGATCGCGCGAGCCCAGCACCTCGGCATAGCCGAGCGCGATCGAGAGAAACGTCAGGTTTCTCGCCGGCACATACGTGATCGGAATGCCGTGCGAAAGCTCGTCCGCGTCGCGGTCCTTGGGCACATCGATCGCGGCCGTGAGGGCCGAGCCGCCCACCGCGCGCAGGTCGATCGAGATCACGCGGTGCGTCGCGCCCATCGACGCCGCGACCCGGCGCGCCGCCTCGAGTTCAACGCGGTGCCGCTGCCCGTAATCGATCGAGAGCGCGTGCAGCGAGCCTTCCCGCGCCTTGGTCCGCGCGCCGGCGCCAGCTTCTGATGCAGCGCCCACATCCCGCCGCGCCACCGCCAGCGCCACCGCGCTGTCAAGCCCGCCCGAAACCAGGACGACCGCGCTCTTCATGCCCGCTTCACCAGCGTCACCGCGTGCGGCCGCTTCTCCTCGCCGCACATCTTGCGTTCGTAGTTGGTGCCGACGAGCGACCCCTCGGTCACCCATGCCGCCGGCGTGAACGCCCGGCGCTCGAACGGTGCGCCCGTGCGCCCGACCAGCGCTTCGCCGTTCCCCGTGCCGTTCGTCGTGTCGGTCCAACGCGAAAAATACGTCTCCATCCACGACCAGTATTCGTCGTGATCCGTCACGATCCGCAGCTCGCCCCCCGGCACCAGCACGCGCCACGCCTCGAAAAGAAACCGGTCCTGCACCACGCGCCGCTTGTGGTGCCGCGTCTTCGGCCAGGGATCGCTGAAATACAGATGGATCACGCCCGCGATCGCGCCCGGGACGCGCCAGCGGAGAAACTCCACCGCGTCCGCGTGCAGCACGCGAACGTTTGGCCGCACCGCGCGCCGGATTCGGTCGGCGGTGTACGCAAAGAACTCGCCGGCCCACTCGATCGCCAATAGGTTCACGTCGGGATACGCGCGCGATTGCTCGAGCGCAAACGACCCCTTGCCGCAGCCGACCTCGATCTCGAAGGGCTGCTCTGGCCGCGGAAACCACGCGCGCGGGTCGACGCGCAGCCGCTCGCGTGCCTCCGGCGAGGCCAGCGCTTCGTCGGGCAGGGGCGGAAGCTCCCGCTCGGAGACCCCGACAACTCCCGGTGCTACGTCCAGCGGGCGATCATGTCCAAGGTTGAATGACACGGAGGATCGTAGGAAAGCCCGCGCATCGCGGTGAGACAAGCTCGTCCCGCGACCTGTCGTCCGGTTCGCGCTTCGGCAGGTGAAACCCGCTGTCTTCCCGAATGCCGAATCACGAATGCCGAATGCCGGTCCTCTACGCCCTGACCTCGCTCCGCGTCATGCGCCGCACCGTGGTGTCGCCGGTGTGGACCAGCACCTCGTCGGCCTCGGTCAGGAACAGGCCGTGATCGATCACGCCCGGGATGTGGTCGAGCGAGTCGGCCAGTTCCTCGGGGTCGCGGTCGCCGACCATGACGTCGAGGACCAGCTGCGCGCCGTCGGAGATGAACAGGCTCCCGTCCATCGTGCGCCGCACCACGCCGTTGAGCCCCATGTCGCGCAGGTCGGCGCGGATGGAGGCCAGGGCCCAGGGCATGACGGCGATGGGGAGCGCCGCGCGCTGCCCGAGCTTTTCGACGAGCTTGTTCTCGTCGATGATGTAGACGCGCTTCTGGGATGCGCGGGCCACCAGGCGCTCGCGAACGAACGCGCCGTGCTGCCCCTTGATCATGCGCATCTGCCCGTCGACCTCGTCGGCGCCGTCGAAGGAATAGTCGACGCGCTCGATAAGCGTGAAGTCGATCAGATTCAGGCGGTGGGCGCGGGCGAGCGTGTCGGTGACGTGGCTGGTGGCGACGCAGTTGATCTCGAGGCGCTCGTCGCGCACGCGATCGGCCAGCGCCAGGATCGCGCGCGACGCCGTCTTGCCGGTGCCCAGGCCAACGACCATCCCGGACTGGATCGGGGCGACGGCCTCCCTGGCGAGCTCGTCGTTCAGTCTTGGCTCATTCAAAGCGAATCCCCTGTGCAAGCGAGAGCTCCCTACCCCCGTTGATCGTAGCCGTCTGGCGACGCATGTACGCCTTCCACGAATCCGACCCGGACTCGCGTCCGCCGCCGGTTTCCTTCTCGCCGCCGAACGCGCCGCCGATCTCCGCGCCGCTGGTGGCGAGGTTGACATAGGCCAGACCGCAGTCGGTGCCGGCCGGCCCGACGAAGCGCTCCATCGAGCGGACGTCGTTGGTGAGGATGGCCGAAGAGAGGCCCTGGTCCACGCGGTTGTTCATGGCGATGGCGTCGTCGAGGTCCTTGTACGTGAAGACATACAGGATCGGCGCGAAGGTCTCGTCGTCGGAGATCGGCAGGCGATTGCTGGCGGGCGCGCGGATGATCGTGGGCTCGACGAAGTGTCCGCCGAGGCCCGTGGGTTTGGCGAGTTTTCCGCCGCACACCAGCGTGCCGCCCTGCTTGATCGCCTCGGCGACGGCGTGGTTGTATCCCTCGACGGCGCGGGCGTTGATGAGCGGGCCGACGAGCGTGCCCTCGGCGAGCGGGTCGCCGATCTTGATGGTCTTGTACGCCGCGGCGAGGCGCGCGACGAAGGCATCGGCGATCGATTCGTGGACGATCATGCGGCGCGTGGTCGTGCAGCGCTGGCCGGCCGTGCCGACCGCCGAGAAGGTGATCGCGCGCAGGGCCAGATCAAGATCGGCGCTGGGCTCGACGATGACGGCGTTGTTGCCGCCCAGTTCCAGCAGCGTGCGACCGATCCGCTGCGCGACCGCGGCGCCCACGGCCTTGCCCATGCGGCACGAGCCGGTCGCGGAGATGAGCGGCACGCGCTTGTCGGCGACGAGGCGATGGCCGACCACATCGTCGGTGCCGATCACCAGGCGGAAGACGCCGGGATGTCCCATCGACTCGGCGACCTGGGCCGCGATCGAGTTGGTCGCGATCGCGGTGAGCGTCGCCATGAGGCTGGGCTTCCAGAGGATCGTGTCGCCGCAGACCGCCGCGACCATCGCGTTCCACGCCCACACGGCGTTGGGGAAGTTGAAGGCGGTGATGACGCCGACCGGTCCGAGCGGGTGCCAGGTTTCCTGGATGCGGTGGCGCCGGCGCTCGCTGGGCATCGTCATGCCGTAGAGCTGGCGCGAGAGGCCGACGGCAAAGTCGGCGATGTCGATGGACTCCTGCACTTCACCAATGCCCTCGGCGAGGATCTTGCCGACCTCGAGCGAGACCAGCGCGCCGAGCGCCTCGCGCTTGGCGCGGAGGGCGTCGCCGATGGCGCGGACGACCTGGCCGCGCACGGGGGCGGGGACCTCGCGCCAGGCCTTGAAGGACTCGACCGCGCCGGCGGCTTCCTTTTCATAGGCCGCGGCGTCGTCGAGCTTGACCCAGGCCAGAGGCTCGCCTGTGGCGGGGTTTTCGGTCATGGCGTAGCCGGCGCCGGGATCGCGGGCGAGGGCGACGCGCGGGTGCTTGTCCAGCCCGAGGGATTCGAGGATGTGCTTAGCGTTCATTGAAACTCCTTGGGCCGGGATTGTTGAAGATTATTCACCACGGAGCGACACGGAGAAGCACTGAGCGGAAGAGGAGAGGAGGAGAGGAGAAGAGGAGAAGAGGAAGGACAGGATGGGGCAGGATCATGGATAGACGACCGTGTGTTGACGAGGCGGAACGAGTCAACGTGTCTTGAATCGCGACGCATTCCAATTCCGTGACTCCGTGACTTCTTCATTCTTTCTCCGGTTCCGGCAGTTCGCGAAGGAACCCGGTGAGGCGTTCCAGGGTAGGTGAATCGGCGTCGCGGACATAGGCGCCGCTGACGGCGCAGCCGACGGCCAGGCACTGATCGAGCGGGAGGTTGATGGACTGGGCGAAGCTGAAGCCGGCGTTGAAGTGATCGCCCGCGCCGGTGGAGAGGCGGGGCGTGAGGGTGAACGGGCCGTCGAACCACGCGGAGTTGCCGGTGCGATCGGCGGCGGCGGCGCCTTCTCGCGGGTGGATGGTGAGGCACTCAAGGCCGGTGGCGTGCTGGAGCAGTTCGGCGGCGTGGCGCACGGCGGCGCCGAGGCTCTGGTTGGAAGGGCCGGTGAAGGCGTCGACGCGGAGAACGCCGGCGATTCGTTCGGCCTCGGCGAGATTCAGGCCGAGCGTGACGGGAACGAGGTCGTTCATCTCGCGGAGGAGCGAGAGCGCGCGGGTGATGTCGGCGTCGAGGCGCTTGGCGGGGTCGCAGAGGTCGATGAAGACTCGGCGGGTGATGCCCTTGGCGCTGCGTGAGGGCGAGATGGAGGGGAAGACCTCGCGCATCAGGCCGCGCCAGATGGTTTCCGCGCCGCCCATCATGACCCAGTTGACCATGCCCAGGAGCGAAGCGCGATCGAGGGTTTCGCGGAGGGCGGCGAGGCCGATGCGCTCTTTGAGCAGCTCCCAGGTGACGGATTGGATGTTGCGGGTCTTGCCGAGCATGATCTTGCCGTCGCGGAATTCGAGGGCGTCGGTGTGCGCCGGCGGCGCGACGGGGACGACGCGGTCGCAGCGGCGGGCGAGTTCGGCGAAGAGCGGATGGAGCGTGGTGGGGGAGGATTCGGCGCCGACGGCGCCGATGTAGGTGACGCGGGGGCCGAGGCGGGCGATGCCGCTGGCCAGGAGCGGGCCGTTGCCGCCGAAGCGATCTTCGGTGTCGACGAGCTCGATGTTGGTGCTCTTTCCGGCGGCGGCGGCGGCGCGGAGGGCGAACTGCTCGATGGTGTCGATGGGGGTGTAGTCGTCCATGGCCATGGTGCGGCGGCGATCGACGACCTTGATGATGGTGTCGATGAAGCCGTCGAAGCCCACGACGCAGGAGAGGGAGGAGAGCTCGCCGGAGCGGCGGGCAAGCTGCGAGGCGGCGAGGCGGGCGATGTCGTGGCGTGTGGTCATGCGGGTGAATTGCAGGCGGGGGGGAGGGGGAAGGCAAGAAGGGCGGGGGTGGGGAGGCCAAGACGCGGCATTCGGCATTCGGGATTCGGTATTCGAGGAACCTCAGGCATCGGGTATCGGGAAAGGCAATTGCACGCGCTCGGCGGACGTCCTTTGGTCGACACGTTCTCTACCCAATGGGCGGACGGACACATTGGTGCGCTCTGGCGCGGTGGTAAGCAGGCACTAGGCACTGGGCACTTGGCACTAGGAATGGGCGGAAGGCAAGGCCGTGGAGGGGGTTGCGCGCGGGGTGGAGGAGCGTGAAGATTTTTTTCGAGAATCCGAGAAGAGGGGAAAAAGACGGACACATTGGTGCGCACAGACGTGGTTGTAAGCAGGCACTAGCCACTAGGCACTCGGCACTAGGGAAGTGAAGAAGAACTCAGAGGAATCAGAGGGGCGCCGAGGAACTCAGAGGGAAGAGGAGAATGGGGAGTTGGGGGAGAGGCAGACGGAACGCAGTGGAACCAGAGGACAGCAGAGGAACTCAGAGGAAGGAGGGGAGGGGGAAGAGGAGAATGGGGAGTCGGGAGCGGTGGAAGAAGAAAGGGAGTGAACGGCAAGACACGCCCTCCCTCACGGTCGGGCTGCTGATGAGGTAGGCATGAAGTGGTCGAGTGGCGGAGTGGTCAAGTGGTGAAGTGAAAGACAAGGCGCGTGGTCAACAGGGTTGACCACGCCACCCGGAGCGCATGACGGCATGTCACGGGGCGCGTGGCATCACGCATGTGGGAGCGTGGATGGTCGTGTCGAACGCAGCACGCGTGACGTGAGGGCGGAGAAGGGCGCGTGGTCAACGGGGTTGACCACGCCACCCTGGGCACGTGCTTGATTTGTGAGGCGCGTTGTTTACGACATGACGCCGGGGAGGCCGAGGGAGCGGCGGAGGGTGGAGAGCTGGCCGCCGTGCCAGCCTTCGTGCCAGACGGCGAGCTGGGCGGCGTGGATGGTGTCGCTGACCCAGTCGGCCATCTGCTGGGGCTTGGCGAGCGGGTCTTTGGGCGAGGTGAGGGCCTTCTTGAGGCGGGCCATGCCCTGGTCATAGAGCTTCATGGTGTCGGCGAGCGAGGGGTAATCGGCGGCGTTGGCGGAGGGCTTGGACTTTCCGCCGTAGGTCGCTTCGAGCTTGGCGTCGACGGCGGGCTTGCCGTCGTAGAGGCTGGCGAACCAGTGGTTGGAGACGCCGAGGTGTCCGAGGGTCCAGAGGGGGTGGTTGTCGGTGGGCGAGTCCTGGTGGGCGAGCTTGTCCTTGGGCCAATCGGCGACGAGCTTTTTGTTGATGCCGGCGGCGAAGTCGAGGGTCTTCAGGACGTGGGCACGGGCGGCGACGGCGTCGAAGGGTTTCTTGGTTGCGGGCTTGGCGGTTTTCTTGGTGGCCTTCTTGGGGGCCGCTTTCTTGGCTGATTTCTTGGGGGCGGCTTTCTTGGTCGATTTCTTGGCCATGATGATGCTCCGGGGGAAATGGTGTGCGTGCGGAGTGTGAATGGAGAGATTGCGTGGGCGCGGCAAGCGTATCAGGCTTCGCGGGGGGCGGCACGGGCGCTATCCTTCACCCCTCGTTTGTTCTGGGTTTCTTGAACGGTTTTCCGCGGCGTTCCGGGCGAGTTTCGGGCCTGGGCGGCGGGTGATATGGGGTGTGGCGATGTCGGACAGTCTGCGGATTGCGTTGGCGGCGGGCGATGGGATCGGGCCCGAGATCATGGAGGCGACGCTGGCGCTATTCAAGGCCGCGGGCGTGATGGAGAAGTTGGAGTTTGTGCCCGTGGAGATGGGCGGCTCGGAGTTTCTGAGGGGCAACACGCGCGGGATGTCGGACAGCGCGATCCGGACGGTGGAGGACTGCGGGATTCTGTTCAAGGGCCCGATGGAGACGCCCAAGGGGAGCGGGGGCAAGTCGATCAACGTGACGGCGCGGAAGCTGTGGAACGCGTACGCGAACTATCGGGTGTTCAAGACGCTGCCGGGCGTGGAGACGGTGTATTCCAAGGCCGGGATCAACATCGACATGGCGATCGTGCGCGAGAACATCGAGGACACCTACGGCGGGGTTGAGCATCGCCTGTCGAACGACATGATCCAGTGCAAGCGGCTGATTTCGGCGCCGGGGTGCGACGAGGTGCATCGCTTCGCGTTCCAGACGGCGCGGAAGCTGGGCCTGGACAAGATCCACTGCGGGCACAAGGCCAACATCATGAAGATGACGGACGGCCTGTTCCTGGACCGGTTCCGGGCGATCGGGCGGGACTTCCAGGAGATCAAGCAGGAGGACGTGATCGTTGATGCGCTGTGCATGAACCTGGTGATGAGGCCGCAGCAGTATGAGATGGTGGTGCTGCCGAACCTGCAGGGTGACATCGTGTCGGACCTTGTGGCGGGGCTGGTGGGGGGGCTTGGCTTTGCGCCCAGCGCGAACATCGGGAACAACATCTCGATCTTCGAGGCGGTGCACGGGACGGCGCCGGACATCGCGGGGCGCGGGATCGCGAACCCGACGAGTTTGATCTTGTCGGGGCTGATGCTGCTCCGGCATGTGTGCCTGGTGAAGGAAGCGGCGGCGATCGAGAACGCGCTTCTTGCGACGCTGGAATCGGGCGTGCGGACGGGGGACTTTGGCGACAAGAGCAGGGCGGCGGTGGGGACGCGGGAGTTTGTGGGCGCGATCGAGAAGAACCTGGGGAACAAGCCGACGACGGTGGCGTGTGCGCACGAGGCGCATGTGGATGAGAAGACGGGGCCGCTGAAGTTTGTCAGGCCGCACAAGCCGGTGTCGCAGCGGGTGATGCGGACGTTCAAGAACGTGGTGACGCAGGTGGTGGGGTGCGATATTTATCTGGACACGCCGCTGTCGCCGATCGCGTTGGCGGAGGAGATGAACCGTTCGTGCGTGGATACGCCGTTCCGATTGACGCTGATTTCGAACCGCGGGACGCAGGTGTGGCCGACGGGGTCGGTGTATACGGAGTGCGTGGATTACTACCGGGTGCGGTTTGAGCTGAAGGACGGGGTGTCGCCGGGGAGCTTCGGTCAGTCGCGGTGCGTGGCGCTGATGGACAAGATCGCGGAGGCGTTCACGGTGTGCAGCTATGAGCTGCTGCGGACGTTTGATGGGGTGAAGGGGTACAGCCTGGCGCAGGGGCAGTAGGGGCGGCGTCTCACGTCGGCGCGGCGAAGCGGTTGGCGTGGGCGGCGAGGCAACTTCGCGGAGGCCGGTGGCGTGGGCGTGATCGGAATCGGCGCGCGCCGCGACGCCCCCGCCGGAGCGAGGGCGTCGCGGGCCGAGTGTCGTCGGCGCGGCTCGGCAGAGTCTTCTTGGTCTCAGCGGCGACGGCGCAGCGCCGCCAGCACACCGATCGAGGCCAGGGAGATGGGTCCGCCGGACGGGACGGCGTAGGTGAAGATCTGCGAGATGACGGCGCCCTTGTAGGGCCCGCTGTCGAAGGTGAGGCCGTCGGCGGCGAGCTTGACGGTGGAGTAGTACTTGTCGATCGAGGCCTGCTTGGTGACGTCGGGGACGGGGAGCGCGTCGGTATCGGTGTAGCGGTGATCGAAGGCGGCCTGGTAGCCGGTGTCCCAGCCCCCGCCGTGGAAGGTGTCGTCGGGGTCGGCGTAGATGATGGAGTTGTTGGCGAAATCGACGCCGGCGCCGGTGATCACGTGGAAGCTGTTGGACTTGCACCACCAGGCGGTGGTGTTTGTTCCGGCCTTGATGTGCACGACGACGGAGCGGTTGGACTTGATGCCCGCGTTGAAGACCGACAGGAAGGTCGAGAAGCCGGAGTCCTTGACGTTGTCGTCGGCGTCCTTGACCTTGATCTTGCCGCCGCCGGTGTAGTAGGTGTCGATCGCGGGCTTGGCGTAGCCGGCGTTTTTGGTGTAGGTGACGATATCGTCGCGCCAGGCGACGGCGCCGTCGGTTCCCCCGTAGTTCTTGCCGGCGATGATGGCCAGGTCCTCGTTGGCGTAGTTGAAGCGGTCGAGCCAGCCCTTGCCCTTGTGGGAGGCGTCGGCGCCCTTGCGTTTGGAGTTGTCGAAGACGCCGTTGAAGCGGGCTTCCTGGGCGTAGATCGCGTTGACCCAGGCGGTGGTGCCGCACCATCCGCCCTTCTGCTCCCACCAGTTCTTGCTGTCGTAGGCGGGCTTGAGCGGGTTTGGGATCCAGGTGCCGTCGGCCTTGGGGTCGGATTTCTGGTGCTGGTAGAAGTCGGCCGGGAGCTGGCTCGACCAGGTGACGCCGGCGTGGGCGGCGCCGGCGAGGCCAGCGGCGGCGAGCAGGGCGATGGATGCGAGGGGGCGCAGGGACGTCGTGGAACGGGTGTTCATGGCAATCTCCTCAAGCAAGGGTGTGCTCTGGTTTCCGGGTCCTGCGGGTCTCTGGTCCGCACGGGCCCGGGATGGTCAACGGAGCTTGGCCTGTCGGCTCACGCGCTCCGCGAGAAATTTCGGCGCGTGTGGTAGACTGCGGGGCGTGCGGCGCGCGTGAGGGGGTCGCGTCGGTCTTCCTGTGTCGGAAGGGCGGGGACACCCCATGGCCGAGGCATCACGCCAGGACGAACTCTTGAAATCGGCGTTGCTGGGGGATCGGGCCGCGCTGGTCGAGCTGCTGCAGGAGGTTTCGCCCCCGATCCGGGCGCGGATCGAATCGAAGGTTCCCGGGGCGCTGCGACCGACGCTCGACGCCGACGACGTGATGCAGGTGACGTACAGCGAGGCGTTCTTGCGTCTGAAGCGATTCACGAGCGGGGGCGCGGGCGCGTTTGCGGCGTGGCTGAGCCGCCTTGCGGAGAACAATCTGATCGATGCGGTGCGCGCGATGGAAGCGGCCAAGCGTCCCGACCCGCGCCGGCGTGTCGGGGCTGGGGGCGATACCGAAGCTTCCATGGTCCAGTTGGTCGAGATGCTCGGGGTGGCCAGCGCGACGCCGAGCCGGGCGGCGGCGCAGGGGGAAGCGAACCGGGCGCTGATGCAAGCCATCGACTCGCTGCCGGAGCCATACGCCAAGGTGGTGCGGCTCTTTGACCTGGGCGGGCGGAGCATCACGGAGGTTGCGTCGGAGATGGGAAAATCGGACGGCGCGGTCTACATGCTCCGGGCGCGGGCGCACGAGCGGCTGCGGGAACTGCTCGGTCCGGGCGGGCTGTATTTTTCGCGGGCGGAATGAGCACGATTCCGGCGTGCGGCGTGAGTTCGCGGCTTGGGCTTCGTTGAAGATGCGGGGCCGGGGAATCCACGCAGTCCGGAACCCTGAGGAGTGGCGCGGCTTGAGCAACGATCCCCTCGACAATCCGCCCGGCGCCGGCCCGGCGTCGGACCCCGCGGCCAGGCAGCGCGAGCGGGCGCTCATCGAAGGGGCTCTGGAAGGGGTTACGCCGCTCGACGAGGCTTCGGCCCGCGGACGAGACCCCTTGCCGGCGGACGTGTTCCCGGGGTATGAGCTGATCCGCGAGGTCCACCGCGGGGGGCAGGGCGCGGTGTACCTGGCGATGCAGAAGGCGACCAAGCGCCGCGTCGCCATCAAGCTCATGCACTCGGGCCCGCTGATCGGGTCGGCGGGGCGAGCCAGGTTCGAGCGTGAGGTGCAGATCCTCGCCCAGCTCAACCACCCCAACATCGTCAAGATCCACGACAGCGGCACGACCATCGCGGGCTCGTTCTTCTATGTGATGGACTATGTGTCGGGGCGTGCGCTGGACGACGTGATCTCCGAAGGCGCACGACCCTTGGTCGAGTCGATCCGCCTCTTCGTCAAGATCTGCGACGCCGTCAACGCGGCTCACCTCAAGGGCGTTATCCACCGCGACCTGAAGCCCTCGAACATCCGCGTTGATCCGTCGGGTGAGCCGATCGTGGTGGACTTCGGGCTGGCGAAGCTGAGCGCCGGCGACGTGAGCACGCCGGAGGGCGAGGGCGGGCCGCCGGTGATGACCATGACCGGCCAGTTCGTCGGGAGCCTCCCATGGGCGAGCCCGGAGCAAGCCCAGGGTGCGCCCGGCGGGGTCGACGTGCGGACGGATGTCTACTCCCTGGGCGTGGTTCTTTACCAACTGCTGACGGGCCGGTTCCCATACGAGGTTGTGGGCAACATGCGCGACGTGCTGGAGAACATCCTGCGCGCCCAGCCCGCGCGCCCCAGCACCATCCGACGCCAGATCAACGACGAGGTGGAGACGATTGTCCTGAAGTGTCTGGCCAAGGAGCGCGAGCGTCGGTATCAGAACGCGGGGGAGCTGGCGCGTGACCTGAAGCGCTATCTCTCGGGCGAACCCATCGAGGCCAAGCGCGACAGCGGGTGGTACGTGGTGACCAAGACGCTCAACCGCCACCGCCCGGCGGTGGTCGTGTCGGGGGCCGCGTTGCTGGCGATCGTGGGGGTGGCGGTCTGGATGTCGGTGCTCTACAAGCGGGCCGAGGGCGAGCGGATCAACGCGGAGGTCGAGCGTGGGCGCGCCTCGGCGAACTTTGACGCGGCGCGCGGGATGGCCCGCACGCTCATGTTCGATTTCGCCGACGAGGTCCGGAACCTTCGCGGCGCGACGCGGGCGCGGGAGCGGGTGCTGACGGAGGCGGCCGCGTATATCGAGAAGCTGACGCCCCAGGCCGCGGGCGATACCGCGCTTCGGATCGATCTCGCGGACGCGCACGATCGCCTTGGCGACCTGCGCGGCGGGCTGTACCTGGCGAGCACCGGCACCGCGAAACTGGCGCAGGAGAACTACGCGCGGGCGTACGAGATTCGGGTGGCGCTGTCCGCGGTCCCGGGCCTGGACGCCGACGCGCGCTGCGCGGTCGACGCCGGGCTGGGGCGGAGCCTGTACCGCCTGGCGGCGACCAAGATCGAGCGTCTGGACTTCGAGGGGGCCGAGTCCGACGCGTCGGGGTCGGTCGCGAGGTTTGACGCGGCGATCGCGGGCGCCGCGGCGCTGGGGACGGCGACGCCCGGGGGCGTGCTCCCGGAGCGCGCCAAGCTGGGGGTGTCTCGGGCGTGGGCGAGGCTGCGTCTGGGCGACACATGGTTCCGGCGCGCCCAGCGAGCGACCGACGACACCAAGGCCGCGGAATGGCTCGCCAAGGCCGACGCGGAGTACCGCGCCGTGAGCGCGGACCTGGAAGCGCGGGGCCCGGGGGACCCGGAGATCGCGCGCCTGGGTGGCGTGGCCGGCGACAAGGTGTCGGCGGCGATGCTGGTCGGCGCCTCGAGGGCCCGGCGCGCGGGAGAGAAGGCGCGGCGCGAGGGCGCCGACGCGACGGACGCGCTGGCCAAGGCGGCGGACCTGGCGCGGCGAGCGCAGTCCGAGGCCGAGGGCGCGGGCGAGCGGTTTGCGTCGCTGGCCGCGGCCCATCCCGAGAACGGCCAGCTGGCGCGCGATCGTTGGCTGGCGTTGCACAACACGGGGGCGGCGCTGATGGAGCTGGCGTTGGTCCGCCAGGCCCAGTCGCTCGGGGAGGCCGCGGAGGATTGCCGACGCCGGGCGTTGGATTACTTCACGCGGGCGTTGGAGATCGCCGAGGGTCTGGCGCGGAGCGACGAGGCGGACGCCGAGGCGCAGCGCGACGTGGCGCTGTGCCTCAACAAGGTCGGGAACATGCAGCGCGACCTCAACATGCTCGATGCATCGCTGGAGACGTTCCGGCGTTCGCTGCGTCAGCGGGAGCTTGTGTGCCTGTCCGACCCGATCCAGCAGCACCAGCTCGACCTGGCTCGCGGCCACTACAAGGTTGGGGAAGTCCTGGCCCGGCGCGGTGACAATCCCGGGGCGGCGGAGCAATTCAGGAGGAGCCTGGCGGTATTCGAGGCCCTCCGCGATCAGGGCGCGATGGAAAACGACTCAGACGACATGGCCACGGTCCGAAAGTCGCTGGCGGAAGTTGGCGGATGAACCTTGGGAACGAGGCGGCGGCGTGATAGGCTGGTGGATTGTGTGGGAGCCCGTTCCGCGGGCTGGTTGCAAGCCGGGGAGAGACAGGCATGAAGCGTCGAACGATCGGGATGGCCGCGCTGGCCGCGGTCGGCATTGTTTCGTGGACCCAGCGAGCACACGGGCAGACGGAAGTCTCCTGGGCTTCGCCCGCCAGCGGTGATTGGTCCAATCCGCTGAACTGGTCTCCGAACGAGGTCCCCAACAACGCCGGCCCCAACACCTACAACGCCACCATCGGCGTCGCCGGGGTGTACACGGTCAACCTTGATCTCGATGTGACCATCGAGAAGCTCACGTTCAACGCGACGGGCTCGGTCCTGCAGCTGGCCGACAACGCCGATCTCACGCTCAACACCGATTGGCTGATGGGGGGCACGGAGTTCAACGGGCGGCGCGACCTGGGAGGCCTGGGCACGCTCACCGTGCTGGGCGACATCACCTTCAGCGACGCGCGGCTCCGCCACACCACGCAGGTCGTCTCGTCCGGCACCTGGACGTTCAACAGCGCGATCGGCGACGAGATATGCGACACCGGCGTCGATCACGGCGGCAACGCCGCGTGGCAGGGGTCCGGCGACATCCTCCTGGGGCGGGGCGCGACCTTCCGCACCGGGATCAGCAGCGTGTTCTCCGTCCAATCCGCCGCCACGTTCGGATTCAACGGCATGGGCGCCGAGGGCGCCTTCATCAACCGCGGGACGTTCCGCAAGGAGAGCGCGGGGCTTACCAGGTTCGACCGGTGCGCCCTCGACAATCAGAGCACCGGCGTGGTCGAGGTCACCACCGGTCAGCTCAGGGCCAACCGCGTCAACAACCTCGCCGGCGGGACGCTCACGGGCGGCTTCTGGAAGGTCTCCGCGGGCGCGGCGCTTTCGTTCGTCGACCTGGCCGATGTCGTCGAGAACGTCGCCACCAACGCGGCGGACGTCACGCTCGACGGCGCTGGCGCGCTCTTCGATTCGCTCGACGCCCTCGGCGTCAACGACACGGCGGGCGTCCTCACCATCAAGAACGGACGCAATTTCACGACCCTCGACGACTTCACCAACAACGGGAGGCTCTCGATCGGCCCCGCCACCGAGTTCAAGGTCGCCACCGGCAAGAACCTCACCAACCTCTCGGGCGGCGTGCTCAGCGCCGGCGTCTACGAGATCGGCGGAACGCTCCGCGTCGACAACGCCGCCGTCTCCACGCTCAACGCCTCGCTCACGCTCGACGGCGCCGCCTCGGCGCTCCTCGACCAATCCGGCGGCGACGCCCTGACGACCCTGGCCACCATCGACAACGCCGGTTCGATGACCATCAGGAACTCACGCAACTTCACGACCGGCGGCGATTTCACCGTCAACCCCAGCGGCGTGCTCAACGTCGACGCCGGGACGCTCTTCCGCGTCAAGCCGGGGAGCTCCCTCACCAATTTCAGCGGCGGCAGCCTGACCAGCGGTGTCTTCAACGTTCGCGGAACGCTCCAGGCCGACAACGCACAGGTCCAGATCATCGACAACAACCTCACCATCGACGGCTCCGGGTCGTCGATCATCGACGCCGACGGCAACGACGCCTTCAGCGTCCTTCGCACCGTGCAGACCAACGGGAACTTCACCGTCACCGGCGGGCGCAATCTCACCGTCGCCAACCCCGACGGAAAGCTCAACACCGTGACCGGGAGCACGATGAAGATCGGGGCGACTTCATTCCGCACCCCCTCCGTCGTCACCGTCCTCGGCGACTTTGAGCAGGAGCCCGGGAGCGAGCTCACGCTCGCGGGCGGCCGCCTCGACACCACCGGACTCATCACGCTCTCAGGCCTGCTCTCGGGCAACGGGACGATCAACGGGCGCACGGTCGTCGACGGCGAGATCTCCCCGGGAAACTCTCCGGGCTCGCTTTCCTTCCTGAAGGTGCTCCGCCTCGAAGACTCCGCGCTCTTCACCATGCAGATCGAAGGACCCTCGGGCGGGAGCGCGTTCGACACCATCCGCTTGTCGGAATCCCTGCAGTTCACGGACCAGAAGGCCGGCCTGTTGCGCGTGGTCCTCGACGCCGCCTATCGCCCAGGGGTCGGCGAGGCCTACGAGCTCATCACCTTCGCCGGTGGACGCTCGGGCGTCTTCTCGTCATTCGAGGTGCTCGGCCTCCCGCCCGACATGACCGCGTCGCTGGTCTATTCCTCGACGAGCATCGGCGTGCGGTTCGGGATCGTCCCAGCGCCGGGCGCGGCCCTGGGCCTGCTGGTCGGGATGCTCTCGTGCGTTCGATCGTGCCGCCGGCGCCCGGGGCGCGGGTGACGACGGCGAGCACGGCCCGGCGGCGACGGGTCCAAAGACAACGCCCCCGCGTTTCCGCGAGGGCGTCGGTAACTCCCCGAGCGGAGCGGTTTCAAACGCGCTCTCTGCCCTTCGGAGACGGGGGCTTGTTCCTGGAATGCCCGGTAAACTGGGGGAGTTTCGGGGTGAATCGGACAACATCGGGCACAGCACCCCGCGGTCGATCTCAAATCGCCCCCGCGCAGCGGTGGTGCTCATTGGTTGACGGCTTTTCATCCAAACCTGCGCAATCGGCGCAGGTGAGTGTGCGCGGCCCGTCGGGATTAGGCGTCAGGGTGAACCGGTCAAGGAGCATCGCTTCCCACGGCGCCTCCCCAGGTCGCTGGAGGTCGGAGCCGTGGGTCCGGGCCAAGGCTCGTGGTGATTTGGAATCGCCGCCTTGGCATCGAGTCTCAGAGTTTCACGCATCGGCGCCCTCCGCGCGGTCGATGCCGCGCCGCTGAGGTTGTCTGCTCGGTGGCACGTCGAACCAGGCTTGGCCGCGTCCTGGGGCACCCTGGCCGGCGGACTGGGTGGCTCTCCATGCCGCGCCGACTCCACTTTACCGGGCGCGATTTGCGCGCCCGGCCTCGAACGCGGCGGCTGTTTCTTTAATCATCGCCTCCACGTCGGCGAGGTCATCGCCGAACCCGCAGCGGATTCGCGGACAGCTTTGGAAACGGCTCGGACTCGGGGCAAGAACGCGCCGGCCCACTTCTGGCCGCTCTTTTCTTGACACCGCTTCGAAGTCTCCTCGGCCACCGCTCACATGCTGTTGCACGGCCGCTCCTCGTCCAAACCGATCTCGTTCACGTAGTTCGTGCCAACCTCGATGTAGTGCAGGACGAGGTCGATGGAGCCGCGGATGTCGAACCCGCCGAGCATCTCGGGGGCCGTGTTGACACGACGACACTCCTTGATCAGGCGGCGGCACACCCCGAAGCGTCGCAACGAGCGACTCCGCGATGCCCGAGCCGCTCCTGGAATACTCAAGGCACGCGATCGGAGACCGGCGTCACAGCATCAGCACCCCGCGTCGAAGGCCGACGCGAACTCATCGTAGTCATTGCCGTTGACGAACCCGTCCCCGTTGAAGTCCGCCGCCATGTCCGCCACATCGAACGCCGACGCGAACTCGTCGTAATCGTTCCCGTTGACGAAGCCGTCCCCGTTGAAGTCCGCGGGGCACCCGCCGCACGACGGCGGCGTAACTCCCGCGACCATTCCAGGCGAGGCGATGTCGAACCCGTTGAAGATCGGCGTCGTCAAGTTGAGGAACGCGCCATCGATGCCCTGCAGGCTCCCGGCCCAATTGGTGCCGAGGTCGTTGGCGCTCGCCGAGTAGAAGCCCGGCTTGAGAGAGATGCTCCACGCGGTGCCCAGGCCGGGCGGCGCCGTCGCGGCGTCGGCGGGCCAGTTCACGCCGTCGTCGTCGAAACTGACGACGTCAACAACGGTGCCGTCGCCCTTGCGCAGGGTGAGGATTTCGTTGCCGGGGTTCGGACTGTTGGCGAGGTTGCCGATGTTGGGGATCACTTCTTGATCTGACCATCCCGTGACCGCGACCACGTTGCAGATGTCGCCCCAGGCGGCCCGGAAGTCCGATTCCGCGACCGACGACGACGCGGCGGTCCCGCGCGGCAGCAGCACGATCGTTCCGTTGGCCTTCAAGGTCGTCCCGTTCGGAACCACGCCGGTCCGGCCGTCCTCGTCGCGAAGGTACCAGCCGGTAAGGTTCAGCGTGGTGCTTCCGGCGTTGAAGACTTCGATCCATTCGTTGCGGGTGCCGTCGCCGCTGTTGCTGTTGGGGTTGTACATGATCTCGCTGATGACGGCTTCGCCCGTCGGGGTTTGGTGGGCCGAAGTCCAGACCAGGCCTGGGGAGCCCGTCGAGCCGGTCGCGCGTGCATCGGTGTAGAACCCGGACTGAAGGCTGTCATACGCGCCGTCGATCTTGGTCATCGACCGTCGCCAGCTTGCGCCGGAGTCGTTGGCGGACTTGTTCAGAGTCGACGGGAGCAGGGTGAGGCTTGACACGCCGTCGTCCTGCGGCCAGATGCTGCCCGTCGTGAACTCGAGGTTTTCGTAGTTGACGACGTCCACCGGCTCTCCGCTGGAATCGACGACCGCGAGGACCTCTTCGATCGACGTGGCCTGCTGGGCGCGATCCTGCCAGGGGCTAACGCCCAGCACTCGCACGTTGGCGGGAATCTGCCAGGCGGCCCTGAACTGGGCGACGTTGTCGACCGGCACGCCGGGGCCGGTGGCACCCATGACGATCACGACCTCGCCGGGTTGCAGGATCGTCGACGATGGGATCGCGCCGGTCGCGGGGTCGCCCTCGATGTCCCTGAGCTTCCAGCCGGAGATGTCGACGGGCGTCGCGCCGGCGTTGTAGAGTTCAACAAACTCCTTGCCGTCGTCCTCGCCCGCGGGGTTGTACAGGATTTCGGTGATGACGATGTTGGGCTTGTTCTCGAAGGAGTCGAGGATGCCGTTGGCATTGGTGTCCTTGGCGCCGCCCACGCCGCCCGACCCTCCGGCGCTGTTGATCTCGCACCAGTCCAGCAGGGCGTTGGCGTTGCGGTCCTTCTTCCAGTCCAGCGCGATCTCGGTGAGGTCGCCCACGGCGTTGACGTTGCAGTCGCCCTCGCACGAGTCGGGCTTGTTGTTGTAGGGGTAGGCGTCGGCGCTGGTCCCATTCACGATATCGACGCAGTCGTTGATGCCATTGGAATTGCAGTCGATGAAGACGAGCGTGGCGAGCTGGCCGGGCGTTCCGTAGGAGACCAGCCCGGGAAACGCGGGGAGCGCGGTGTTGGCCAGGCGTGAGCCAAGGCCGTCGCCGGGGCCCGAGAGACGCCACGCCGCGCCGTTGTTGTTCTGGGTGAAATTGCCGGTGAAATCGCGGAGGAGCTGGATCGAGCCGCTGTCGTTGTCGTCGGGCCAGTGCGTCACGACACCCTCGTCGTCGTCATAGCTCGCCTGGTCGATGATCGTCCCTTGGCTGTCGATCAGACGCAGCAGCTCGTTGGTCGCGCTGGGCGAGTTCGACAGGCCGTCCAGCGTGCCGCCCACCGGGTTGGCGTCCCCCGGATAGTTCCAGAACGATTCCACCCAGATCACCTGAATCCCCGGTCCCCACGCCGCGTCCACCGACGCCTGCGTGTTGACATAGGTCGACATACGGGCCGTGCCGTTCCCGCTCACCCCGCCCCGACGGGGCACGATGATCGCAAGCGAGTGCGCCCCCAGCGTCGTGCCCGGCGCGAACTCATCGGTCTGGCCGTCGTCGTCCTCGAGCGACCACGCGGACAGGTCGATGGCCACCCCCGACGGATTGTAAATCTCCACCCACTCCTGCCCCTGGTCCACCCCGTGAGGGTTGTACATGATCTCCGTGATCACCACGGGGCCAAACTCCTGCGCCTGCACAGAGCACGCAAGCCCCGCGGCGGCGACGATCGATGCGATACTCGGACGCATTCTCATGGACTCTCTCCTGCGCCGCGTCACGCGGCCTGGATTGGACACTCCGGTCAGGGCTTCGCCCCGACCAGCCTGGGATTCATTCTCGCCGCAAACTCGCGCAGCACCGCGATCTCTCGCGCCGACAGTTGCACACTCACGACGCCCGCTTTCAACGACGCGGCCTTCGAGCTCGCCAACTCGATCAGGTCCTTGGTCGAGACACGAAACTCCAGCGACTCGCCCCGACCACCCCTGCCCTTGGCGGGCTCGTAGCCCGACGATCCGTCCGACGCCCCGCGTGCCGCCAGCACCTTCCCGTTCACGTTCAACTCTGCCACCGGCGAAGAGGGCGCCAGCGCCCCGGGAGGCGACGACTCGATCAAGAGGTCCACCCGCACCGACAGCTCCCCGCGATCCTCTCGCCGGCGCTCGCCCGTGAACTCAGAGCGCACCCGCATCGTCGCTGTTGACAGCCGATACCCCGCCGGCGCACTGGCCGAGAGCGCCGCGAGCTCCGCGCACATCTGCGTGCGGTTCTTCCCCGCGTCGTAGGTCACGGTGATCGCCTCGGGCAGCGGGCCGGACGAGTCCGGGTACGCCAGTTCCGCCGCGGCCCTCTGCTTGGCGCTCGGCGCGCTCGTCCGCGACCCCGGCCACGCGTACGCCGCGACGCCGACACCCAGCGCCAACGCGCCGACAGCCAAGCCTGCCCAGACCCGAGGTCTTCCGATTCGTTCGAGCATGGACACCGCCTGACCTCCCGCCATCGCGCCGCCGCCGACGCACGCCGCACGCCGCTCGCCGCTCGCCGCTCGCCGCTCGCCCCCGATTTACCTCGGGTGCCAGTCACGATCCGTCGCCTTGTTGGCCCAACGCGTCATATCGCCCATCTGCTCCAGCGAGAGCCTCTCGGCGTGGGTGTCGAAGCTCACCGCGACCGTCTTGCCGTCGTGCCGAAAGTCCAGATGCCCGTACGTCGTCGTCGGCAAGTCCGCGTCAAAGCGGCTCGGCGCGTTCCACTTCACGAACGCCGGCACCGAGTTCGACGTCGGTGTCGCTCGCCACGGCCCGTCGAGCCGGTGGTACCCCGGCACCTTCTGCCCGCCCGAGTCCCGCAGCACGCCCCGGCTCGACGCGAACACCATCAGCCGGCTGGGAAAGATCACCTGATCGAGCCGCGTGACATAGAACGCGCCCCAGCGCGCCAGCGACGGCGCGTAATACGCGCCCCGGTGCGCATCACCCCCGACGTAGGTCGAATTCAGCCCGAAGCTCGGGTGACGCGCCATCACGCGATGGAACGCCCGCCCGTCCTTCTTGCCGTCGCTCGCCGACTGCGCCGTGGCGAGCAGCGCCTTGTCCACGATTACCGACGGGTACGCGTAGTTCATATACGGCATCAGCCGCCACGGATACGGCCGGATCACCGACCCCGTCAGACGAGATTCCTCGCTGGCGTTGTTGGGGTTGTCGTACACCATGAACTTGCGCCGATCCGCCCTCGCCCACGAGCCGCGCAGATACCCCGGCAGAAGCGCGCTCTTGTTGTCCTGCGCGTACAGCGTGTACGCCGTCCCCAGTTGCTTGACGCCCACCAGTTCCTTGGCCGCCTGCGCCGTCCGACGCGCCGACGCCAGCGTGGGCAGCAGGATCCCCATCAGGAGCGCGATCACCGCGATCACCACCAGCAGCTCGATGAGCGTGAAGCCGCGACGCCCGCACGCCGCGAAGTGTTGACATGAAATGTGCCGGTTCGAGTTCCTCACGCGACACCTCCGCTTCTTGACGCGCCCCTGCGCCGTTCACCTCGCCGACTGCCCGAACTCCACATGCGTCGGAACAAACGACCCCGCCACCGGCTCCAGGTGATCCAGCCAGTACGCCTCGTCGTTCCGCTTGCACACGAACACCTTGCCCTGGTTCTCCGCGTACTTGCTCCGGTGATACCGCAGGTACATCCGCTCGTCGTCGACCCCCAGAACCTCAACCTTGCCCGACGCGTGCGACATCGCAAACCGAGCCCGACCCGCCAGCCCCGACTCCCGAACCACCGCGTCCGAAAAAATCTCCCACGCCCGCACCAGCGGCATCTCGAACGGCTCGTTGCCCGCCGTCGGCCGCCCCTGGAACATGTAGTACTGCGGGCACCCGATGTACGACAGCTCCCGGAACAACTCCGCCAGCACGTCCGGGTCGTCGTTGATCCCCCGGATCATCGGGCACTGATTCACGCAGATCACCCCGCACTCCAGCAGCGCTGCGATCCCCGCCCGCGCCTCGGGCGTGAGTTCCCGCGGATGGTCGAAGTGGCACATGAGATAGAGCCGCTTCTCCGCCGTCGAGTAGCGCCGGAACGTCGCGCGGAGTTCCGCGTCCTCCAGCACCCGGTACGGATTGAACGCCGGCATCTTCGAGCCGATGCGGATGATCTTCACATGGTCGATCTCGCGCAGGGCTCCGATGATCTCCGACAGCCGCTTGGTTCCCATGATGAGCGGGTCGCCCCCCGTCAGGAGCACGTTCGACACCTCGGGGTGCTCACGCAGGTAGGCCAGCCCCGCCGACACGTCCTTGCTCACCTCTTCGTTGTCGTTCATGAACAGACGCTTGCGGAAGCAATAGCGGCAGTACGCCCCGCACACCTCGTTGCACAGCAGCAGCACCGTGTCGGTGTACTTGTGCTGCACCCCCGACTCGACCGTGTTGGCGGCCTCGTTGCTCGCGTCCAACTTGCCCCAGTCGTTCAGCTCTTCCTGGCGCGGGATGATCAGCTGCCGGATTGGGTCCTTCGGGTCCGACCAGTCGATCAGCCGAAGGTAATAGTCGTTGGCGCGGAACACATACCGCTCGGAGACCTTCTTCATCAGCTCGCGATCTTCCGCGGAGATGTTGGGAAGCTGGTCCAGCGAGTTGAGGTACTTCACGCGCCGGGGTGCGGCGTCCGCCGGGGGAACCACGATCACAGGAAGGCTCTGGGAAACCATCTCATTCACCTCGCAACAAACCAGCCGACACCGCCGAATCCCCGCACGCGGGCACCACCAACGCTCAAACAACCGCCACGCTCAACCGACCGTGACCCCGGCGCCACGCGGCGCTGGCACGTTGAAATACCGCCGGTGAGCCGAATCCACGATCTCGCCCGCCAGCTCACTGAAGCTCAGACCTTCCTGACGCGCCGCCATCACATACGCGCCGCCCCAGCCCAGCGACGCCATCGAGTTGATCTCCAGCACGAACGCACGACCCTGGGCGTCCACACGGATGTCCACCCGCGCGTAGTCGCGGCAGTGGCACGCCCGGAACGTCCCCAGAGATATCTCACGCAGACGCGCCGCCAGTTCGTCGTCCACCGGTGCCGGGCACACACGCTGAGGCTCCTCCTCGCTCTTGTGAACCTTGTCCGCGTGCGTCATCATCGCCATGTGACGCCCACCGAACGAGATCTCAACCAGCGGCAGGCACCGCGAGGGATTCCCCAGCATCCCCACCGCGATCTCTCGACCCTCGATGTACTCCTCCACCAACGCTTCCTGTTGATACCCCTCGACCACCGCCACCACCGCTTCATCAAGCTCCGCCTGCGTCCGCACCAGGCGCAGACCAAAGCTCGATGACTCGTGCCGCGGCTTCACCACCAGCGGGAACTTCAACCTCGAGACGTCGCCGCCCGGACCGCCCAGCACCGCGAACGCGGGCGTCGGAATCCCGGCGTCGATCATCAGGATCTTCGTAATCACCTTGTCCAACGCCAGCGTGTGGCCGAGCGGGCTCGACCCCGTGTACGGGATCCCCGCCATCTCCAGCATCGCCGGCACATGCGTGTACCGGCAGTCGCCCTGCACGCCGTACGACATGTTGAACACCAGGCCGCCCGGCCGTCCCGTCGTGGCGTCGGGTGGCATGAATTCCTTCAACGCCGCCAGCATGGTCATGTCGCCCTCGAAACACGCGACCTCGTGCCCGACCTCGCGCAGCGCGTCGATCACCCGCTGCACCGACTGCTTCCCGTACACCTCGGGGCTCGCACGCCCGAACGCGCCGATGATCCCCGCGTTGTCCCTGTTCCGCACCACCGCGATACGCATTGCCGAACTCCTTCGCTCATCCGACGCTGCCCATGCGCCGTCGACCGCGCCGTCCTGTCACGATCTCCCCGCCCAAGCGACTCCCAAAGCCAGTACCCCCCGCCCCGACCACGCCCCCCCCGGAGCGCAATCACCCACGCCGACACCCTCGCAGGAGCCGCGCCTTCAAGCCCAGATACATCAAAAGTGCTGTTTGATCTACAACGACGCCGCCGGAGCCGAAGCATCGCCCGCGCCTGCCGCCCTCCGCCGCTTCTTGCGGACGGGCACCGGATTCCAGCGCTCGAGCAGCCGCCATTTCATGTGCCGCGCCGACAGGATCACGCACGCCACGACCGCCAGGAGAAGCTCCGGGAACCGCACCAGCGCGACCTGAAGTTGTTCGATCGACGAGATCGCCGTGATAGCCAACGCCGCGCCCGCCGTTGCCACCGCCCGCCACACCGCCGATCGAGCGCCCTCCCGCCGCAGTGTCACCGCGAACGCATCCCCGCTGAGCGCCAGCACCACCACCGGAAAATACGCCACCCGCTCCACGCCGGGAACACCCATCGCGATCCCCACCAGCATCGCCGCCACGATCATCCCCGCCACCGCCGAAAGCAACGCCGCCGATCGGGCGAAATACGCCAGCCGAAGACGCTTGATGAGCGGGCGCAGCACCGTCACCGCCCCAAGAACCAACGCAAAGAACACAATCCCCACCAGCGCGCCCGTCACCTGAAACGCCACCGCCAGCAGCACCGATCGGAACGGACCTAGAACCCGCAGGCCCAGCGTCAGCCGGAACATCACCACCACCAGCGCGCCCAGAGGCACAACCAGCAGGTGCAAGGTCCGAGAGCGAAGCTCGGGAGACAACCGCCCGAACGACAGCCACTCCGACAGCGCCGCCGATCCCGCAAGCCCCGATAACTTGTACGCCATCAGGGCCATCGGCACCAGAAGCAGTACCGCCACCACAACGCGCCGACGACGACGCCTCGCTGCCGCACGCGCCTGCGCCGCGGGCGAGTCCACGCGATCACCCGTCCGCGGCCGTCCCGCCGCAGGGTCGATGTGGTCGGGTGTCGTTCCGTTGGACTTCATGCCGCGGCTTCAATCCTCGTGAACAAGAGCCGCGACAACCGCCGCGGATACATCAACCACGCCCGGGCGCGCACTCGACAACTGCAACCCCCGCGCACACGTCCCCATGCGACGGTCGATCGGACCACCCCTCACGAATCACGCACAAACGCCGCGCTCGCGCCGTCACGCCGGGGGTCCGCCGCGCCAACCCGGCGACCGGCTTGGTCCCAATAGATCGCCTGCACCGCCCCCATCTTGTAACTCTTCGGCGGGCGCGGCCGCACCTTCCGAAACCCCGCGCGTAACGCGTCCAGCACCTCCGACCCCGCCGACTCCTCCGCCCACACGCCCCCGCCAAGGAGCGCGTGCGCCCGCGCCATGCCCAACGCCGCTCCCACGCTCAGCCCGCGATCAACCACCGCGCTCACCACCTGAACCACCGACGACGCAATCCGCCGACTCCCGGCCGATCCAAGCGCCAGAAGCGGCTCGCCCGACGCCCGCAACACCAGCGTCGGCGCCGCGTTCGACTGCGGCAGGCACCCCGACCCCAAGCGGTACGGATGCGCACGACGCGGGCAGGTGCTCAGGTAATTGTTGTACACGAACCCCAGCGTCGGGTGCACCACTTTCGCCCCGAACACCGACTGGATCGACTGGGTCAACGAAACCACCCGACCCTCGTCGTCCGCCGCGCACAAGTGCGTCGTGTTCCCGGATTCCCCGCCGCCCGACCCCGAGTCACACGCGCCGCCCATGCTCCCAGGACCACCGATGTCCCGCGACTCGCCCATGTCGCGCGCGATCCGCTCCGCACGCCCCCGGCTCACCAGCCACTCCGACAGCGACGCCCCCATGTCACCCGGATGATCCGCCCATCGTTCCCGCTCGCGGAACGACGCCAGCGTCACCCGCGCGAGCGCCGAATACCACGCCGGCAACTCCACCACGCCCGGCATCACGATCTCGAGCAGACGCAGCGCCAGCAGCACCTGCACGCCCCCGCCCGGCGGCGGAATCGAGAGCACCGTGTTCCCCCGATACTCGATCCGCAGCGGCACGCGATCCACCGGGAGCGACATCCCTCGAAGATCGCGCGCCCGGATCAGCCCGCCACGCTCGCGCATGTCACGCACGATCTCGTCCGCGATCCCGCCCTCGTAGAAATCCCGCACGCCTTCGCGCCCGATCCGCTCCAACGCCGCCGCCAAGGCCGGTTGCCGGAACACATCGCCCACGCGCAGCGCCACGCCGCCCCCGGGGAAGTGCCGCGCCTCGGGCGATCCCGGGCGAAAATGCCGAGCCGTCCAGGCGAAGATGCGCCGCTGCAGCCGCGTGATCCGATACCCCTCGCTCGCGATCCCGATCGCCGGCGCCAGCACCTCGCGCAGCGCCAACCGACCGTACCGACGCTGCGCCTCGCCCAGCACCAGCGGCGTGGAGGGCACCGTCGTCGCGCGCAGCCCCCGCGACTGCTGCCTCCTGTTCACCTTCGCCCGCGTCAGCGACGACGGCGCGTGCGAGTGCCCGTCCAGCACCACCGCGGAGCCATCCCCGTGCCGAATCAGCATCGTCGTCTGCCCGCCAAGCCCGGACTCACCCGGCTCGCACACCGACAACGCCCACGCCGCCGCGCACGCCGCGTCGATCGCGTTTCCGCCAAGGGCCAGCACCCGCGCCCCGGCCTCCGCCGCGTCCGGGAACGCGGCCACCACCGTGCCGCCGATTCCAACCGCTCCGGCTCCTCCCTCGCGCGCTCGTTGGTCGACGCTCATCATGGACTCGTTCAGCATCATACACCACCGTCCGATCACCTCATCCGCTCTCGGTCGGAGAGGGCGTACGTCCGGGGGTCCCCGAGTTGTGACCTGCCCTCCTCGACCAGTCCAGTTTCCGATTCTGTAGTCTCGGATTGGACCAAGGAGGGCATCGTCGATGGCGGGCCGCGAATCAGCGCGGAGCAGATCATCCACAAGCTGCGGGAAGTCGACGGCGAGTTGGCCAACCGAACCGAGAGTTTGCCATCGTCGCCGAGCGCGAGATTCGATCGGCCAATCGCGGGGCGTTCGTCGATCCGCCCGCTGGCCGGGGTCTGGCCGGGCCGTAAAGCAGAAACGCCACGCTATCGCGTGGCGCTCTAAAGCTCCCCCTGAGACTCAGTTTCCTGTCGGGATCACGCGAAGGTTGTCGAACGAAGTGACCGCATCCGCCTTCGTCCACAGGCCCACGCCGCCGGCTTCTGGCAGAGCGCTGTCGGTCGCTTCGATCCTCGTCGTTCCGTTCAGCGTGCAGACGATGTGGTGACCGATATGCTCAATCTCGATGGTGTGCCACCCGCCGGAAGCTACTTCGACGGATGCGGTCGCCAGTTGCTTCCTCGTGCCATCAACAACCTTGTAGACACGGAAGTTGCTCTCGAGCGGGTTTGCCCGGCAGATGTAGTAGTTGTCGGCGTCGCGGACGCGCCAGATCGGCCCGCCGCCCTGGTCGACCTCGCCGGCGACCGACTTGAACCGGACGCTGATACGCCCGTCGCCGAACCGGATCGAGTCGGTCCAGCACAGGTTGTACGTCTGATCCTGGCCGTGGCCGGAAGCCGTCAGCGCCAGCGCGTTGGGCGGGGTGGGGGCGGTTGGGTCCGCGATCACCCGCCATTCGGCCAGCGGGCCTTGGCCCTGGCGCGTGCCCCCAATCCTCCATCCGGGCGGCACGCTCCCCACGGCGCGATCGTCAAACGAGATCGCATCGGGCGACTTTGGTGATCGCTCCGGCTGGTCGCGATTTCCGCCGGCGCAGCCCGCGACAACCAGAGGGAGCAGCCCCATCGACGACCTGAGCGTGAAAGATTTCATCACGGATCATCATACACGACGGCGAGTCTGGTAGTCCGGCACACCCAGTCGCGCATGCTCACTCGCGATCGACCGCAGTCCCGGGCAGGATGCCGTATCCCGGCGGACGAGCCAGCATCACCACACGCTCCGCGTAGCCGCACAGCAGGATCTCGTCCGTCACGTTCCGCCCATCGACCTCGCCAACGGCCAGCCAGTGGCCCTTGTCAGAGTCTTCGAAGATCGTTTCGATGCGCCAGCCATCGCTCGCGCGGGTCAGCAGCTGAACCTTCTTTGAGTAGCCGAACAGTGCGACCGACTCGACGCCCGGGTCCTCGTGGAACCGGCCGGCCACCAAGCCGCGCGGCCCCTGCGGGCCGACGTAGATATCGGCGGCATCGAGCTCCCCGTCGGCACGCTGCTCGAGGCGCACGACCCGCCCGTCATCACAGGTGACGTAGAGGACGAGCGGCTCGCCGGTGCGGCTGGGCTTGACCGCCAGGCGGCCCAGCCCCATCTCGGTCCGGTAGAGCGTGGTCCAGGCCGGGGTTCCGCCCTCGAGCCGCAGAAGTCTGACCTCGCCCGTGCGCGAGACCGTGGCAACTCCAATCATCCGGCCGTTCGGGTCCTGCAGTACGACCGCGTCGCGCACGCGACCGGGCAACTCCTCGAGGAGTTGGCTTGTGAACGACCCGGGCTCCGGGCCAGGCGAAAGGAGGTAGAGCCCGCCGGGGTGGGTGAAGGCTAGCAGTTCGACGCCGTCGCGCGAGCCGTCGATCTCCGCCGCGGCGAGCGTGTGGATCTCCTTTCCGGGCAGGTAGGCGATGACATTCGAATCGAACCCGCCCTGGGGGTGGGGGCACAGTTGGTAGAGATTTCCCCGCTTGCCCCCGACGTAGAGTTCCCGGCCCGGTCGGCGCGGGTCCACGTCCGCGTGAGCGATGCCGCCCAGCCAATCGCCGTCCTGCACGGCAACCCACGGGGTCCACTTTCCGCTGTAGGAGTTGAGCACCGTGCAACGCCCCTTGTCATCGAGGGCAACGATTTCGGGGCAGCCGAAACGCTCGAACACGGGTAGGCATTCGACGGTCCACACGCCCACGTCGCTCTGGTGCACGAGATAGGCGTCGAAGCCGGATTGGGATGAAAGCCGGACTTCGGCCGCTGTGGGGTCCGGGGCGGGTGCACGCAGGGGAGGAGCGGAAGTGCAGCTCGCCAGTACTGCCCCCGCGGCGGCGCACAAGACCCGCGGGCACCCACGCCTCGTTTCAGCAGCGGAGTCTTGCCGGGCACAATCTGAGTTCAAGGGTCGCTGCATGACCTAACATTATGCCAGCTCGCGTCGAGCGGACCAAACGGCCTCAACTAATCGACGTCACCGCCCAGGCGGCAATGTCGAACTCGAGAGGCTCCGAGAGCAACCCCGCAGCCAATAAGCTCAGGCCACCCGTCAACCAGAGAGCGCGAAAGTCCGAGTGGGTTGCCGCCGGTGGGGCGAGCAACCGTGGGGGTCGCCGTCGGACCCCGAGATTCGGTTTCAAGACAGAGAGCGCGACGGTCCGACCGGGCTCCCGCCCCGGCGTCGGAGACCCCCGTCCTGACGGGACTTTCCGCGCGTCGTCCCCGCCACGGCCCGACGCGTCCAAAACGCCCGAGCCGTAAACCAAAACGCCGCCGCGTTTCCGCGACGGCGTCTAAAACTCCCTGTACAAGACCGTTTCGGAGGGTTGGCGGACCACTCTCGGGGTGGCCCGATGGGTGTGCGATTGAAACGGGTCGTTAATGGGGACAGCGGAAACCGCGTTTTCAAGGCCGCTGGTGGGGTACAAATACTCCAGCCCCGCCCGTTGGGATTTGCGGGGCTGCCTTCGGGCGGCTCGGCCGGGACGATCCAGACGGCGTCGAAATGCTGCCGATCGCGGCCCAGCCCGGTAGTCTCACGAGGGCGGCAGGTGAGACTGGATCAGGAATGGCGGAATGGCCTGAATTTTCACAGCGACCGGGGCCGAGTCTCAATATCTCACTATTTCGCACTCTGCCCACCGTATCCACAATCTCGGTGAACCGTTTCTCACGGGTGACCTGGGGCTTGTGGGCCAATGTTGCCGGTTGAACCGCGACAAGACCCCCTCAATAACGAAGAGTATCCACCCGTTCTGGCGGAATGCTCCCTGAACCGATCGCCCGGAGCCAACCGCCCGGCGAAAATCGAACCCGCGGGTCCGCAACGTCGTACCATGACCACCGATATACTCCAAGGAAGCATGCTCCATCGCGACAGTCCATTCCGGCTTCTGGTGACCGTGCTGCTCGCGGTAGCGGTGCCGTTTTGCTGCTGCAACTTCCACTCGTGGTTCAGCGGATGCATCCCGTGCCAGGCTCCTGCTTCGGATCGCCAAGGCGAGAGGCTGGCCCATGTGCACGCCGACGGGTCGAGTCATGATCACTCCTCCCACCACGAGCACCAGGATGGGCCTGCGTCCAACAACGGGGACGATCACGCCCCCAAGCCGTGCGCGCCGGGCAACGACAAGCACGACTGCGACTGCGGCAAGAACAGCGGGATGATGCTCACGGTCGAAAAGTCGACCGTCGAGTTGCCTGCTCCCGTGGTCATCGCCGTTCTCGACTGGACCCTCTCCGTTGATGTGCTTCCGACAGCCCTTTTCCGGGGTTTGGACCGGGAGCAGCGCGTCGTCGAACGACTGCAGACATCGCTTCTGCGCCTGCACTGCGCGCTCATCGTGTAGCAATTCGGCCCGTACCGACGATTCCCAGTCGCCGAAGCGCTGAAAGTGCGCTTGCAGACACCGGAATCGTCGCCGGGCTGCCGCGCGCCCCCAACGCGCTTCGGCGCACCCCATCCATCTGACTGACCTGTTCTTGCACCCCTCACCGGAGGTCTCGCATGGCACGCTCACGCGCGGCTGTGGGGCTGAGCGCACTAGCGCTCGCTACCGCGGCGATCTTGATACCTGTCTACGCCCACGAAGGGCACAACAAGCCAGCCGGGGCAACGTTCGACCCGAATGCGCCAAAGAGGGTCTCGGAGGCGACGGCCGCGGCGATTGGCCTTGCCACTGCCGAGGTGGACTTCGGGCAGGTCGAAGACGTCGTCCGCCTGACCGGTATGGTCCGGGCGCGTCCGGACGCGCTGGTGGCCGTCTCACCGCGCTACGCGGGCGTGGTTCGCCTGGTCGCCGTCCAACCGGGAGACTTCGTTGAGAAGGGCGCGACGCTGGCCGAAGTTGATTCGCCGGAGATGGCCAAGCTGCTCTATGACGTCCGCCGGCTGGAAGGAGAAACCGAGCGGCTGGACGCTGAGCTGAAGCGGGCTGAGTCGCAGGTGCAGTCGCTTGAGATCGAGCTGCCCGCCCTCACGCAGGGCGCGGAGCTGCTCGAGGCCGAGGTGCAGAGACTCACGAGTGCAGGCGAAAACGTCTCCGCCAACCTGCTGACTCAACGCAGATCCGAAGCGATCAAGCTGCGGGCCGACGCCGGTCTGCGCGGGGTCGCCCTGGAACAGGCTCGGGCGGAGCTCGTATCGCTGAGGAAGCAGGTCGCAACCACACGGGCTTCAGCCGAGGCCCTCAGGGGAACACTCCCAGCCGAGAGCGATCCGCACGCGGTCGAAGTGCTCGCCGACCCCACTCGGCCGGGCTTGATCCGCTTCCTGGCACCGATCGACGGCGTGGTCACCACACGCAGCGCGGCGGTCGGCCAGGGCGTCGAAGCCGGTCAGCCCCTGCTGACGATCGGGGACTTCGCCCGGGTTCAGATCGAAGGAGAGTTGCCCGAAGGCCTCGTCGACCGCCTCACTGCTGCCAGCGGCAGCAAGGTCCGCATCCGACGCGGCGTCGGCGCGGCAAGCGATGTGGTCGCGGAAGGAACGGTCCGCTTCGTCAGCCCGGTGATTGACGCCACCAAGCGCACCGCGCACGTGCTGGTTGAAGCGGAGAACGCGAAAGGGCTGCTCCGCCAGGGCCAGTTCGTGGACCTGTCGATCGTGATTGCCGCCAACGACTCGGCGGTGGTGATCCCCGCGTCGGCCATCGTCAAAGACGGCCCCCTCCTGTACGTGTTCGTAAGGGAGGGGAAGGGTGACGACGTCATCTACAAGAAGCGCGACATCGCCGCGGGCGTCCGTGATGATCGGGTGGTTGAGATCAAACTAGGTCTGGTGCCCGGCGACGTGATCGCTGTGAGCGGCGCGTTCAGCCTCTCGCAGCTTCGCGGCTTCGTCCCCGGCGTGCCGGAGCCGACCTCGCCCGTGCAGAGCTCCGACGGCCACGGCCATTCTCACTGATCGACGCTTCCGCGCTTCGGCCCCGAAGAAGAGGACTCTCCCTTGCTCAACTGGATCATTCGATCATCTCTGAACAACCGCGTGCTGGTGCTGATCGCCGCGCTGCTCGTCTCCGTCTATGGGATGTACGTGACGCTGCGGACGCCCACGGACGTTCTGCCTGACCTCAACCGTCCGGTCGTGACCATCATGACCGAGGCTGCGGGGCTTGCTCCGGAGGAGGTCGAGGCCCAGGTCACGTACAACATCGAAACCGCCGTCAACGGCTCACCGGGCGTCGAAAGGGTGCGGAGCGTTTCATCACTTGGGCTCTCGATTGTCTTCGTCGAGTTCCAGTGGGGCACGGATCTCAAATACAACCGCCAGGTCGTCACCGAGCGGATGGGCACCATCACAGAGAAGTTGCCCCCCGGCGTTGTGCCGGTCATGACGCCCGCCACCAGCATCATGGGCGAGATCGCTTTGATCAGTGTTTCCAGCAAAACACTCACGCCGATGGATGTACGCACGGTCGCGGAGTTCACGCTGCGCCCGGCGATCCTCTCGATCCCCGGCATCGCCCAGGTAACGGCGATGGGTGGCGATCTCAAGCAGTTCCGAGTGCAGGTCGATCCCGACAAGCTCCGCTTGTTCGATCTCACCATCGAGGACGTCGAGAAAGCCCTCGCCGCCGCCAACCAGAACACCGGTGGCGGCTTTGTGGTCAGCGGTTCGCAGGAACTTGTCGTCCGCAACATCGGGCGGGTGCAGACCGCCGATGACATTGCACTCTCCCTCGTCGCCACCAAGCCTGGCGACCATGTCAGCCCGCCGCGGGCGGTGCTGGTGCGCGACGTGGCGACGGTCATCGAGGCGGGGCCGACGATCAAACGAGGCGACGGGTCGGACAACGGCACGCCCGCTGTCATCATGGCGATCCAGAAGCAGCCGGGGGCGGACACGATCACGCTCACCCGGGCACTCGATCAGACGCTGGAACAGATCAGGCCCACGTTGCCCAAGGGAATCGAGATCAACGCCGATGTGTTCCGTCAGGAACACTTCATCAAGTCATCGATCGGCAACGTCTTTGAAGCCCTTCGAGACGGCGCAATCCTGGTCGTCATCGTTCTGATCCTCTTCCTCATGAACGTGCGGACGACGATCGTCACGCTCACTGCGCTGCCGCTCTCGATCATCACGACGTTCCTGGTCTTCCACTGGCTGGACCTGAGCGTGAACACCATGACTTTGGGTGGCCTGGCAGTTGCCATCGGCGAACTCGTGGACGACGCGGTGGTCGACGTGGAGAACGTCTACCGCCGCCTGGGTGAGAACCGCCGCACTGCCACCCCCAAGCCGATCGCGCAGGTCGTCTTCGACGCCTCCAGCGAGATCCGCAATCCGATCATCCTCGGCACGATCATCGTCAACCTGGTGTTCTTGCCGACGTTCTTCCTCCCGGGCATCGAAGGTCGGCTCTTCGCGCCGCTCGCCACTGCGTACATCGTGAGCATCTTCGCGTCGCTGCTCGTGGCGCTCACTGTCACGCCGGTGCTGGCGTACTACCTCCTACCTGGCATCAAGCGCATGGAGCATGGCAAGGATGGCGCGTTGCTGCGGGCCTGCAAGTGGCTGGCGCTCAAGTCCTACTCGATCTCCATGCCACGCCCGGTCGCGGTGCTGGGAACGCTCGGCGCTCTGGTCACGGTGGCGTTGTTCGTCGTCACGCGCCTGGGCTCGGAGTTCCTGCCGCCCTTCAACGAAGGAACGGCCGTCGTCTCGTTCTTTGGCCAGCCGGGCGTGTCACTGGACGAGTCCAACAAACTTGGCACCAAGGCCGAGGAGATGATCCTCTCGATTCCCCAGGTCAAGAGCACGGCCCGCCGCACCGGCCGCGCCGAGCAGGATGAGCACGCGCTTGGCGTGAATGCCAGCGAGATCGAGGTCGATTTCTGGACAAGGGAAGAGGCGAGGTATCCACACAAGCACACCACACCCGGGGGCAGAAAACCACCGCCGGTCAAGGACATCCTCCCGCGCGAAGAAGTCTTCTCGATGATCGAGGAGAAGCTGGCGGCCTTCCCAGGCGTCGCTACGGGCATTGGCCAGCCCATCAGCCACCGCATCGAGCACTTGCTCTCGGGCGTCCGCGCGCAGGTCGCCATCAAGATCTTCGGCGACGACCTCGGCACGCTCCGCACCCTCGCGGAGCAGACCAAGGCCGCGATGGAAGGCATCCCCGGCGTCGCCGACTTGCAGGTTGAGCAGCAGGTGCTGATCCCTCAGCTGCACATCAGCGTCAACCGCGCCGCGGCGGCCCGCGTCGGCTTCACGCCCGCGACGCTCACCGATGCGATGGAGACGGCCACCAAGGGCAAGGTCGTCGGCCAGGTGCTCGACGGCCTCAAGGTATTCGACATTACCCTGACCCTTGACGACCACCACCGCACCGATCCGACGGCGCTGGGCCTCGTGCGGCTGGTGTCTCCGACGGGCGCGATCGTGCTCGTGCAGGACGTCGCCGAGATTGTTGAGAGACTCGGCCCCAACGAGGTCCAGCGCGAGAGCCTGCGTCGCCGCATCGTTGTCTCCGCCAATGTCCGCGGGCGCGATCTGGGCTCGACGGTCGAGGAGATCAAGAAGTCCATCGGAATGGACGTCCAACTCCCGCAGGGGTACACGATCCAGTACGGAGGCTTGTACGAGGCCCAGCAGGAATCGACCCGCCTGCTGCTCGCCTTGGGCGCGGGCTCGCTCATCGCGATCTTCGTCATTCTTTTCACGCACTACCGCTCGGGCATGGTCGCCATCCAGATCATGCTCAACGTCCCCTTCGCGTTCCTGGGGAGCGTCGCCGCGCTTGCCATCACCCGCGAACCCTTCAGCGTGGCCTCGCTCGTGGGCTTCATCAGCCTCACCGGCATCGCCACCCGCAACGGCGTGCTGATGGTCAGCCACTACATCCACCTCATGACCGAGGAACGCCGCCCCTGGAGCAAGGAGCTCATCATCCAGGGCAGTCAAGAGCGAGTCGCCCCGGTGCTCATGACCGCCGTCACGGCGGGGCTGGGCCTGATACCGCTGGTGCTCAGCAAGGGCGAGCCGGGCAAGGAGATCCTGTACCCGGTCGCGGTCGTCATCCTCGGCGGGCTCATCACCAGCACGCTGCTGGACTTCTTCGTCACACCGGCGGTCTTCTATCGCTTCGGCAGGCATAGCGCAGAGCGTCTGGCGCGGGAGCACGCCGAGAAGCATGGGGAGAGGTCGCCGAGCCACCCCGCACCAGTCATAACCGACAATCCTGTCAAGCCCACCGTCGCCGCGTCAGCAGGGGCGAACGACCGTGGAAGCGACGCCGCCCCTGCATTGCCCGAACCCGGCCGCTCAGCGGCCTCAGATCAAGGAGATCGCTCATGAAACGTTCACGGCTTTCGGTTCTGTCAGTAGCTATCGCTTCTGGACTCGCGCTCTCGACCGCTCCGAGCGCGCTCGCGCAGCACGGCCACGGGGATCAGCCCGGGCACAAGGACGACGGCCACTCGCACGGGGAGGTGACCAAGGCGGGGTCGTTCGCCGACGCGGCGAATCGCATCGCCGTCGATGTGAAGGCGATGGACGCCGCCCTCGCCGGCGGCTCCATCGCGGGCGTCTCGGACAAAGCCAACGCCGTCGCCACGCTCGCCAAGACGCTGGGGGCGCTCGCGCTCGCCAAGGACAGCGGCGTGCCGCGCGAGAAGGTGAAGGACATCAACCTCGCCAGCAAGGAACTCGCCGAGGCGGCGGACAACCTGCACAACATCGCCGATGCCGGTGATCTCGCCAAGAGCAAGGCGGCGTTCGCGCCCGTGAAGGCGGCGGCGGCCAAGGTCGCGGCGCTGGCCCCGGCGATGGCGGACGGCCACGATCACGGCCACGGCGCGGAGGCGGCCCCGGTCACGCACACCGTCACGGTTGCTGCCGAGGGCGGCAAGGCCATCGAGGCGGGCAAGGCCGCGGCGATGGTCTTCACGCTCAAGGACGCCAAGGGCGTGCCCGTCAAGGATCTGGACACGGTTCACGAAAAGGTGCTGCACCTGCTGGCGGTGAGCAAGGACCTCTCGTGGTTCGCGCACGAGCATCCCACGCGCCGCGCCGACGGCGCGTTCACGATGCCCATGACCTTCCCGGCGGGTGGCGAGTACACGCTCTACTTCGACTTCACGCCCAAGGGCACGCCGCAGCAGGTGGTGCCGGTGAAGGTGACGGCGAGCGGCACGCCAAAGGCCGCCGTGTCGCTGACGGTCGATGCCGACAAGCCCAAGACCATCGACGGCTTCACGGTCGCGCTCGACACTGAGGGGGCGATCACGGCCGGTGGCAAGGCCCACATGTCCTTCACGATCACCAAGGACGGCAAGCCCGTGACCACGCTCCGCCCGTACCTGGGCGCGATGGGGCACCTGGTCATCATCAGCCAGGACGGCACGCAGTTCGTCCACGCGCACCCGCATGAAGGGGGCGAGCACGGCGAGGGAGGACATGATGCTCACGGCGGGCATGGCGGACACGGTGCCGATGCGAAGAAGGATGATCACGCGGGGGGGGCGGGGCATGGTGGCGCAGCGCCGAAGGCTGCCGCGCAGGTTGGCGGCCCCAAGGTGGACTTCGAGGCCCACTTCAAGGAGCCGGGCACTTACAAGGCGTGGGGCCAGTTCAACGTCGGCACCACCGAGAAGGAGCAGGTCTTGACCGTGCCCTTCACGTTCACCGTCGAGAAGGGCGGGGCGGGCGGCCACGGGGAGAAGCACGGCGCGGCCCCGGCCAACACCGTCTGCCCCATCACCGCCGATGCGGCGGATGCCAAGATCACCCGCGACTTCAAGGGCCAGGCCGTCGCGTTCCACGATCCGGCCTCCGCCGCCGCGTGGGAGAAGTTGAGCGAGACCGAGAAGATGAGCAAGTTTGTCGCGGCGATCGCGGCCTCGTCCGCCAAGGGCGGGCATGACGGCGACGATTCCATGCCCACGGGCGTGAGCGCAGACGATGAGCGGGCGCTCTACCTGACGCCCGGCGGCGTTTACACCGAGGCCGACATCAAGGCCAACGGCTCGGTCACGGCGGGCGACAAGTACAAGGGCAAGATGGCCAAGCACGACATGAAGCCCAAGGCCGGGGACAAGGTCTGCCCGATCACGATGACCAAGGCGAACCCCAAGTTCACCTGGATCATCGGCGGCAAGACCTACGAGTTCTGCTGCCCGCCGTGCATCGACGAGTACGTGCTGCTCGCCAAGACCTCGCCCAAGGAGGTCCTCGACCCGAGCGAGTACATCAAGAAGTAATCGTCGCCGCCGCGCCGGGCGAGAGCCGTCGCGACGGCATCCTGCGTGCCCAACCCGACGGGCCATCCGTCATCCGTTCAGCCGTCCCATTCCAAGTTCCCCGGAGTCCATCCCATGAAGAAAGCCCCCACCGTGTTCATCCGTTCATTCGCCGCGCTCGTGCTCGGCACAGGCATCGTCAGTGCCGCCGCCCGGGCGGCGCAGCCCCAGCCGCCCGCCGAGACGGCGCAGGCCCAGCCCACGCTCAAGCCCGTCAACAAGCTCTGCCCGATCATGGAGAACGAGGTAGACGCAGAAGCGCCCACGCGGCAGTTCAGGGGCGTCACCATCGGCTTCTGCTGCCCCGGCTGCGACCGCAAGTGGGACCGCAAGTCCGACGAGGCGAAGATGGCGCTCCTGACCAAGGCCGCTCCGGAGGCCGTCGCGGCGATCAACGCGGCGAGCAGCCCGGCCCTGAAGGTCGCCCGCGAGTACCTCACCGCGTGCGGCAAGGCCGATGTCGAAGCCCTCAACGCACTGTTCCTCGACAAGGGCCGCGCGACCGTGAGCGAGAACGCGGGCGATGAGGGTACGTGGGAGACCTACCGCGACCACCACCTCCTGCCCGAACTCAAGGAGATGCCGGGCTTCGTCATGACCATTGCGAAGGAGGACGTGCAGACCTTCGGCACGACCTCGATCGTGCGGCAGATCGGCTCGTTCACCGTCCCCGACCCCAAGCACCCCGATGCGTCGAGGAAGTTCCTGGCCGCCGTGACCTATATCGTGGTGGACGACGGCGGCACGCCCAAGATCGCGCACCTGCACTGGTCGAGCCGGGCGGAGAAGAAGCCCGCCGCCGACGCCACGGCGAAGCCGGATGCCCCGCATGGCTCAAGCGGCGGCCACGGGCACAAGTAACCACAACCACGGTCTCGCTCCGCCGACGCGGCGCGGGCCGATTGCACGAGCCGAGGCTCGCCGAAAGGCTCGGCGGGCCGAAGCAGTGTTCTTTCAGGAGATTGTCCCATGATGTCCGCACGTCCTGTCGTTCTCGCCTCCATCCTCACCCTCACCGCCGTGTTCGTCGCGGGCGGCTGCGCCAGCGACAAGCACACCATGACGTCGGCGCAGCCGGGGCAGGTCTCGGTCTGCACCAAGTGCTATGACGAGATCACCAAGGTGCGCGGCACGTACCACCCGCGGACGGGGTACACCGGCGACCGTGTCATCAAGACGCACCGGTGCGACGACTGCAAGAGCGACATGAGCGTCTACGAGCAGGACGGCGTGCTCAAAGTCCGCTGCGCGTCGTGCGCACCCGAGGGTGTGGACTGCGACCGGTGCGCACCGCGCGCTGCTAAGTGAGTGCCGCCGTCCCGCTGCTCTTCCGCCGCTTTCCCGGAGACTTCGTTCATGACCAGACATGCTCGCCATCTCATGCATCACGTCTCGCGCGGAGTCGCCACCGCTACGCTCGCACTGGTCGCGCTCGCGGGCGGGTGCGCCTCGCTTGATCCGAAGGCGGACATCGACCGCGCCGCCCACACGGTCAATGACCGATCGGGCGTTGCGCCCGGATGGGATGGTCCCTGGGATGTGTCGCTGTCAACGTGGGACGGACGCTCGCACCTCACGGTTGAGTTGGCCCTGGGGATGGCGCTCAGGAACAACCGCGACATCAGATCGAAGGTTGAACTGATCGCGGCTTCGCGGGCAGACCTTGTGCAGGCGGGTTTGTTGCCCAACCCCGTGGTCGGGCTGACGCTGCGATTCCCGTTTGACCCAGTGAGCGGGGGCACGTTTGTCGGGGCGCAGGTTGTTCAGTCCTTCGCGGCTCTCTGGCTCCGGGGTGGAAAGATCCGGGCAGCCGATGCGCGGCTCAACCAAACCGTGCTGGACGTCTCTGACCAGGCCCTCGCGCTGGTCGCGCAGGTGAAGGCCTCGCATACGCGCATCGCCTTTGGCCAGCGTGCGGTTGGGCTTGCAGAACAGAACCTCGCGACCATCCAGAAGTCGATCGACTCCCTCGACGCCCGAGTGCGAGGCGGCGAGGGGACGACGCTGGACGTCAACCGCGCCCGTCAGCAACTCGCGAAGGCCGAGGCCGAGCGGGTCGTGGTGATGCGAGAGCTGGCCAAAGAGCGCCGCCGGATGCTCGAACTGATTGGCTTTGCGGCAGAGAACGCGGACTGGGCCGTCGACGAAGGCGCGTTGGAGTCTGCAACTCAGACGCTCGATGAGGCCACCGTGATCGCGCTGGCGGGGTCGCAGCGGCTGGATGTCGCGGCGGCGCGGTCGGTGGCGCTCGCCCAGAGCGCGGACCTCTCGGTCGAGCAACGGAGCCACCTGCGGGACTTGGGACTCGGTGCCGACTTCGAGCGGTCGGAGTCCGGCGACAAGTCCATTGGTCCGGTGGTCGAACTGGCAATCCCGATCTTCGACACCAACGAGGCCCAGATCGCCAAGGCCGGATCGATCGCCCGCGCGGCCTTCGGCAGCTACGAGGCGGCGTCGCAGCGTGCCGTGCGCGAGGCCCGCGTCGCGTGGATCGAGCTCGACAGCGCATCGCGGCTGGTCGAGCAGTACCGCTCGACGGTGCTGGCGCTCGCGGAGCGGAACCTGACGCTCGCGGAGGCCTCGCTCAGGTCCGGCCAGGCCGATGTGACGGTGCTGCTGGAGGCTCAGCGTGAGGTCACCGACGCACGGGCGCGGCTCAACGACCTGGAGCAAGCCGCGGCGCTCGCCCGAATCGAACTGGAGTACGCGGTGGGCGGTGTTCTGGCATGGCCCCCAACTCCCGGCCCTGATCCGCTGGACCGAGGCCCTTCAACCATTGGAGCGGGGACGCCACCCAAAGGTCTGGATGAAGTGCCTTCTGGAGCACGCCAATGAACAGATACCAACGAATCACCCCGCTCGGGATCATTTTTCTTGCAGGTATCGGCGGCTGCACGGGTGCTCCGACTGCCTCCGAACGGCAGGCCCGATCGGACGTTGACACGGTGCGTTCGATGTACCGCCCGGGGGAGGCGAAGCCGACGCTCCCGAACCTATCGAAGGACTCGCCCCTCGCCGATTACCTGCGCTTCGCCATGCTCAACAACCCGAGGGTCGAGGCCGAGTACTACGCGTGGGCGGCGTCGGTCGAGCGGATCACGGGAGCGAGGTCGCTACCCGACCCGCGAATCACCTTCGAGGCCGACATTACGAGCGTGATTGAGACGGTCATGCCGGGCTTGATGATTGACCTTCCCGGCCCCGGCAAGCTCCGCGCCGCGGGCGATGTCGCGGCGGGAGAATCCCGCGCGTCATACTTCAAGTTCGAGATCGAGGTGCTCAGGACCGCGATGGCGCTCAAGTCCGCGTACTTCCGCCTGCACTTCCTCGAAGACACACTCCGGGTGCAGCGGGACACATTGACCCTCTTGGGAGACCTTGAGACTCAGGCCCAGCAGCAGGTCGCGGCGGGCCGCAGCGGCATCCAGGATGTGCTCCGCGCCCAGATCGACCGGGAGCAGCTCACGACGCAGATTGCGAACCTTGAAGACTCCCGTGGTGTTCTGCTCGCGGAGTTCCGCTCGGCTCTGGGTTTGCGCCCCGACGACCAGACCGTGCCGGTCCCAAGCACCTTTGAAGCGTCGCCACCTCCGCCGCCAGCGGACCAGATCCTCGCCCTCGCCGCGACCCATAATCCACAACTCCGGCAGATGGAGGCGGAAGTGCGACGCGGCGAGGCGATGATCGACCTCGCAAGGACCAGCCGTGTGCCGGACTTCTCGATCGGCATCGAGGCCGATGTGAAGGCCAGCCCGGTGATGTGGCGTCCCACGGGGAGCGTCACCCTCCCGATCTGGCGCGACAAGATTGCTGCGGAGATTGCTGCGGCGCAGTTCGAGAAACGGTCCTCCGAAGCGAGGCTCTCCGCCGAGCAGATCGGAGTGGCCGCGGACCTGGCGTCGATGCTCTACATGTACCGCGAGAGCACGCGGAACAGCGACCTGTACGCCACGACGCTCCTGCCCAAGGCCCGTCAATCGCTCGACGCTGCACGTTCGGGCTATACGGTCGGGCGATCGTCATTCCTCGATGTCATCGACGCTGAGCGTCAGTTGCTGGTCTTCGACCTCTCGCTTGTCGAGGCTCGCACGCAGCGCGAACTGTCTCTAGCGTCGCTCTCGCTGCTCATCGCCGGCACCGCGCCCGAGGGTGCTCCCATCTTGCCGACCGCTCCTGCCCCGTCAAAGGAGGCCAACCCATGAATCGTCGCACCGCCCTCGCTCTCGTATCGCTCATCGTCCTCGTCGCGGTTGGGGCTGGATACCTCCTCGGCTCTGCCCGCTCGGGCTCAGGCGGACGATCCAACGTCCCTGGAGCCTCCGGAGGTGTGGCCGATGCTCCACCGATGGCCAAGCAGGTCTACACGTGTTCTATGCACCCGCAGGTGCGGCTCGACCAGCCGGGTAACTGCCCGATCTGCGAGATGCCCCTGATCCCCGCGGCGTCGGCCACCACTGCGGCCGGAGAGGCACCCATGCTCCAACTCTCGGAGCACGCCGTGTCGATGGCCAGTGTCGAGACCGTCGCCATCGAGCGCCGGCCGCTGTCCCGTGATCTTCGTGCCGTCGGCCGCATCGAGTACAACGAGTCGTCGCTCGCGACCATCACGCCGCGCGTTGACGGCTTTGCCGAGCGGCTCTTCGTGAGTTTCACCGGCGTTGAGATCCGTAAGGGCGATCACCTCGCAGAGGTCTACAGCCCGGAGTTGCTCGTTGCGCAACAGGAACTCCTCATCGCCCTGCAGGCCGGCGTGGGGGGGGGCGGCAACTCGCTCGCCGAAGTGGCCAAGACCAAACTGCGACTGCTGGGATTGACCGAGCAGCAGGTGACGGACCTGGTCGAGAAGAAGCAGACCACCGACCGGGTGACGCTGTATTCGCCCATTAGCGGCACCGTGATCGAGAAGAGCATTGTCGAGAAAGCCTCGTTCAAAGCCGGCGACGCCCTTTACCGCATTGCCAATCTTGACAGCGTGTGGGTCTACCTCGAGATCTACGAGTACGACTTGCCCTGGGTGCGCTACGGACAACAGGTGCGGATCACAGCCCAGGCGATCCCCGGGCGGACGTTCGATGGAGTCGTGACGTTTGTCCAGCCGGTCGTCAATGAGCAGTCCCGCACCGTTCGAGTGCCGGTCTATGTGGACAACAAGGACCATGCCCTCAAGCCGGGAATGTTCGTGACAGCGCTCATCGCCGCGGAACTTACCAGCGAGGGACGGGCCGCGCCGACGGGCGTCGAGGGACGCTACTCGTGCCCGATGCACCCTCAGGTGCTCGCGGATGTGGCGGGTGCCTGCCCGATCTGCCAGATGCCGCTGGAGAAGATCCCGGGTGGCGCGGCCGTCTCAGCAGTGCCGGACCAACACGCCGCCCACGACACACCTACGCCCGCTACGCCCATTCCGGCCGCTCCTAAGTACTACTGCCCCATGAAGTGCGAGGGCGAGAAGACCTACGACCAGCCTGGGCGCTGCCCGGTCTGCAACATGAAGCTCAAGGAGGTGCCGATCGTGCCCGCCGCTGCCGCCCAAGGCGCGGGGGTGCTGGCCGTCCCCGTCTCCGCGGTGCTGGACAGCGGCACGCGGCAGATCGTGTACATCGAGAAATCGAGAGGTCTCTTCGAGCCGCGAGAGCTCGTGCTTGGTCCCCGCGCGGGCGAGTACTTCGCGGTGCTGGCTGGGCTTGTCGAGGGGGAGCGGGTGGTCACGCGGGGGAACTTCCTGATCGACAGCCAGTTCCAGGTCACGGGGCACCCCAGCCTTTTCTATCCCGGCGGGTTGCATGCGTCCATGGGCCACCAGCACGGAGCGACCGCCGCGCCCGGCGGCCCGAACGCTTCGACGCCACCGGCTCCGTCGGCACCATCGGGCGATAAATCACCTCAGCCCGTGCAATCACCGGCTGGCCACAAGCACTGAACGGAGGAGCGACTCATGGTGAACGCCATCATCCGTTGGTGCATGAAGAACACGTTCCTGATGCTCCTGATCATCATGGGCATCTGCGCAGCGGGCTACTGGGCGGTGACGCGCACGCCCGTTGATGCGATCCCCGACATCGGCGAGAAGCAGGTCATCGTCTACGCCGACTGGGAGGGCCGCAGCCCGCAGGATGTGGACGACCAGGTCACCTACCCGCTGACGACCAGCCTCACCGGGACGCCGGGCGTCAAGTCCATCCGCTCTATGTCCGGCTTCGGCTTCTCAATGGTGTTCGTGATCTTCGAGGACAAAGCCGATTACTACTGGGCCCGGTCGCGCGTGCTCGAACGCATGAACGTGGCGCAGCAGCGGTTGCCTGCGGGTGTTACGCCGGTGCTCGGGCCCGATGCGACTGCGCTCGGACAGGTGTACTGGTACACCGTCGAGGGTGAAGGGTTCGACTTGGCCGAGCTGCGCTCGATCCAGGACTGGTACGTTCGGTATCAGATGCAGTCCGTTCCGGGCGTCAGCGAAGTGGCCAGCATCGGCGGCTTCGTCAAGCAGTACCAGATCGACCTGAACCCGGACAAGATGCGGGCCCACCGCGTCACGATGATGGATGTGTACGACGCTGTCCGCAAGAGCAATATCGACGTGGGTGCGAAGGTCGTCGAGAAGAGCGGCGTCGAGTTCTTCATCCGCGGCCTGGGCTTCATCAAGTCCATCGAGGACCTTGAACGGGTCGTCATCCGTCAGGAGGGCGGCACGCCGCTCTACCTCAAGAGCGTGGCCACGGTGCAGCTCGGCCCGGACTTCCGGCGCGGTGCGCTAGACAAGGGCGGCGTCGAGGCCGTGGGCGGCGTGGTGCTGATGCGCTACGGCGAGAACCCGCGGGAGGTAGTCGCCCGCGTCAAAGACAAGATCACCCAGTTGGAGGCGGGTCTCCCCTCCAAGAAACTAGCGGACGGGCGAATCTCCAAGGTCCGCCTGGTCCCGTTCTACGACCGCACCACCATCGTGCGAGAGACGATCGACACGCTCAAGGAGGCGCTCTTCGAAGAGGCGATCATCGCGAGCCTGGTGGTCGTGTTCTTCCTGATGCACCTGCGCACGACCGTCACGGTGCTTCCGACACTCCCGCTGGCCCTCGCAGGCTCGTTCATCCTCATGTACTCCTTCGGCATCGACAGCAACATCATGTCGCTGGCCGGCCTGGCGATTGCCATCGGTGATGTCGCCGACATGGGCATCATCATGGCCGAGAACATCTACCGACGCCTCGCCGCCGCCACCGAGGAGGAGAAGCGCGAGAAGGGGCATTTCGGGATTGTCTACGAAGCGGCGACCGAGGTCGGCGGCGCGATCATCACCGCCGTCACCAACACCATCGTGTCGTTCATCCCCGTTTTCTTCCTCACCGGTCAAGAGGGGAAGATGTTCGGACCGCTCGCGTACGCCAAGACCTTTGCCATCGGCTCGTCCGTCGTGCTCGCCGTCACCGTCGTTCCCTTCCTGTGCTACCTGCTCTTCCGCCCGGTGAAGTGGAAACACCACATCACGCTGCTCGTCGCGGCGAGCGTCGGCGTGCTGGCCATGTTCTCCACGCACCTCGCGTTTATGTGGGGTTTGGGGGGCGGCCATGACCGTGGGTGGCTTGTTGCAGCAGCCGTGGGCGTCGCGGTCGGCCTTTGCGTCGTTCGCATGACCCGCGAGAAGTTCATCCCGCTGGACCGCAACCCGGTCTCGCGCATCATCGCCAGGGCATATGTGCCGACGCTGCGATGGGTGCTCTATCACAAGAAGACCTTCATGATCGTGCCGTTGCTGATCCTCTTCACCGGTCTGACGGTGTGGCTGGGCATCCACCGCACGCTGCAGCCCGTGGAGTGGGTGGTCAACATCCTCGCGAGCGAGAAGGCATCGCCGGAGCTGAAGAAGGCGATGTACGCCGACGCAAACGCGGATCTCACACGCCCGCTCCTCGAACTCGACCAACTCCGCTGGCAGACCGTCCGCGACTCCGACGGCCGCTCGCGCAACCGGCTCCTCTGGCGGAGGCAGGACCCCGCCGAGCGCATCGCCGAGACCGCATCGGGCCTTGCCGTGCTCAAAGAAGGCCGAATCCTCCCCGGCCTCGGCCGCGAGTTCATGCCGCCGCTGGACGAGGGTTCTCTGCTTTACATGCCCTCGCTTCTGCCGCAGGCGTCGTTGTCGCAGGCCGTGGAAGTCAACAGCAAGCAGGACCTGGCGATCGCCACCGTGCCTGAAGTTGAGAGCGTGGTGGGCAAGATCGGCCGCGCCGAGTCCGCCCTCGACCCCGCGCCCATCGGCATGATGGAGTCGATCGTGATCCTGAAGCCCGAGAGCGAGTGGCGTACCAAGAAGGTCGAGCGTTTTTTCTCAGACTGGCCCGGCTTCCTTCGCACGCCGCTCTCGTGGATCTGGTCCGAGGAACGCCGCTTCACCAAGCAGGAAATCCTGGCCGAACTCCAGGAACGCACCGCCATCCCCGGCGTGCTCCCAACATGGCTCCAGCCGATCCAGACCCGGTTGGTCATGCTCCAGACCGGCTTCCGCGCCATGATGGGCGTCAAGATCTACGGCAGCGACCTCCGGGAGATCGAGAAGATCGGCCTCCAGATCGAGCAGCTCCTCCGCGAGGTGCCGGGCGCCACCGACATCGTCGCCGACCGCATCGTGGGCAAGCCCTACATCCAGATCCAGATCGACCGCGAGCGCATCGGCCGCTACGGCGTCAACATCCGCGACGTGCAGGACGTCATCGAAATGTCCCTGGGCGGCATGAACCTCATGGACTCAGTCGAGGGCCGCGAACGCTACCCCATCCGCATCCGCCTGGCCCGCGACTTCCGCGAGGACATGGAGGCCATCCAGCGGATCAACGTTCACTCCTCCACTGGCGCGCAGGTGCCGCTGGCCCAGCTCGCCGACATCTCCACCGTGCTCGGCCCGCAAGAGATCAAGGGCGAGCGCGGCCTGCTCGTCGGCTATGTCACCATGAACACCCGCGACCGAGACGAGGTCTCCGTCGTGCAGGACGCCGAGGCCGTGCTGCAACAGGCCCTCAAGGAGGGCCGGCTCACGCTCCCGCCTGGTTACTACTGGGAGTGGTCCGGCCAGTTCGAAAACCAGGTCCGGGCCACCAAGCGGATGCAGGTGCTGGTCCCGATCACCTTGGGCATCATGTTCGTGATGCTCTACCTGGGCTTTCAGCGCTGGTGGATCGCCCCGGTGATCTTCTTCGGCGTCCTGGTCTCGGCGTCGGGCGGTTTCATCATGCTCGCGCTCTGGGGCGCGAACCTGTCGGTGGCGGTGTGGGTGGGGTTCCTGGTGCTCTTCGGCGTGGTGGACGACGACGGCGTGGTGATCGGAACCTATCTCGAGGGCGTCTTCAAGGACCGCGAGTTCAAGTCCGTCGCGGAGATCCGTGAGGCCGTCATCGACGCGGGGCTCAAACGCATCCGCCCGTGCCTCATGACCATCGCCACGACGGTCCTGGGCCTCATGCCCATCTTCTGGGCTACCGGCCGAGGCTCGGACGTGATGCAGCCGATGGCGATCCCGTCGATGGGCGGCATGGCCATCAGCCTGATCACGCTCTTCATCGTGCCGTGCGCGTTTTCCGCGGTGGAGGAATGGAAGTGGAAGCGCTCAATGAAATGACTCGGTCCATCGAAGATGAACAAGACACATCACAATCCGCAAATCGCAACTGGTGATTGCACTTCACCGGGCCCGGCATGGCACGGGCTGAGCGCGGACGATGCGATCCGCACGCTGGGCTCCGATGCGCGGGCCGGGTTGTCCGCGGCCGAAGCCGCGGCGCGGTTGCAAAGTGTCGGGCCCAACACGCTCACAGCGCGCGAAGGGCGGTCGTGGTGGGCGGCGTTCGGCTCGCAGTTCGCCGCGGTTCTGGTGTGGCTGCTGCTGGTCGCCGCGGGCGTGTCGGCGGTGCTGGGGGAGTGGGTCGATGCGGGGGCGATCGCCGCGATCATCGTCATCAACGCCGTCATCGGGGCCTCGCAGGAGCACAGCGCCGAGCGCTCCATCGCGGCCCTGCGCGGAATGACCGCGCCCAAGGCCCGCGTGGTGCGCGACGGTGTTGTGACCGTTCTTCCCGCCGCCGGCATTGTGCCCGGCGATGTGCTGGTGCTGGAAGCCGGCGACCTGGTGGCCGCCGATGCGCGGCTCATCGAGTCGGCCTCGCTCGCGGC
>JAEUJA010000226.1 GCA_016793195.1 Phycisphaerae bacterium
CCCAGGGCCTCCCCGGCCAGCATGGCGAGCACAACCCCCGCGGCGAGCGCCACATGGAGGCGGGCGGAATGAACACGAGCTTTGCGAGTCATAGGTCTTCCTTTCTCGAGAAATGAAACGGTCCCGGCGAGCCGCGCCGAGTCCGTGTTGCGCCTTACTTGCCCTGAGCCTCGGACTTGGCCAGGAACCGGAGGAACGAGAGGATGTCCAGGATGTCGTCGTCCGACAGCGCCGGGTTGCCGCCCTTGGGGGGCATGTCGACCTTGGTCGTGTTCAAGGGGTCGCTCGTCGACCGCCCTTTCTTGATGAACGCCAGCGCGTCGTCGTCGGAGAGCTTCGCCAGGAACTCGGACGTCACGAGGCTCTTGCCCAGGCCCGTCATGCCGTGCGCGTCCTTGCCGTGACACGAAACACACGAGTTGGCGAACAGCTTTTGCCCGCTGGCGATGTACTTGGCCTCCTCGGGGTCCATGTCCTTGGGAAGCTCGGCCAGCACGTCACGCGTCGGCGCGGCCACATACTCCGGCAGCGACGGCATCCGCCGCGGGTCCTGAAGCCCACGCACGAACGCCACCACCCCGCGCAGCTCCCCCGCCGACATCGTCGTCCGCCCGCCATACGGCGGCATCGGAATCCGTGTTGTGTTCATCGGGTCGTCCGCCGGACGTCCCTTCGTCAGGAACGCCTCCATCGCCGCGTCGTCGCGCGATGCCAGGAAGTCGCTCTTGACCAGGCTCTTCCCGAGGTTTGGCACCCCCGTGCCGTCAACCTTGTGGCACGCGGCGCACGTCGTCATGAAGATTTCACGACCCACCAGCGCGTCATCCATCGCCACCGGCGGCAGCGCGGCGCCAGCCAAGAGCACCTCGTGCGCCGGGCGCGGCGGCTCGGCGGTCGCGGTCACCCAGACCGGATACGCGGCCGGCGCCGCCAGCGCCAGCGCGATCAGCGCGGCCTTTCCAAACTCGCGCGCCCGTGAGGAAAAGGCCGGTGAGGCCACGCCGCTGTTCTCGGACCGATTCGTTGACATACTCGCCTCGTGTGCATGAAGACGATATCCGTACAAAGATATCGTGCATTCAGACGGCGAGTCAACCGTGAAAGACGATTTTTGAGTCAAGAATCAATAAATAACTGCGAACACTGATGTTGCGCGGTCAAATCGTGGAAGAGCCACCGCCTACTTCTTCAGGCCCGCCAGGCACTTCTCAGGGTCGGCCCAGAATGTCTTCGGGCAGTTGGGGCAGCAGAATCCGATCACCTTGCCGTCGTACAGCACCAGGTACTTGGGATTGATCGGGTCCCCGCTCACGGGGCAGACCTTGTTGATCGGTTCCAGCGACGCCGGGGCCGCGGTCGCGACGCCCGGGAGCGGCGCGTCGCTTGAGAACTTCAGCTCCGCCTCCGGGCCGAGGTTTTCGGTGACGAGCCGATCGCCGGCGTCGACCTGCAGCTCGGGCCGCTCGCTCCGAAGCCGCGCGATTCCTTCCGGCGTCAACCCCGCGCCCCACAGATACACATGCGTCAAGTCCTGCATTCGCCCGATGGTCGCCACGACATCATCGCTCAGCTTCGTCTGCGCCAGGACCAGCTCCTCCAGCGATCCCGACGCCGCCAGCTTCTCGACGGCACCGGGTGTAATGGACGTCGCGCGCAGGTCGAGCCGGCGCAGCCGCGGCATCGCCGCCAGGAACTCCGCGCTCGCGTCGGTCACCTTGGTGCGCCCCAGCGACAGATCGGCGAGATTGTCCCTGATCGGTGTCAGCAAACGCGCCATGAGCGCGTCATCGACCGTCGGCGCGATCGCGTTGAAGCTGACGACCAGCAGCGTCGAGTCCGCCGCTAGCGGCTCGACATGCACGAGCGCGCCCCGGATCGCCGCGATCGCCTCCGCGCTGGCGGGAGCCGGCCCCTTTGGCTTGACGGGCTCGACCGGCGCGGCCTGCGTCGCCGAAGAATCCACCACAGGGCTCGCGTCGGTCGGCGTCGCCGCCGAAGCGCCGGGCATCGGAGCCCCCGCCCTGATCCACGCCTCGATCGCCGCGATCTGGGCCCCGCTCGGCTGCGGCTTGCCCTCGGGCGGCATGTGGTCCTCGTCATCAAGCGGAAGGCGCAGTCGGAGAAGCATCTCGCTCGCGTCCGGCTCGCCGGCCACGATCACATCGCCGCCATCCCCGCCCAGCCGGATCGCGTCGGGCGTGTGCAGCGCCAGCCCGCCCTTCTTCTTCGACGTGCCGTGACACTTCAGGCACATGTCGGCCAGGATCGGCGCGATCTCTTTGGAAAAGAGGTCGGGGGAAGCGCCGGTGTTCGGAGCCGGCGCCCCGCCGGTCAGCGACGCGGTCGACACGTTCGCGGCCGGAGACTCGCGCAGCGCCGGTTGCCCCGGGTCCTGGACCTTCGGCGTTGAGCTCTCGTTCTTCTTCGCGAGCGGCTCAAGCAGAAAGTCCTCGCCGTGCGTCATCGACGCCCCGAAGTGCCCCGTCGGCACCAGCACCAGCAGCGCCAGCACCAGCAGGCCGCGCCGCGGCGAGGCGTGGGCCTTGAAGTGGCTGCTCACCGCCAAGAGCGTCGAGAGCACCGCCGTCGCGATCCCGAGATTGAAGTGGCGGTCGACGATCACCTGGTCGTACCCGCCCTCGCGCTCCAGCACCCAGCCGCTGGCGACCGCCACGATCGCGGCCAGGGCCGTCAGCCACGCCAGCCCGCAGAAGACCCGGCGTACCGATTCGTCCTGCCGCTTCAGGCTGAGCATTTCGATGATCGCCATCGCGCCCAGCATCCCGATCGGCGCGTGCAGCACCAGCGGATGAAAGCGCCCGAAAACCTGGATCAGTTCCTGCACCGGAAATCCTCCGCGATCGGCCGTGGTCAGACCATGATTGGGCGGACGAGCTTGCCCGAGACGTCGGTCAGACGGAAATCGCGTCCCTGATGGCGGAACGTGAGCAGCTCGTGCTTGACGCCAAGGAGGTGCATGAGCGTGGCGTGAAGGTCATGCACGTCGACGGGGTTCTCGACGATGTTGTACGAGTATTCGTCGGTCTTGCCATAGCTCACGCCCGGCTTGATCCCGCCGCCCGCCAGCCACATCGAGAAGCAGCGGGGGTGGTGATCGCGTCCGTAGGTCTCCGTGGTCAGCGTGCCCTGGCTGTAGACCGTCCGACCGAACTCGCCCGCCCAGATCACGAGCGTTTCGTCGAGAAGCCCGCGACGGCGCAGGTCCTTGATGAGCGCCGCCTGCGGTTGATCGACCGCGCCGGTCTGGGCCCGGATCTCGCCCGGCAGGTTGCCGTGCTGGTCCCACCCGCGCATGTAGAGCTGGATGAACCGCACACCCCGCTCCGCCAGGCGGCGCGCCAAGAGGCAATTGGCCGCAAACGAGCCGGGCTTCTTCACGTCCGGCCCGTACATGTCGAGCGTCTCCTGGTCCTCGCTCGCAAGGTCCGTCAATTCGGGCACCGACATCTGCATGCGGTAGGCCATCTCCGCCTGCGCCACGCGCGTCCGAATCTCCGGGTCGAGCGTGCGCTCAAACTCGGTCTCGTTGAGCTTGGAAACCAGGTCGAGCATCGCGCGACGGTCCTCGCGCTTCATCCCGTCGGGGTCCTTCAGGTACAGCACCGGCTCGCCGCCCGAGCGCAGGCGGCAGCCCTGGTGCTCGCTGGGCAGGAAGCCCGAGCCCCAGAATCGGGCCGACAGCGCCTGCATGTTGCCGATCCCCTGCGTGATGAGCACGACAAAGTCCGGCAGGTTGGCGTTGGAGCTCCCCAGCCCATAGCTCACCCACGACCCGAACGACGGTCGCCCGGGCTGCTGCGTGCCGGTCTGGAAGAACGTGATCCCCGGCTCGTGGTTGATCGCCTCGGTGTGCATCGAGTGGATGAAGCAGATCTCGTGCGCCACCGACGCCGTGTGCGGGAGAAGCTCGCTCAGCCACACGCCGTCCTCGTTGTTCTTATGCCTGGAAAACCGGAAGATCGACGGCGCCACCGGGAATCGCGCCTGCCCGCTGGTCATGCCCGTCAGCCGCTGGCCCTGGCGGATCGAATCCGGCAGGTCCTGGTTGAACCGCTGACGCAACCCCGGCTTGTAATCGTACAGGTCAAGCTGGCTCGGCGCCCCCTCCATGTGCATGTAGATCACACGCTTGGCCTTGGGCGCAAAGTGCGGCCCGCGCGGGAGCATCAGCCGCGGCTGGTCGCCCGCGGCGCCCGCGCCCCGCGCCAGCATCGACGTCAACGCCGCGGCCCCCAGCGCCGAGCTCATCGTCGCCCCGACCTTGCCAAAGAATCGACGCCGGGTCAGGTTCAGCAGGTGCTGTTCGAGCGGATCAAACGCCATACTCATCCCCTCGTGATGCTCGCGTCAAGATTGAGCGCCGCGTTGCAGATCATCGTCCACGCCGCCAGTTCCGATGGATCAAGATCACCCGCCCGCGGCGCCATCCCCACCGACAGAATCTTGCCCGCGTCCTCCGGGCTCGCCCTGAACCGCGCCCGGAACGCCTCGAGCGCCCCGGCCAGCTTTTCCACGTCCGCGTCCAGCGGCGGGCGTCCCGTGCAACGGACCAGCAGCCGCGCCAGCTTCTCGCCGTCGCTCCCGCCGTCCTTCAGCGTCCGCTGCGCCAGCATCCGCGACGCCTCCACGAACTGCTCGTCGTTCCAGAGCGCCAGCGCCTGCAGCGGCGTGCTCGTCTGCAACCGGCGAACCACGCACGACTCACGCGTCGGCGCGTCGAACGTCAGCATCGTCGGCGGTGGGGCGGCCCGCTTCCAATACGTGTACATGCTCCGACGCCACAAGTCGTCGCCCTTCCCACGCTCGTAAATCCGGGTGTTGGACTGGAGCATCGCAACTTCCTGCCACAACCCCTCCGGCTGATACGGCTTCACCGACGGCCCGCCGGCCTTCTCCACCAGCAACCCGGACACGTACAGCGCCTGATCCCTGATCTGCTCGGCCGACAGGCGAACCCGCGGGAAATACGCCAGCAGCTTGTTCTCCGGGTCCTTGGCCAGCGCCTCGGCCCGCACCCGCGACGACTGCCGATAGGTGCTGCTGGTGATGATCTTCGTGAGCAATCGCCGCATGTCCCAGCCGCCCTCGCGGAACTCGACCGCCAGCGCATCCAGCAGCGCCGGGTGCGAGGGCCACTCGCCCTGGTAGCCAAAGTCTTCCGTGGTCCGCACGATCCCCTGGCCCAGCAGCATCTCCCACACGCGGTTCACGATCACCCGCGCCGTCAGCGGGTTCTCCGCCGACACAATCCAGTTCGCCAGGCCCAGCCGGTTGAGCGGCGCCCCCTCCGGCAGCCTCCCAAGCGCCGCCGGCACGCCCCGCGTCGCCGGGCGCGATCTGTCCGGCTTGTCATACTCCCCGCGCTTCAGCACAAAGGTCTCGCGCGGCGTGGCGAGCTCCTTCATCACCATCGTCTTGGGCGCCGCCGCGTCCAGCGCCGCGATCTCCTGCTCACGCTCCGTCACGCCCTTGGTCAGGTCGCGGTAGCGTGTCGAATACTGCATCTTCCACGCCGCCTGCATCGCACGCGTCCGCGCCTCGGTCCGCGCCGAGGGCGGCGTCAGCCCGGCCACCAGGTCGCGCCCCATCGCGCGCCCGTCCTCCAACACCCGGAAAAAAAACCCGCCCGGGCCGCCCGTGTTCACCACCTTCATCACGATCAGGTTCTCGCCCGCCCGCAGCTCGAACGTCGCCTTGTCCTGATCGGCCGCCGCCCCGCGGTCGGTGCGGTTCTCCGCCACCATCGCGCCGTTCACGAACAACTGGAACCCGTCGTCGCTCCCCAGCGACACCGTCATGCTCCGCGCGCTGGGCGAATGCACAATCCGCCCGAGGTACGTCACCGCCGCGCCCCCAAAGAGCGAATTCGACACCACGCCGTCCGCCAGCGGACCGGGATACATCCACCTCAGCCCGCCGCCAAAGTCGTGCTGCCGATCCAGCGACGCCAGGTCCTCCGGCCCGTAATGCTTGGTGTAGGCCTCCTCGGTCGACGCCTGCATGAACGGCCCGACGCGGTGCCACGAGCCCAGGGCCGCCGGCAACAGGTCGGCCTCGCCGAGGCTCCCCAGCGTCGCCCGCACGCGCCCGAACGTGTGCTTGTCGTACTGCGAGTCGAACGAGAGGGTGATCGTCACCTCGCTCCCGCCCTCATAGCCGAACGCCTCGGACGCCCGGAAGAGCGCGACGCGATCCTCCTTCACGTCGTGCCCACCGACCGCCCAGCCAGCGGCGGGCGTCGGATGAAACGTCGCCGCCACCCGGTAGTCGCCGTTGCCCTGCTCAAAGTCCGCCCACGCCCACGTCAGCACGACGTCGCGCGATTGGCTCGGGTCCGCGATCGACGTGACCTTGGCTAACAGCCTCGAAAGCACCGCGTTGCCGTTGTGAGCCCGTCCGATGCGCCCGTCCACCATGCTGGGGTCCAGCAGCGCCTCCAAGGCGACAGCGTTGAGCCCCGTCGCGTCGGTGCGATACACCAACGTAAACTCGTCTTTGTTGGGATTCTCGCCCGTCGCCAGCACGCTCTGGTCGGGCTGGATCGCCAGCGTCCCGCCGCCACGGGCGATCGCCGAGACCAGCGTCGCGCCCGCCCACGAGCCCCGCGCCGTCGCCGGCAGCTCGGCAAAGAACCGCTCACGCTGCGCGTCCTCCTCGGGCGACGGCGTCTCGAGCTGCGTCTTCAGGTCCGCAAGGGCCGCCGACAACTCCCCGCGACGCGCCACCTGCTCGTCCGTCGGCACCACCAGGAACGGTTCAAAGGCCCGCTGCGCATCGGGCAGCTGCGAATACAGCCCCGGCTCCTCCACCGAATTGAAGAACGAGAACATCGCGTAGTAGTCATCCTGCTTCAGCGGATCAAACTTGTGATCATGGCACCGAACGCAGTTCATCGTCAGGCCCAGCAACACCGACGACGTCGTCGCCGTCCGTTCCGCCGCGTACTCGACCAGATACTCCTCGGGGATCGCGCCGCCCTCGTCGGTCGCGACGTGATTCCGGTTGAACCCGCTCGCGATTTTCTGCGACACCGTCGCGTCGGGGATCAGGTCGCCCGCCAGCTGCTCCACGATAAACCGGTCGTAGGGCATGTTGTCGCGGAACGCGTTGATCACCCAGTCGCGCCACAGCCACATCTGACGCCCCGCGTCCATGTGAATGCCGTTCGTGTCGGCGTATCGCGCCTGGTCCAGCCACGGCATCGTCAGCCGCTCCGCCGTCCGCGTGCGGTACGGCTCCTCCGTGAACAACCGGAGGACGAGCGTCTCGAACGCCTCGGGCGTCGCGTCCTTCACGAACGCATCGATCTCCTCCGGCGTCGGCGGAAGCCCCGTCAGGTCCAGGTACACGCGCCGCGCCAGCGTCGCGCTGTCCGCCGGCGCCGACGGCGAAAGCCCCGCCGCCTCCAGCGCCGCCAGCACGTGCGCATCGATCTCGTTCCTTACCCACCCCGCGTCCTTCACCTTCGGCACGCCGCCGCGAGCGGGCGCCACAAACGCCCAGTGCGGCTCATACTCCGCCCCTTCCGCGATCCACCGCCGCACCAGCGCTCGCTCCTCCTCCGTCAATGCCTTCTTCCCCGCTGAGGGTGGCGGCATCACCTCGTCCGGATCATGCGACGACACCCGCTCCAGAATCAGGCTCGCGTCGGGCTTCCCCGCCACCACCACGCGACCGTTCTCGCGCTCACGCGTCACCGACTCGCGGTCATCCAGGCGAAGCTCGGCCCGGCGCGATCCGGGGTCCTGCCCGTGGCACTTGAAGCACCGGTCCGACAGAATCGGGCGGATGTCGCGCCCGTAGCTGACCCGGAACCCGGGCCCGGTCTCACCCGGCTCGTCGGGATCAACTTTCGCTGGCGCGTTCCCGTCGGCGCCCGCGCCAACCAACACGTCCACGCCCACGCCAACGGTTGTGCCAACGTCCGCGCCGGGCGGCCACCCAAAGCCAAGCGCCACCAGCCCGACACCCGCCGCCGAAAGCGCGGCACACCACGCCAGTTCTTGCCATGACCGCATGGCACCCAAGATACCGAAAAGTCCGGCTTGTGGGAAGCTCGCAAGGCCCCGCCGCCTCGCCTCAACCGCTCGGGAGGGGAATCAGCCCGCCGCTCATGGCGTCGTGCCGCCCCAGGACGCACTCGACGATCGTCCGGGCGATCGATTCGGGCGACAGCGTCGCCGACGTGGGGAGCGTGTCGGTGTCGACCAGCGCCCTGAGCATCGGCGTTTCCACCGCGCCCGGGGCGATGCAAAATGCCCGCACGCCGATCGCTTCCCCGTTGCTCGCCGCGATCTGCGTCAGCATGTTGAGCGCGCTCTTGGCCGCCGCATACGCGAAAAACCCCGGGAATGGGTCGATCGTCGCGAACGACGAAACGTTGACCACGATGCCCGATCCCCTGCCCGATCGGAAAAGCTCGGCAAAGTGTGACCACGCCCGCGCGATCATCGCCGCCGGCGCCATCGAGTTCACCCGGAACGTGTGCTCGATCAGCTCGGGCGTGTGCTGGTCAATCGTCAGCGACGCCGCAAACCCGGCGTTGTTGACCAGCACATCCAGCCGCCCGAAGCGCCGCAGGGCTTCATCCACGCACCCCGCCGCCGCGATCGAGTCGGCCAGGTCGCACGCGTGGATCGCCCACTCGCCCCGGAGCAGCGAGCCCACTTCCCGCAGCGGTTCGCGCCGCCTCCCCACGAGCAACAGCCGGTACCCGAGGTCCGAGAGGGCGATGGCGGTCGCCCGCCCGATCCCCGAGCCGGCGCCGGTGACGATCGCCACGTTGACGCCCGGGTCGTTCGGTTCCATCACCCACGCTAGGCGCCCACAACACCCGTGTCGTGCCCGTACACTGGCCCCGCCATGAATCGCGCCGTCGCCCTGGTCTTCCTCGGAATGATCGCCGTCCTGGGCGTGCCCCTGGCGATGCGCCCGTCCGCCTCCGCCTCGCGCGCGCCCGCCGACCAGACGCTCGTCGTCATCACGCCCCACGTCCCGCAGATCAGGGCCGAGTTCGCCGCCGCCTTCGACCGCTGGCACCAGCGAAAGTTCGGCTCCAGCGTCGCCATCGACTATCGCACCCCCGGAGGCACCAGCGAGATCATCCGTTTTCTCCAGTCGGTGTACTCGGCCCAAGCTGCCCGCACGCTCGACGAGGTCCGCACGCAGAGCCCCTCCCTCCTCGCCGAACCAACGCTCTCCATCGACGATCGATTCACCCCCGGATCGATGGACGCGGACATCGTCTTCGGCGGCGGGAGCTTCGACCACGGACGCCTCAAAGACCCCGCCAACGTCGCCGTCTGGATCAAACCCTGGCCCACCGGCGCCACGACCGACGTGCAGCTCGGCCCATTGCCCAAGGGCGCCGACCCCGCCAGGCTCGCCGCCGCCGCCCAGCTCACGCTCCCGCTTTCGCTCGACGGGAAAACCATCACCGTTCGCGTCCCGATGGCGGCCATCCAGGACGGCCCGGGCGTGGTGGGGGCGCTCCGCCCCGACGCCCCGTCGCCGGCCAAGATCGACCTCTCGCGCGTCGAGCGCGAGGTGCAGGTCTCGATGTCCGCGCCCGCCGGCCTCGACCCCGCGCACCTCCAGAAGCTCATCGGAGAGAACGTCATCGGGGCCCAGACGATCTGCGACCCCGATCAATACTGGATCGGCGTCGCGTTCTCCAGCTTCGGCGTCGTCTACAACCGCGACTGGCTGAGAAAGCTCAATCTCCCCGAGCCTACCAGCTTCGACGACATGGGACGCCCCGAGTTCGTCGGCCTCGTCGCTCTCGCCGACCCGCGCCTGTCCGGCTCCATCACCACCAGCATGGACGCGATCCTCAGCGCCTATGGCTGGGAAAAAGGCTGGCGCGTCCTCCGCTCCATGTGCGCCAACACCCGCTATTACACGGCCGCGTCCTCCAAGCCGCCCATCGACGTCAGCCAGGGCGAGGCCGCGATCGGCCTGGCGATCGATTTCTACGGTCGCGGCCAGGCGCAATCGATCCTGCGCCCGGGCCAGGACGCCGGCGAAAGCCGCATCGGCTACGTCGACCCGCCCGGCGTTGTGTACATCGACGCGGACCCCATCTCCGTCCTCCGCGGCGCGCCCCACCCCGAGCTCGCCAAGAAGTTCATCGAGTTCTGCCTCTCCGACGAGGGACAGGCGCTCTGGCAATTCCACGCCAAAGGCGACCCGCGTGCCGCGGCGAATCCCAAGGGCGACGCGGGCGACCCGATGGGCCCCGAGCACTACGAGCTGCGCCGCATGCCCGTGCGCCGTGACTTCTACCGCGATTTCGCGTCGTACTTCGTGGACCAGATCGATCCCTTCGCCGCCGCCACCAGCAATAAGCCCGCCGGCTGGCGCTCCGCGATCGGGCCGATCCTGGGCGCCTGCGCCGTCGACACCGCCGACGAGCAGCGGGCCGCCTGGCGCGCCATCATCGCGGCCGAGAACGACCCATCGTTCCCACGCGACGTGCTCGCCGCGATGAAAGAAATGTTCTTCTCGTTCCCGCCGCACGCCACGCCCAAGGGCGAAACGATCGCGTTCAGCCCCGAAACCATGCGCGCCATTCGCGAGGACTGGCGCGACGCCAGGGCCCGGGCCGCCGCCGAGGTCTCCTACGTCCGGTATTTCCGTGACACCTACGCCAAAATCATCGAGATTTCGCGGACCAAAGCCCTCCCGGCGTCGCAGGCATCACAGGCCTCGCGCCCCGCCCATCGCCCGCCGACCCCGTCCAGCCGATGACACAAGGATGCCGACCAGCCAGTCACCGTGCGCGTTCGTCCCGACCCCGGCCGCGGAGATGACCATGCCACACCCCGTCGATCGCGCCGACGACAACGCACCCATGCTCGCCAAGATCGTGGCGACCATCGGCCCGGCCAGCGATTCGCCCGAGATGGTCCGCAAGCTCATCGAGGCCGGCGTCTCGGTCTTCCGCTTCAACTTCTCCCACGGCGACTTCGCCGCCCACAAAAAACGCCTCGACGTCGTTCGTGAGGTCGCGGCCCAGCTCGATCGACCCATCGCCGCCCTCGGCGACCTCCAAGGCCCCAAGATCCGCGTCGGCAAGGTGCCCGAAGGCGGCCTTATGCTCACCGCCGGGCAGGACGTCTGCTTCAAGCTCGGCCTGGCGCTCGCCCACACCGACCCCGCCAACGCGGCCCAACCGACCGCCTATCTCCCCACAACCTACGAGCCGCTCGTCCGCGAGGTCCACGCCGGGCACAAGGTCCTCATCAACGACGGCGCCGTCCGAATGCTCGCGGTCTCCAGCGACGCCGCCGCCGGCGAACTCCGCTGCCGCGTCACGATCGGCGGTTTGGTCACCAGCGGCAAGGGCATCAACCTGCCTCAAAGTTCAATCTCCGCGCCGGCGATCACCGAGCGCGATTGGGAGTGCGTCGCCTGGGCCGTCGAGAACGGGCTGGACCTCCTGGCGCTCTCGTTCGTGCGCCGGGCCGAGGAAGTGCTCGAACTCAAGCGCCGACTCGCCGAGCTTGCCTCACGCTATCCCGAAAGCGATCCACGCCACCTGGCCGCCTGGATGCCCGTGATCGCCAAGATCGAAAAGCCCCAGGCCGTCGCCAACATCGAATCAATCGTTGCCTCCGCCGACGCGATCATGGTCGCACGCGGCGACCTCGGCGTCGAGATGGAGATCGCACGTGTCCCCGTGGCCCAGAAGGAGATCATCGCCCACTGCGCCGCCCACGGCCGACCCTGCATCGTCGCCACCCAGATGCTCGAAACCATGATCGACAACGCCAGCCCCACCCGCGCCGAGGCCAGCGACGTCGCCAACGCCATCTTCGACGGCGCCGACGCCGTCATGCTCTCGGCGGAGACCGCCACCGGCAAACACCCGGCGCTCGTCGTCGAGACCATGAGCCGGATCGTCCGCGTCGCCGAATCCAGCGCCTTCAAGCACAGCCGCGCCGTCACGCCCCCCACGCAGGTCACCAACGCCCACCGCGGCACCGCCGCCCTCGCCCACGGCGCCGCCTACGTCGCACGCGACCTTCGCGCCGCCGCCATCGTCTGCTGGTCCGAGCACGGCGGCACCGCCCGCTTCATCAGCCAGAACGACGTCCACGTCCCCATCATCGCCTACTCCTCCAACCCCGTCATGGCCAGGCGCATGGCCCTCCTCGGCGGCGTCTTCCCCGTCTGCGCCAAACCCCCCGCCTCCGGCTTCCTCTCCGAATGGAACGAAGGTGTCGACGAACTCGTCGTCCGCCGCGGCCTGGCAAAGCGCGGTGACCCGCTCGTCCTCGTCGCCGGTCGACCCCTCGGACAAGCCAAGGCCACCAACACCATCGCCATCCATCGCGTCGGCGAACCCACCGGCTTCCGTACCAGCAAGTCGTAAACGCACGATTCATCGACATCGCCTAGCGTTTCTCGATGACCACGCCCGCCGCCACCGAGCACCGCTCCGCCGCCATCCTCTCGATCGGCGATGAGCTCACGCTCGGCCAAAAGCTCGACACCAACGCACGCTGGCTCTCGCAGCAGCTCGTCGACCTCGGCATCTCCATCATCGAGCACGTCACCGTCCCCGACGACCTCGACGCCCACGCCGCCGCCCTCGCACGCCTCGCGCCGCGCTGCGATCTCATCATCAGCTCCGGCGGCCTCGGGCCCACCGCCGACGACCTCACCCGTCAAGCCCTCGCCATCGCCGCGCGCGACACGCTCGTTCACGACGCCGACGGCGAGCGCCAGATTCGCGCCTGGTTCGCCGCACGCGCCCGAAGCCTCGCCCCCATCAACCTCACCCAGGCCCGGCGCCCCTCCCGCGGCTCGCTCCTCGAAAACAAACACGGCACCGCGCCCGGGCTCTTCTCCACAATCGAATCCGCGTCGCACCGCTGCGACGTCTTCTGCCTGCCCGGCCCGCCGCGCGAGATGATGCCCATGTTCGACGCCTCCGTCCGCCCCGCCCTCCGCCCGCCGGAGGGCCGCGTCATCCACACGCGAGTTCTTCACTCCGTCGGCCTCGGCGAATCCGACCTCGCCCAGCGCCTCGGCCCGCTCATGGACCGATCCAACGTCCCTCTCATCGGCACCACCGCCTCCGGCGGCATCGTTTCCATCCGCATCCGCTACGAGGGCGAAGCGCCGCGCGAGCGAGCCCGCGCCCTGGTCGACGCCGCGGCCGAAAAAGTCATGCAGCTCGCCGGCGACTATGTCTTCGCCGACGGACACGACTCGCTCGCCTCCGTCGTGCTCCGCACGCTCAAAGAACGCGGGCAATCCATCGCCGTCGTCGAAAGCTGCACCGGCGGTACGCTCGCCGAGGAACTCACCGCGATCCCCGGCTCCTCCGCCTCCATGCTCGGAGGCTGGATCACCTACAGCAACCAAATGAAGCAGACGCAGGTCGGCGTGCCCACCGAACTCTTCGCCCAAGGCGCCCCCGGCGCCGTCAGCCGCGAGGTCGCCCGCGCCATGGCTCGCGGCGGGCGCGATCGCTCCGGCGCGTCCATCGCCCTCTCGATCACCGGCATCGCGGGCCCCGACGGCGGCACGCCCACCAAACCCGTCGGCACCGTCTGGATATCCCTGGCCCACGCGAGCGGCAGCGATACACGCCGCTTTTCCATGGCCGGCGATCGCGCCAGCATCCGCGCCTGGTCCTGCACCGCCGCCCTGGCCATGGCCTGGCAACACCTCGCCGGACGTTCGCACCCGCTCCTTCGCCAGCTCGAAGCGCACGCGGAGTGATCCGTCGCGCGGAGCGCGAACGCGGCAAAGTGGCGATGTGATGCGCGAGCCCGCCTGAACCGTGTGCATCCACACGCGGTCGTTGACGGCTTCTTCATTTGGCCATTTGCTTTTTGGCCATTTGCTCCCGTCTCGCTCTCCTCGTGTAAACTCCGCCTCCACCCCCGGGAGGCGTCATGCTCGGCACGTCCGTCTTCGCCCTCATCCTCACCCTCGCCATGCTCGCCAGCTGCGCCACGCTCGCCGGCTCCGCGGCATCATCCGCCGCACGCCCCCAGCACGAGCCCCTGCGCCGTGTCGAATACATCGTCGGCCTCACCGACGCGCGAACCCAGACCATCACCATCACCATGATCCTCCGCGACGTTCCCGCCGGAGACCTCGAACTCTGTCTTCCCGTATGGCGTCCGGGCCGCTACCAGATCCTCGACATGGCGGGCACGGTCTCCGGCGTCTCCGCCCGCGCCGGCGACGGCCAGCCGCGCGACATCCGAAAGGTCGAGAAAGCGACTTGGAAGGTCAGCGTCCAGCCCGGCGACGACGAGATCATCGTCGACTACCGCGTGTACGCG
>JAEUJA010000236.1 GCA_016793195.1 Phycisphaerae bacterium
TCTTTCGAGGAGCTTGAGCGCGGCATCGCGGCCAAGGACGCGGTCTTCGGCGACCTCCCGCCCACCCTTCGGTTCGAGGTCCAGAGCGCCCGGGTCCGCCTCGACATCCAGCGCCGCGACGTGGTCGGCCCGCCGGTCCCCCGGGAGCGCCCGCCCGGCGCGCTGTGAGCGTGCGTGGTGAGGCGTCGGCCCGTTCCAAGGCTTCCAGCCGCCCAGCTCCGGGGCGATCGAACGCTCGGGACCTGGCTCCTGCTCGGCTACGTCGCGGCGTTTCTCGCCGCGGCCGCCCTCGCCCACTTCGCGGGCGGAACCATCGTCGCGATTTCGCTGATCGCGATGCTCCCCGCAACGCTGCCGCTGGGCCTGCTCTGGGCCATGAGCCGGCGGCACAAGGACCTGGCCCGGCGCATCGCCCGGCACCACGGGCTCATCTGCCCGGAGTGCGAATACCCCCTCGATCACCGCGACTCGGACCGCTGCCCGGAATGCGGGCGCGTCGCCAGCGACGAGCAGGTGCGTGGAGCCTGGAGGGACGCAGGCCTCTTTGAGGGAAAGACCCGAGGTGAACACCGGTTGCCGGGATGAAAGGGGTTTGTGACAATACCGCACTTTCTTTGGCGCATGAGTGAATGGGTCCAGGCGGACCTCATGGAGTTGTTGACATGAATCGCAGCCGTGCTCTTTGTCGTTTGGCCGGTCGCCCGTGCGGGTCCCAGGGCACTCTTTGCGAGGCTCTCGATCCGCGGATGCTGCTGTCGGCGAATTTCGCCGGCGTCGGGCTGGCGGCCGCGGACTCCGACACTTACGCGGCGTGGTCCTATGTCATCGAGGGCTCGGTCAGCGACCAGGGCCAGACGACCGCGGCGTTCGTTGACTCGGGCGGACCCAATCCGCCCGTGGCGCTGGGTGCGATCAACGGCATCACGCTCGCTCGCCTCGGCGGCGGGCGCATGACCATCAATGAAAAGGGCTGGATGGACCCCACCCGCCCAGTCGACGACGCCTCGGCCTCCAGCTTCTTCGCCGCGTCCGGCAACGCCATCGGCTGGACTTACGCCGAATACGTCCAGGACTGGGCCGTGGACGAAGAGTTCTTCCTGCTGGTCGAGCGCCCCACGGCGGCGACGATTACGGACCTTTCCGGCGCGTGGAACTTCCTCTGGATCGGCACCACGACGGTCGGCGACGACTTTGAGGCCTTCATCGCCGAGGGGAGCGCCGCTGTCAGCGGCAGCACGATCACCTTCAACACCCTCGCGGGCGACGATGACCTGGGCGGCGCGTTCGACGTCACGATCAGCGGCGTGACGACCGACGGCAAAGTCACCCTCGCCGAGGACCCCGAATCGGTCATGTACCTCAACTCCGCCAAGAACTTCATCGTCTTCGCGACCGGCGGGCCCGAAACCACCGACCCCGGCGTCGGCGTCATGTACCGCGCCGCCACGCCCACCAGCCAGAACGTCGTCGGCACCTACCGCTGGACGCTCGACGACAACGACGACTCCGGCCAGAACTTCGACGACTCCGGCGGCGGCGGCAACGAGGACGGCGTCCTCAACATCAAGAACGACGGCTCCTTCACCCTCGTCGGATCCTCCTCCTACGACGACGGCTACAGCGACGACGACTCCGGCAAGACCGAACGCTCCGGCACCTGGGCCATCCAGTCCGGCCGCCTCGTCCTCACCACCACCGACGACATCAACAACATCTCCACCGCGTCCTTCATCCTCGCGGCCGACGGCAACACCCTCATTTCAAGCTCGGGCGACGACTCCGAGGCCTACCTCAGCATCGCCACCCGCGTCATCCCCACCGGCGTCACCTCCGACACCGGCAACGCCGTCGCCAGCTACGCCTCGCTCGATGACTCGGGCCGCCCGCGAATCTTCGAGCTGGGCGACGACAAGTACTGGCGCGACGTCGATCTCTCGGCCTACGGCCCGGACTCGGTCAGCGACCTGGCCTCCTGGTGCGATGAAGACGACGGCAGCACCTACGCCGTCGGCGCCGGCGACGACACGACCTACTACTCCCGCGACGACAGCGGCCAATGGTCGGGCACCAGCCTCACCCAGCTTGTCTCCGGCTCGACCGCCATCGTCAGCCAGGTCGAGGTGATGGAAGACGGCACCGGTAACGTCCACATCCTCGGCCTCAACGCCCAGGGGCAGATCGTCCGCTACACCCTCCCCGCCGGCTCCACCCAGTGGGAGTATCACAACGTCACGGTCGAAGACCTCACGGCCAACGCCGAGGACGTGCCCGTCTTCGTCGGAAACCTCATCTCGTACGACACCTCGTGGGAGGGCCTCAACCTCGCCGGCATCGATGCCAATGGCGACATCTGGTCCGTCTGGTGGGCGCCCGGCCTGGGATACTGGCAATCCGACAACCTCAGCCAAGTCACCGGCGCCAGCTCGATCAACTTCGTTGGCGGGCTCACCGTCTACCTCACTTCCTGGGGCGGCATCAACATCGGCGGCGTCGACGACGCCGGCGATATCCAGGTCGTCTGGTGGGTCCCCGCCTTCGGCGGCGACTGGGAGATCAGCAACCTCACCGATCAGTTCGGCGGCCCGAGCCTGACGCCGACCTCCGTCAGCAGCTACCGCTCCTCGTGGGACGGCCTGAACATCGTCGGCTTTGACCAATCCACCGGCGAGGTCAAGGTCTATTGGTGGTCCCCCGGCATGACCGAGTGGAGCATCACTTCACTCTCCAGCACCGTCGGCATGGCCGCCATCGACCCCAGCACCGCGCTCCGCGGCATCGCCGGTGCCGACGACTCCCTCAACGTCGTCGGACGCAGCGACGACGGCGAGATTGTCCGCTACTACTGGGAGCCCGAGTTCGGCGGCGAGTGGCTCGTCGAGAACCTCGACGATTCGGCGTATGAAGTGCGATAGAGCGCCCGGGCCGATGGGCTGCGCTACATGAGTTTGGCCGTCATGTTCGCCAGTTTGGCGCCGATCGCCAGCACCGCTTCGTGCTGCTTGGCGTCCTTCAGCGTGCCGTCGGCGTTGAACGCTTCGTGGGCCTTGCCGACGGCCAGTTGATCGGGGAGCACGGTGACCCGGATGCCCGACAGGATGGTGCGCAGGTGGAAGAGCCCGCGCAAGCCGCCCAGCGCTCCCGGCGACGCCGCCACCAGCGCCGCCAGCTTCCGGTCGAAGCACGCCTGCATGGGCTCGGCGCGTCCGTCCGCCAGCGTGGCCGGGCGCGAGACCCAATCGATCGCGTTCTTGAGGGCGGCCGTCAGCGACCCGTTGTATTCCGGCGACGCGATGATGAGCGCGTCGTGGGAGAGGAAGAGGTCCTTGAGTTTGCGGGCGCTGGGCGGCAGGCCCTCCTCGCGCTCCAGGTCCTCCGAGAACACCGGGAGCGGAAACTCGCGCAGCTCGATCAGCGTCCCCTCCGCGCCCGCCGCCCGCGCGCCCTGAAGGCACACGCGAGCCAGCGACGTGTTGAACGATCCCCGTCGAAGACTCCCTGAAAACGCGAGCACGCGCGGCGTGGGCATGGCGGAC
>JAEUJA010000238.1 GCA_016793195.1 Phycisphaerae bacterium
CGCTTGGCTCGATCGAACGAGCCGGCGGTGTGAGCATTGGCGATCTGGTTTTTCTGGAGGCCCCATGGCAAACGGCAAGTGGACCAAGAAAGAGCTTCTCTCCCGCCCCGTCGAGCACGTCGACATCACCTCGTTCGACGCCCGCCCGATCATCGACAGCTACCGCGAGATGGCCTACTCCTCGCGCACGCTCGCCAACGCCGCCGACATCTACTCGATGATGCTCAAGGACAAGGACTGCGCCGTCATCCTGACGCTCGCGGGCTCCCTGATCTCCGCGGGCCTGAAGAGAGCGATCATCACGCTCCTCGAGAGCAACATGATCGACGCGATCGTGTCGACCGGCGCCAACATCGTCGACCAGGACTTCTTCGAGGGCCTGGGCTTCAAGCACTACATCGCGCCCGGGAGCCCCGAGGCCCCGCCGGTCGACGACATGACGCTTCGGAATTGGATGATCGACCGCATTTATGACACCTACATCGACGAGGACGACCTCCGCGCCTGCGACGCCGCGACGCACGAGGTCTTCGACCAGTTTGAGCCCGGCGCCTACAGCTCGCGCGAGTTCATCGAGGCCATGGGCGCCTACCTCGCCAACAGCGTCAGGTACTCCAAGAACGAGTCGATCGTGAAGACGTGCTATCAGAAGCGCGTGCCGATTTTCGTGCCCGCGTTCAGCGATTGCTCCGCGGGCTTTGGCATCGTGCTCCAGCAGACCGAGGCCATCGAGCAAGGTCGCGGCATGGTCGCGTTCGACTCGGGCAAGGACTTCCGCGAACTGACTGACATTAAATTGGCTTGCAAGGACACCGGCCTGCTCATGCTGGGCGGCGGCGTGCCCAAGAACTTCGCCCAGGACATCGTCGTCGCGGCCGAACTGCTGAACGAGCGCAAGGGAGGCAAGGCCCGCGGCGACATCGGCATGCACAAGTACGCCATCCAGATGACCGTCGCCGACAGCCGCGACGGCGCGCTCTCGGGCTCCACGCTCCGCGAGGCGTGCAGCTGGGGCAAGGTCGACGTGGTCCACGAGCAGATGGTCTTCGGCGAGCTCTCGGCCCTGTTCCCGATCCTCGCCAGCGACGCCTACCACCGCAAGAACTGGAAGAGCCGCAAGGGCTTCAAGTTCGCCGACCTCTTCGAGAAGGGCGATGGCGTGCCGACGTTCGCGCCCAAGAAGAAGGCCGGGGCGAAGTAAGCACGGCGCGGAGGGCGGAGAACTCGCGCCGCCCGTCGAGGCTTCCGACGAAACCATGCCGGCAAGTATTGAAGTCCGCGGGGTTCAGGCCCCGCGGTTTTCATTTTGGAGAGCGACTCCGCGGCCCGCGTGGCGCGGGGCGTGGGGCGCGGAAGAGAAGGCGCGGGCGATCGTGAACTCGGTGGACCGTTGACCGCCGCCGTTGCGAAGCCTTGCGGTACACTCCGTACATGTCCCTCCCGCGCCGGCTCATGCTCAGCCTCGCGCTCGGCGCGCTGACGCTCGCCGTGGTTTCTTTCGCACTCCCGCCGGCGGCGATCAGGGCGACGGGCACGCCGTTCAACATCGGCGGCTGGGGCATCGACCCGCGCGCCGCGCCCGTCGATCTCTGGTGGGCCGCACGCGGCGACGGGCGCGTCCAATGGGATGTCCCGCGCGGCGGTCGATATCTCCGCCGCGAGCACGCGCTCCTCGACCGCGTCGACATGCGCCGCATCCTCTTCGCGGGGGTGCTCGAGCAACAGGAGTTCTACGACCGCAACACCCCGCCCGCCTGGGCCGCCACCATCTCGCTCGACATGCGTGAGGGCTTCGACCAGGTCATCACGACCGCCGGCGGCTGGCCGTTCCGCGCGTTCCGGGGCGAGCACTGGATCAGCTGGCGCGAGCCCGCGCCGCCCGCGACGCCGCTGATCGTGCTCGACGGCTTCAAGGCGGTGCCCGCGCCCGTGCCGCCGACCGAGCGCGTCGTGTCGCTGTGGCACATGCACCAGACTCCCGCGGGCGTGTGGTCGCTCCCCTATGAGCCGATGTGGGCCGGGTTGACGGGCAACCTGGTGGTTTATGCCGCGACGTGGTGTGTGCTGCTCGCGGGGATCGGCGCCGCACGCCGGGCCATCCGGCGGCGGCGCGGCCAATGCACGCGCTGCGCGTATGACCTTGGCGGCCTTGCGCCCGGCGCGGCGTGCCCGGAGTGCGGACACACGCCGGTTGCGGCGGCGACCTCGTAACACTTCATGTCCGTAGCGCGTTTCGACAGGCGGTCTAATCGGGCTCGATGGGGAGGAAGTCTTTGGCCTGGCCGCTGGCCCACTGTCGGAACTTGGGCCAGAAGACCTCGTGGAGGAGGATCTTGATGCAGGCGGCGGCGGGGATGGCGATGAGCAAGCCATAGACCCCGGCCAGGGCCCCGCCGGCGATGGACGCAAAGAGGATGGACGGCGTGTCCATGTCGGTGTTCTTGCCCTGGATGATCGGGGAGAGGACGTAATCGTCGACGCCCTGGGCGATGGCGAAGACGAGGATGGGCGAGCCGACGATCCACCACCAGGCGCCCTGGAAACCGGTGGCGGGTTCGAGGGCCATGAGGACGGCGGCGATAAGGATGCCCAGGCCGGAGATGTAGGGGAGGAGCGCGCAGATGCCGACGATGGGCCCCAGGATGAGGGGCGCGGGGACGCCGATGAACCAGTAGCCGAGGCTGTAGATGCAGACGAGGACGGCGCAGATGGTGAGGCGCCCGCGGACGAAGCCGGCGATGACGCGGTCCATGCGTCCGGCGAGCTCGAAGACGCGGCCCTTTTTCTTTTCGGGGATCAGGCCGTCCCAGAAGGCCAGGAGCTTGCCGTAGCCGGTGCAGAAGAAGAAAAAGAAGAAGGCGGTGAGGAAGCCGGAGAAGATGATTTTTCCGAGGGTTCCGGCGGCGTCGACGACGGCGCCAAAGACGTTGGAGGATTTCTGGAGGGCCTGCTGGCCGATGCGACCGGCGTTGTCGCCGAGCCAGGCGATGCCGGAACGGATGAGTTCATACTCGGGGCCGGGGGGTGTTGGCTCGGGCTTGTCGGCCGCCGTGTCGGGCGTGTTGATCGCGGAGTCGGCATCGGGCGGCGTGGCGACGATCGGGGAAGACTCCGCGCTGGTCGGGTCGGACGCGGGCGGGGTTGAAACGTCGGCGGGGGTAACGCCATCGCGGGCGTGCCAGGCTTTCCAGTTGGCTTCTTCTTCCACGAGGTACTCGCGGATTCTGAGCCAGGTGCCGCCGGGGAGCGCGGTCTTGAGGGCGGCGTCGTCGGGCTTGCGAACGCTTTTGACGAGGGTGTCGACGTTTCGGGTGAGACGGGCGACGTACTTGCCGCCCTGGACCGCGGCGAATCCTCCGCCGAAGAGGACGGGGCCGACCACGCCGACGGCGGCGAGGACGATGATGGCGACGGCGACGCCGGCGCGTGAGACCAGGCCGCGGCGAGTGAGCTTGCGGACGAGGGGCTCGAAGAGGTAGGCGAGCGCGATGGCCAAGAGGAGAGGGACGGTGACGATGCTGAGGAGATAGCCGAGGTAGAGGAGCCAGATGACGCCGAGGATCATGAGGCCGTCGCGGACGGGCTGGATCTGCCAGATGTGTCGGTTGGTCCAGTCGGGGTGCTTTGAGGATTTGTCGGCCATGAGGGCGGAGTTTATCAGGGCGCGGGGGATGGAGGCTCGCGCCGGCGGCGCGGGAAAACGGCCGATGAAGCGGAGGGCATTGATGCCGCGGGGCGACTTCGATGGCAGGCCCGGAGCAAATGGCCAAATGGCAAAGGGCCAAATGGCAAATGAAGAAGAGGAGAGCCACAGGTCGGCGGGAACTCCGGGCCACCCAAAGCGAAGAGCATCGATGTCGCGGGGCGACTTCGATGGCACGCCAGACACGCCACGCCGAGGAAAGCTAGGACTAGTTCGCCTTGAGCAGGCGGCGGCGGATGAGCTGGGCGCGGGCGTTGCGGCGTTGTTCCTGGTCCAATTCCTGGCCGACCACGCGTTGCAGGTGCGCGGGCTGAGTGAGGAGCATGAGGGCGTTGACGCTGGCGAGGTCGACGTCGGCGACCAGGCCCATGACCACACCGAGGCGGACGTGGCTGAGCATCTGCATCGATTCCTCGGCGGTGAGGAGGCGGGCGTGGGTGAGCAGGCCCAGCGCGCGATAGACCTGGTCTTCGAGGGCGGCGCCGCGCTTGGCGAGCAGGTTCCGGCGTGCCATGCGCTCGTACTCGACAACCTTGGGGATGATCTGGTCGGCCAGGTCGCCCAGGATTGTCTGCTCGCCTTTGCCCAGGGTGGTCTGGTTGGAGACCTGGTAGAAATCGCCGGCGGCGTCGGAGCCCTCGCCGTAAAACCCTCGCACGGCGAGGTTCATGTCTCCCGCGGCACGCTTGACCTTTTCGATGTCGCCCGAGAGCTTCAGGGCGGGCAGGTGGAGCATGAGGCTCATGCGCACGCCCGTGCCCACGTTGGTCGGGCAGCAGGTGAGGTACCCGAAGCGCGGCGAGTACGCGAAGTCGAGCGTGGATTCGAGCAGGTCATCGGCGCGATCGGCGTCGGCCCAGGCCTCGGCCAGCGCGAGCCCGCCGCGGACGGCCTGGATGCGCAGGTGGTCCTCTTCGTTGACCATGATCGAGAGGCGTTCATCGGGGAGGGCGATGGCGACGCCGCGTGGGTCGGTTGTTTCGACGTCGCCGGACTTCAGGTCGGGCAGGGGCTTGCCCTTGGCGTGCTGCTTTGAGATGAGGTGTCGCTCAACGAGGAGCTGGCGCTCGATGGGCGGCGATTCGCGGAGGTCGATCCACATGATTTGCGCGGGCGGCGCGGGCGAGTCGGGCGTGTGGGCGGGCGGAACGGCGCTGGTCGGGCCGCCCGGGGCCCCGAGATTGGCAAGCCCGGCGGCGGCGATGCGATCGCGGCAGATTTCCAGGACCTTCTGGCGATCGCCGTGACCGGCCTTGTGCCCGAAGCGCCAGCCGGCGAGGTTGCGGGCCAGGCGGACGCGCGAGGACATGACGACGTCGCTGGATTGCCCGCCGGAACGCAGCCACTCGGTGCCGGATTCGTAGGACGGGATGAATCCCTCGCTGGGCATGGCGTGATGTCCTAGACGGCGCCTTGGGACTCGATCTTGCGGAGCTCGTCGCGGAGCACGGCGGCGGCCTCGTATTGTTCGGCCATGACGGCCTGTTCGAGGCGGCGACGCAGATCGTCGATGCGTTCGCGGCGAACGCTGTCGGCCCCGGCGCGGGCCGATCGCTCCTCCCAGCGCTTGGGAGTCTTGCCGGCATGGTGCGTCGCGCCCTCGTGGGCACGTTCGAGCAACGACCCGAGCTGGGGCTCGAAGGTCGTGTAGCACTCGGCGCAGCCGAGGCGCCCGGTCTTCTTGAAGTCGGCGAACGTTGTGCCACACCCGCGGCAGGAGGTTGGAGGCGTCGGCGTGGCGGGGGCGGGCTTTTCGGCGGAGGCCGGGGGCTGGCCCTGGGGGGCGACGACGAACTTGGTGATGAGCTGGCCGAGGGTGGCGCCGCCGGGGTTGAGCCCGAGTTCGCGGGCGCAGTGCTCGCAGAGGTGGCGCTCGGTCTTTGCGCCGCCCTTCACGATCATCTCGTGAACGGTCGCCTCGTTGTCGCACTTGTCGCACTTCACGCGTGGTGAGTGTATCGCGCAACGAAAACCGGAACACCGATGGGCGGCGTTCCGGTTGAGATTCGGACCAGGGGATGTGGCTCAGGCGTGGGCGGCGGCCAGCTTCTGCTGGCGGGTGTAGCCGTACTTGCGCTTGAGGGGCTTGACGACGAGGCCTTCCTGGCGGAGTGCCCGGGTCGAGACGCGGACGGTCTGGGCCTTGCCGTCGACGAGGACGGTGAGTTTCTGGAGGTTGGGGCGGAACTTGCGGCGGGTGATGCCGGTGGGCTTGAGGCCGAAGCCGCCCTTCTTGACGGCCTGGCCGCGCCAGGCGCGCTTCATCCCGAAGCTGACTTTCTTACCGGTGAAATGGCACGTCGCGGGCATGGGAAGACCTCGTGAAAAAGCGCGGGGGCGGAGCCACCGGCGGGAGGGAAGGATAGCCCGCTACGAGGCTCAGACAAGCGGGGCGGGTTGGGGCGAGTTCGGAGCCGGTTTCGGGGCTCAGGTCCGCTTGAGGTTTTCGCGCGAGATCATGACGTCGAGGGTCTGGACTACATGGTCGATTTCGCGTTCGGTGAGGTCGTTGTAGAAAGGCAGGGCGATGGTGCGCTGGCTGACGGACTCGGCGATGGGGAACATGCCCGGCCCAAACCCGAACTGCTCGCGGTAGAAGGGCTGGAGGTGGATGCAGGGGAAGTAATCGGAGGCGCCGATGTCGTGGCGGCGGAGGCCGGCGATGATACGGTCGCGCTCGTCGCCGCTGTAGCTTGTGGCCAGGCGCACGACAAAGACGAACCAGCTCATGACGGTGTGCTCGTCGATGGTGGGCATGATGAGGTGGGCGTTTCCGGCGAGGCGCTCGATGTAGGCCTGGGCGACAGCTTGACGCTTCCGGAGGATCTCGTCGAGGCGCTTCATCTGGGCGACGCCGAGGGCGGCGCTAATGTCGGGGAGGCGGTAGTTGTAGCCGAGGCGTTCGTGCTTGAGCCACGAGCCGGTGGGCGCGCCGCCGGAGGTCGGGGCCGACCAGCCGAGCGGGCGGCCCTGGTTGCGCATGGAGCGGCAGAGGTCGGCGAGGCGGGCGTCGTCGGTGACGATCATGCCGCCCTCGCCGGTGGTGATCTGCTTGTTTGGATAGAAGCCAAAGACGCCGATGCGTCCGAAGGAGCCGGCCTGTCGTCCGCGGTAGCTGGTGCCGAGGGCCTCGCAGCAATCTTCGATGAGCGGGATTTCGTGGCGGGCGGCGATGGCGCGGTAGGCGTCCATGTGGGCGGGGTTGCCGAAGGTCTCGACCGCGAGGATCGCCTTGGTCCGCGGCGTGATGGCGGAGGCGACCTTGTCGGGGTCCATGTTCAGGCTCTTGGGGTCGAGGTCGACGAAGACGGGGGTGGCGTTGACGTAGAGGATGCAGTTGGAGCTGGCGATGAAGGAGAAGGGGGTGGTGATGATCTCGTCGCCGGGCCCGATGTTGAGGGAGCGGAGCATGATGTGCAGGCCGCTGGTGCCGGAGTTGACGGCGATGGCGTGTCGACAGCCGACGCGGCGGGCGACGGCCTCTTCGAACTCTTCGACCATGGGGCCGATCGAGAGGCGCCCGGAGCGCAGGACGCGCAGGACGTGGTCCTCTTCGAGAGCGGTGATATCGGGACGGGAGAGAGGGATTTCGGAAGCGCCCATGCCCACATCATCGGCACGCGCGTGGCGCAAGGCCAGCGAGAAGATCGGGGGGAGGGGTGGAGTGAGAGGGAGGGGCGAACGCGATACGGCAAGGGCGATCGGGTGCCCATTGGCTTCCCCTCGCAACGCGATGGCCTGAAATCGAGATTTGTGCCACCTATTTTGAGGCGGTCGATAAGGGTGGTGGTCCGTCACAGGGGTTCACCATGAAGTTCAGAGCCGCCATCGTCGTTTTCGCCTGTCTCGCGGGTTTCGCCCTGACCTCGCGGGCGTTGGCCCAGGACTACGGCATCGAGTTCGTCACCGTCGACGCGCCGGGCAACGAGGCGTTCAACAAGCCAAACTGGGAGGACTACCCGAACTCGCCCGCGCTCGGGCGCGGGCGCGTCGACTACACCTTCCGCATGGCCAAGTACGAGACCACCACCGCTCAGTATCTCGAATTCGCCAACACCTTCTACGGCGTGGCGATGCAGGACCTCCCGCCGTTCTTGCACTGGGCCGGCCCGACCGAGTGGGGCGCGATCGAAGACCCGACCTACGGCGGGCCGGGCACGCGCTGGAAGCTGGAGAACAACGCCGACGCGCCGATGAAGGTGGTCTTCGGCATCTCGTGGCGCGACGC
>JAEUJA010000265.1 GCA_016793195.1 Phycisphaerae bacterium
GCGGTGATGCGCGGGCGAAATCGCCAAAGTTCAAATCGCCAAAGCGCTAAATAAGGCAAGGCCGTGGAGGGGGTTGCGCGCGGGACGAAGGAGCGCGAAGATTTTTTTCGGAAATCTGGGAAGAGGGGAAAAGGACGGACACTTTGGTGCGCACGGATGCGGTGGTAAGCGGGTGCTAACCGGGAAAGAAGAAGAGAGGCGTCAACACAGAGGCGCAGAGACACAGAGAAGAAGTTGAACGCAGAAAACACAGAGGAGGGGAGAGGAGAAGAGGTCACGAAGTCACGAAGTCACGAAGAGACGAAGAGACGAAGAGACGAAGTGAAATGCAAAGTCGGGCCCTCCCTGACGGTCGGGCTACTGATCGGGAAGGGCGGGAGTGGGGAGTGGGGAATGGGGAGTGGGGAGTGGGGCAGACGGAGCGAGGCGAGGTGTTGAGGACGGGTGTAGGGCAGGGTGATTGAGCGCCGATGCCGCCGGGCCGACAAGGGTGGCGCGGCCGGCGCGAGATGGGAGGGACATGGGTGCGATGCCGTCGGCCCCATGCACGACCGACTCGCCGCGGGGTCGATGCCATTTGGCCAGCAATTCTACTCATTCGAGCCAAGCCACCTGCGATATTCGACTCGGTCGCCCCGTATCGGGTGATCATCCTGGTCGTAGAATTCAAGTTGATTGCCCGCGGTCACGCGCATGTTAGCTAGTTTAGACTTGCGACCATCGACTCTCTGACGTCTAATAATGATATATTGGGTATCGTCATTAATAGACAACGCGATCCAATCGTGCGCCGCGAGTCCAAGGCGCTCGTCGTACGGCACTCTCTCCGATGCCGAACTGGTCCGGCTGTCCCAACTCGACTCCGGCGCGACGCGGACGATGTAGGTATCGACCCGATACAAAAAGCCAAAGATGTTGGCGCCGAAGCTGGGATAAATCTCCAAGCGGATCTCATTCTTCGTCTGGTTTTCGACGAGGTACGGCCCGCCGGGAGGAAACGAGGCGCAGCCCAGAAGTGATTGAGCCAGCATGAGAAGCAGGACAGCCGCGAGTCGTTGGACCAAGGCCATGTTCGGACTCCTTTCCTGGACGGCAAACATCCTCAGTCTACCAATGGCGTCGTAGGCATACGGGGCATCCCTCTGTCGTTCGTTGTGTTCTCCGGCGAGTCGTGGCGAGCGTGTGTTCAAGTTGCTGTTGCGGCCGGGGTCGCTGGGTCGCGGTTCGTTCGTCGTGGCGGGCGCGAGTCATCCACATCGCCGGCGAGCGCGTGGCGGCAGCGACAACGATTGCAAGGGACAGAAGGCACCGGCAATCGGGAAATAAAACCCCCCGGGGGGACCCGGGGGGTTTGATGCGGGGCGGGGATGTTGGATCGTGGACGAGCGATCAGCAGCCGTTCTCGAAGGCGCTGGCGAAGGCGTCGTAGTCGTCGCCGTTGACGAAGCCGTCGTTGTTGAAGTCGGCGCCGGGGTCGCCGGCGTCGAAGGCGCTGGAGAAGAGGTCGTAGTCATCGCCGTTGACGAAGCCGTCGGCGTTGAGGTCGGAGGGGCATGGGTTGACGGTGAGGAGGGCGGGGGAGCTTTCGAGCGAGCCGCAGGAGTTGCTGATGACGACGGAGTATGAGCCGGAGTCGCTGAGGTCGGTGGAGGCGATGGAGTAGGAGTTGGAGTTGGCGCCGCCGATATCGACGCCGTCTTTCTTCCACTGGTATCCGATGGAGGTGCCGGAGGCGGTGACGGAGAAGAGGGCGCTCTGGTTGTCGGTGACGGTGAGGGGGTCGGGCTGGTCGGAGATGGAGGGGCTGGTGCAGGTGGAGACGTCGCCGGTGACGACGAGGGCGTAGCCGGAGGGGCCCTGGTTGATGGCGGTGCCCTTGATGGTGACGGTGTAGGTTCCGGTGGCGGGGGTGGTGCGGAGGACCATCTCGACGTTGTTCTTGGCGTCGGCGGTGCCGCCGGTGGAGGACTGGCCGCTGGTGAAGACGTTTCCGCGGTAGAGGTTGTTGCTGGGGTCGGTGACTTCGAGGTCGAGGTTGTTGATGACGGGGTTGCTGGCGTTGACGGCGGCGGGGGGGCCGGTGAAGACCATGGTGATCTTCAGGGGCTTGGTGTTGCTGTTGACGCTGAAGGTGTAGGTGGTTTGGGCGCCGGTGGAGAGGCCCTGGGCGTGGCGGACGTCGACGGCGTAGAGCTTTGAGGCGTCGCCGGCGAAGTACATGGCGTTGTCGAGGAGGAGTCGTCCCCAGCCTTCGCTGTTGCTGGGATAGCCGCTGATGCCGGTCATGTCGACGGTGCCGTTCATGAGCATGGCGCGGATGAGGGCCCCGGAGGGTGTGAAGGCGTTGGCGGAGACGGCGGCGCCGGTGGGGTAGAAGCCGTCGGTGAAGTACTGGCGGACGAGGAGGCCGGCGCCGGAGACGGCGGGGCAGGCCATGGAGGTTCCGGTCATGCCGGTGGTGCCGCAGGTGGTGCTGGAGTTGGCGCTGACGGTGCTGCATCCGGGTGCGTAGACCTCGGGCTTGCGGCGGCCGTCGGCGGTGGGGCCGGTGCCGCCGGAGCAGTGGTTGCCCTGGTTGGGCGAGTCCTGGCTGGCGCCGACGCCCAGCACGTTGATGGAGTTTTCGGGGGTCTTGAGGGAGGAGAGGTTGGTGACGGCGAAGGCGACGACGCCGTCTTCCTTTTCCCAGGTGTACTGGTCGATCTGTCGGCACCAGGTGGTGTAGGCGGTGGTGCCGTCGTCTCCCCAGCTGTTGCTGTGGACGCGGGCGCCGTCGTTGTGTGCGTTGATGAGGTTGGTGTAGAGGTTGGCGCTGGTGATGGAGCCGAGGTTGGTGAAGGAGAGCTTGGCGGCGAGGGCCATGCCGTCGCTGGTGGTGTAGCTT
>JAEUJA010000280.1 GCA_016793195.1 Phycisphaerae bacterium
CTTCGGCTTCGGCGGGCAGAACGACACGGTGGTGGTGAGAAGGTTCAGGTCTTAGAAATATTGGATTTTTTGCTCCGCTTCCGCCGCGACCAAGAAACTTCTCGGTCGGGTGGCGTGTACCAGATATCGGCGGCATATTTCAATGCCGACCAAGGAGCACACCATGACCAGCACGCGGATGCAGCGCAGGCGGACCGGATCACTGATCCGGTCGGGTCGTCAGGGTTCCGTCAAGAGCATGGGGGGGGGGGCGTACGGCTATTGCGGTTGCAATAGCCGTGGGCCTGGGCGGTTTCGCGGTTGAGAGGGCGAGGGCACAGGAAACGATCCCGACGTTTGTCGTGAAGTGGGCGGACATCCGCGACTTTGCGGAAGAGGAGATGTTCCCGGGCGGTGTGGCGGCGGGCGACACGATCGGCAACGACGGGCTGCCCGACATCGCCGTGGGCACCAGCAGCTACGACCTGTGGCAGAACAACTGGATCGACCACAATCAGCCCGGCAAGATCACCGTTCTGGAGAACACCGGCTACTGGGCGGGCGATACCACGGGCTTGACGATCTTCCAGCAGTTGTTTCTTCCTACGACCGCGATGGTGAGCGACATCGCGTTTGCCGACGTCGATAACGACGGCGACCTCGACCTGGTCGCCGTCGCGGCACGCACGACGGAACTCGGCGGCGCCGAGGAGCCCGGGCTGTACGTCTTTGAACGGCGAATCAATCCAGAGCTAAACCAGAACGATTTCAAGGACGAGTTCGCATACTACGGCTTCGGAACCTACGCCATGCACGGGCTGCGCGGCATGGCGGTCGCCGACTTCAACAACGACGGCTACGTCGACGTTGCCGCCGCGGTCGACGGGTTCGATTACTTCGAGGATAACCCCAACCAGATTCTGGGCGGTGACAAGGTGTACCTCTATCAGAACAAGGGCGGAACTCAGGCCGGGCTGTTCGAGCTCAAGCCTCCCTACGAGTTCAACTTCTACGATTCCAACAACAACCTGCTCGACTTCAACACTCACGAGATCGTGGCCGCCGATTTCCACCGGCTCACCCTTGGTCAGCCGCGCCTTGATCTGGTCACGGCCAACATGCAGGACGGCTTCTCGATCTCCCACATGCGGAACACCGGGAACAACGCGAGCGGCATTCCCATCTTCCAGTCAACGCGGGTCGTTCCGTGTTCCGATCCGCCCATCCTGAACATCCACGACCTCGCGGTCGCGCGATTCCGATCCGGCTCGTCGCACGAGGACGTGGCGGCGTTCCTGCCGGGCCTGGCGCTGGTGCTGCGCGGGAACAGCCGCGGCGAGTTTGCTTACGACTGCGACACCAACCCGAACGATCCGTTCTCATCGCCGAGCGCGTACTTCCTTGAGGCGGCGGGCTGCTCGCCATGCGGCGCCAGCACCGCGACGCTGAAGACCGGGGGCATCGCCACAGGCCACCTCAACGGCGGCACCAAGCCTGATATTGCGGCCAGCGCCTGCGGCGAGTACGTCGCGATCCTCTTGGGCAAGGGCGACGGCACCATGCAGTTCGATTGCACCCAGAACGTCTACTACCCGACGGTGTCCCCCGCGCCGACGAACATCTTCGCTCATACCGTCGTGCGGCTGCTCATCGTGGACATGAACCAGGACGGCTTTGGCGACATCGTGACGGTCAACAACACATCATCCGGGCCGATGGGTCAGCGCCCGTATGTGTCGGTGTTGCTGAACCAGCTCAACGTGGGCGGCGGGCAGTAATCCATTCTCCTGATCGCATGTGCGATCCACGAAAGCGAGTTGACCCATGCGGCGATGCGTGGCTGGTGCGGTTGCGATCGTTTTTTCGAGTCTGGCCGGGGTCGCGCCCGGCCAGACCGCTTCGATCACAGGGCTCGGCGATCTGCCGGGGGGGCCGTTCCGCAGCGAAGTTTATAACATCAGTGATGATGGACAGATCGTCGTAGGATCCAGTTCCGTTGATGATTCCTTTGCGTCACATCGCGCCTTTCGATGGACCCGGGCCGGCGGCATGCAAAGCCTTGGGAAGCTGTCAGACAACCACGGATACTCCGTCGCATATGGGATTTCCGGGAATGGTCGGTGGATTTCAGGATCGAGTGTTTCCGCGGACGGCTACGACGCATTCCGCTGGTCTGCGGAGACCGGCATGGAAGCCCTCGGCGATGTCCCGGGAGGCATGCATTCATCGGGTGCGGGATCCTTCACCAACGACGGGCGCATCTGCTTCGGCTCGGGAATCTACAACGACATCAACAGCCGCGAAGCTTTCCGCTGGACTGCAGAGACAGGCCTTGTCCCGCTCGGCTTCGCCGGCGGACTGGGATACAAGAACAGCAGCCTTGGCTCGAAGACTCCCGACGGACGAATCGCGGTTGGATACTCAACCACCGATCGTGGCAGTGAGGCTGTGATGTGGACGGAGGAGACCGGTTACATTCCCCTCGGCGCCCTTGATCCGAACTACTGGTCGTCCTCCGCCGCGGACATCACGCCGGACGGTCGCTACATCATTGGCGAATCTTATCTCGAAGGAAAGCGCACGGCATTCCGCTGGACCCAGGAAGCGGGCATGGTGCCGATCTCACCGGTCGGCCTTGGCTCCGCGCGCGCGTCGCCTCGCTCCGTCACCGCCGACGGCAGCATCGTCGTCGGGTGGGCCCAGTTTCGTGACGACTTTGCATTCATCTGGACCGAGGCGGGAGGCTTCGAGCGCCTCGACGACTACTTGCTCTCCCATGGCCTGGACCTCAAGGCCCTGGGCTGGGACCTCACCGACGCGCACGCGATCACACCCGACGGTCGCTTCATCGTCGTCAACGGGCGCAATCCCAACGGCGATGTCGAAGGGGCCGTGATTGAGATCCCCTCGCCGTCGGGCGCGTCGCTGTTCGCGCTCGGAGCGCTCGCGGGTCTGTATCGCGCCCCGCGACGGAGGCGCTGACGTCACGCCCGCGCGAAGTTCACGGCGTTGGGTGGCGCCGCACTCATCAAATCGTCCTGAACAGCGTCACGCACGCCGTGTGCCCGTGCACGTAGCTCTCGTGGCCCACGGGCCCGAACTCGCCGGCCGCGAAGAACCCCGCCATCGGAAGCTCGTCGCCGCTCGACCCCGTCGGGCTGATCGACCGCCCCGCCTTGGCGAGGTCCTCGCCCGCCGGGAGCCCCTGGAACGCGCGGCTCACCATCGACGAATCATGGTGTGGCCCTGAAAACAGCCCGCACCCGCGCTTGTTGCACGTCACCAGCAGCGCGCCCAGCGGCGGGTCGTGGAGCTTCTGCGCGTCCAGCAGCATCGCCAGGTCCTCGTGGGCCGTCGCCGCGTCGCGCACATGAAACCGCACGGTCTGCCCGACGCGGACCAGGTCACCGACGCCGATCGCGCCGGTGGCGCGGTCGACCCCCACCACCGCCCGGATGAGGAAGTCCGCGCGCCCGAAACGTTCCTTGTACTCGTTCACCACGCGCCCGATGAACAGCCCGCGCGAGAGCAGCCCGCGATCCGACTGGCCCAGGCCCGCGATCACCTCGTGCAACGCAAGGGCCGCGGGACGCCCGCCCAGTTCAAGGATCACGTTGTTCTTGGCGCGCGTGATGACGAAGTTTGGCCCCAGCGGGCGGCATCCCTGGCTCACGATAGCTTCGACGCGGATCGGCCCGTGGATGTTCATCCCCACAAGCCCGCGACGCTTCACCGCGCGGTCGCGGATCAGCACGCACCGGTTCTCGTCGCTCCCGCCCGACGCCAGCCCGCCCAGCAAGAGCGGCCAGGAATCCGGGCGGCGGATCGCGCGGTTCAGCGCCGGCACCACGCGGATCGTCGGGATCGTGCGCGGATCGGCGAACACGATCGTGGCGCGAAGGTCCTCGCCGCCCAGCCGACCAAATTCGTGCGCCTCGTCGGGCCCGCGCGGCGCGTTGAGCCCCAGGTCGTCTTCGTCGAATGTGGTCAGCTCCACCCCCGGCAGGCGCGCGGCCCAGATCGAGACCGCCGAGGAGTCCTCGAATTCGCGCGCCCCCTCCACCACGCCGTCCGCCGAAACCCCGATCATCGCCCGCGGCGAGAGCACGTCTCGCACAGCTCCCGCGATCTCCTCGCCCCGGTCCGCCAGCGACTTGGCGATAAACACGAACACGGCGTCGGCATCGCCCGACAGGCGCGAGCGGCAGGCCGCGGCGGCGGCGGTGGCGGCTTCCACGCCGTCGGGGTTTGCCCCTACCCCGGCGCAAGCCACGGCACGCTCGGTGCTTGGGATCGCCATCGCCGCATCCTAATCCAAACCCGTTGCATCCGCCCCCCGATCTTGGTACGATCCATGCGGAGTCGAGGGAGGGGAGATTTATTAAACCCCGCCGCTTGGCTATTCAATCTGCCCCCGGAAAGGCGGCGAGCGTGCCATTGGCCCTCGCCGCCTTCACTTTTGGGCCACGCCTGCGGCCAACCCCGCCGCGTTGCTCGAACCCGCGGGCGCCCGCCGCGCCGACGTGTCGGGCTTCGAGAGTTATTTC
>JAEUJA010000327.1 GCA_016793195.1 Phycisphaerae bacterium
TCGGTGGTGAGCTCGATGGCGTCGACGGGGCAGGCCTCTTCGCACATGCCGCAGTAGATGCAGCGGAGCTCGTCGATCTCGAATTTCTTGGGGTATTTTTCGCGGTCGTCCCAGGGAGATTCGGCGGCCTCGATGTGGATGCAGCGTGCGGGGCAGATGGTGGGGCACATCATGCAGGCGACGCACTTGACGCGGCCGTTCTCGTCGCGATTGAGGCGGTGGACGCCGCGGAAGTTTTTGGGCTCAAAGCCGGCCTGTTCGGGGGAGTAGTGCTCGCGGCGTTCCTCGGGGTATTGGAGGGCGCGGCTGGTTTTTCCCTGGCCGAAGGAGGTGAAGAAGTGGCGCATGGTGATGCCGAAGCCCTTGACGATCTCGGGGAGGTAGACCGCCTCGGCGCGGGTCATGGGCGGGGTCTTGATGGTGACGATGTCCTGGTCGGGGATGGCCATGCGCGGAGAGTATACCGCGGGCGGGGCGAGGTTTGGCGGGTTCTGAATGGGAGGGCGGCGTCTGCTACGATACGGGCATGGCGTCGGGGCGATCGAACAAGCCGCTGTTTGAGCTGCTGCGCGAGGACACGGGCGCGGGGATGTTCGGGCGCCGGGCGAGCGCGGCGTTCAGCGAGCTGAAGCCCGGCGAGCCGGGGCGTGGGCGCTCGGCGTATGTGACGGTGCCACGGACATGGGTGTATTTCGGGGTGGCGATCGTGCTGGGCCTGCTTGCCGGCGCGTGGGTGGTGGCATATCGGAGCGGGCACGCGGCGGCGGAGAAGGAGCTTGCGGGGTCGCTGGTGGGCGGGCCGCGAACCGAGCAACCCAAAGTCAACGAACCCGGGGCGGGGTTGAAGTCCCCGGACACTTCGACCGGTGTGACGCCGAACGTATCCAAGGAAGGCGCCAAGCCCGCCGGGGGCGAGGGTGCCAAGGCCGAGCCGAAGACCGAGGCCAAGCCGCCGGCGAGGGTTGAACCGCCGAAGCCCGAGGGCGGGAAGAAGCCCGACGACGGGCTGCTGATCACGCTCCCGGTGGATGACCCGACCAAACCTGTGCTGACGTCCAAGGGGGCGGTGGACGCTGATCCGAGGCAGCCGGGGTTGAACTACATGGTGCTGGTGGGGGGCCTGCCGCGGGACGAGGCGCGGACGATGATCGCGTATCTTTCGGCCAACGGTCTGGAGGGTGTTGGGGTTCCGATGAACGTGGTTGATCGCTCGGGGCGTGTGGTCAACAATGAACCCCTGTTCAAGGTTGTCTGCGTTGGAGGGATCTCGCGGCAGCAGTTCCGCGACAAGGACCCGGCGAGGACGAACCTGGAGCAGGCGGCGGCGGCGTTGAATGAGCGCTGGCTGCGTGACACCAAGAGCCGCTGGAGCTTTGCGAAGACCTATTGGGAGCTTCTGCAGGGCGGATGAGGTTGGAGGGTGTCCGGGGGCGGATTTTCAGAGCACGGCGGTGCGCGATCGCGTGCCGGATTGACGGGAGTTTGCGCGATGAGCATCGATCGTTCGCTGAAGGTTTCGAAGAAGACGGGCGGCAAGCGGAGCGTGCTGACGCGGGCCGAGCGGGTCACCAAGATGGTGGCCGACAAGAAGCTCGACCCGAGCAAGCAGAGCGTGCTGGGGATTCCCAAGACGCTGGTTCCCAAGGCCTAACGTGTTTCTCGTGAGCGTCCCGACCTGGAAGGTCCGGCGGGCGTCATCGCTTGATCGGCCCGCGCCGCGGATGGAGCGTCGGGCGTGATGGCATTGGAGGCGCGCGTGATCGGTCCCAACCTTCTTTCGTCGCGTTCGCAGACGATCAACGGCTCGGGGATTCGGCGGGTCTTTGAGATCGGCGCCACGATCCCGGCGGCCCAGAAGATCGATCTCTCGATCGGGCAGCCTGATTTTCCCGTGCCGCGGGAGATCAAGGACGCGGCGATCCGCGCGATCCAGGAGGATCGCAACGGCTATCCGCTGACGCGGGGGATCGTCGAGCTGCGTGAGGTGATCGCGGAGCAGATCACGCGCGACCTGGGATGGTCCATCGGCGGCCTGCCGCTGAACCCGTCGGCGAGCGACCCGGGCGTGCTGGTGACGGCGGGGACGTCTGGGGCGCTGGTGCTGTCGTGCATGGCGCTCCTGAATCCGGGCGATGAGATCATCATCCCCGATCCGTGGTTCGTGCTGTACCCGTACCTGGCGACGCTGTCGAACGGCGTGGCGGTGAAGTGCCCGGTGTACCCGGACTTCCGCATGACGGCCGAGCGGGTCGAGAAGCTCATCACGGCGCGGACGAAGATGGTGCTGCTGAACTCGCCGGGCAATCCGGGGGGCGTGGTGGCGAGCGAGCGGGAGTGCGCGGACCTCTTGGACCTGTGCAAGAGGCGGAACATCGTGCTCTTGTCGGACGAGATCTACGACGAGTTCACGTATGACGAGTTCCGCACGCAACCGACGGCGGGCGATCCCAGGAAGCTGATGTGCCCGAGCCCGGCGCGGTTGCCGGGCGCGCAGGAGCATGTCTTGGTGGTGCGCGGGTACGGCAAGACGTACGGCGTGACGGGCTGGAGGCTCGGGTATGCGGTCGGGCCGCGCTGGCTGGTCGAGGAGATGACCAAGCTCCAGCAGTATGTGTATGTGAGTTCGCCGCACCCGCTTCAGTGGGGCGTGATGAAGGCGTTCGGGGTGGACATGTCGGGGCATGTGAGCGAGTACCAGCGGCGGCGCGACGTGGTGGTGCGGGCGCTCTCGGCGCACACGAGCGTGCCCACGCCGGGCGGGGCGTTTTATGCGTTCCCGGCGGTGCCGGAGCGGTTCGGGGGGGAGCACGAACGCGGCGAGAAGTTTTTCCAGGCGGCGGTGCGTCACAACGTGCTGGTGGTGCCGGGGCGGACGTTTTCGGGGCGGGACACGCATTTCCGGCTCAGCTACGCGACGCCGATGGAGAAGCTGTCGCGCGGGCTGGCGGTGTTGGCGGGGCTGATGGAGGGGACGCTGACTTGAGCGGGAGTGGGGAGTGGGGAGAGGCATTCGGCATTCGTCTGCATGGTCCGTGGCGGGTGAGGTGTGGGCTCGGCGGTAGGCCGCAGGATAGAGCGACGAATTTCGGCACCTGACGGAAGCTCGGACCAACCCGATGACGCGAGGCACGCTCCGCGACATCCTGATTCTCACGCTCCTCTCGGCGGTGGTGTATTTCGTCGCGCCGGCGTCGTTTGGCCTGACCAACTGGCAGGAGGCCAAGCGGGCGCTGGTGGCCCGCGAGATGTACGACCGGCTGAAGATGGATCCGGGCGCGTGGCTGGTGCCGACGGACGGCGGCAGGCCGTATCTCGCCAAGCCGCCGCTGATTTACTGGTGCCAGGTGGTGCTGGCCAAGGCGCGGGGCGCGCGGCCGAGCGAGCTTGATCTGAGGCTGACGGTCGCCATCGCGGGGTGGCTGGGGGTCTTGGCGACGTATTGGGCGGGGCGGCGGGTGCTGCTGCTGCACGAGGGCGAGCATCCGCAGGCCGACGCGGAGCGGTGGGCGCGGCGCGGGGCGTTCTGGGGCGCGGCGATGCTGGGGACCGGGACGCTGTACGTGCGGTCGAGCCGCTTCGGCGAGCTTGATGTGCTGCTGGTGCCGTTCACGTCGGCGGCGGTGGCGCTGTTGGCGATCGCGTGGAAGTGCGCGATCGAGCGGAAGCGTACGGACTATGCCGCGGTGTTGGGGGCGGCGGCGTGCGCGGTGGGCGCGGCGATGGCCAAAGGGCCGCCGGGCGTGCTCACGCTCGGGCTGGCGACGTATGGCGGGATGGCGTTGCTGGTGGCGCACCGATCTCGGGCGGAGCGCGCGATGCCGGCCGGAATGACGTGGGCGGCGTGCGTAGTGGTGGGCGGTGCGGTCGCGTGGCTCAGCTCGCGGCAGGTCGACGAGCGGGCGGACTGGATCGGCGTGGCGATGATGGGCGCGATGGCGGCGTGGGTCGCGTGGGCGTTCTTGCCGCTGGCGCGGTGGGGGGCGTTCAAGCAGCTCTTCTTGCTGTTGGCGTGCACGCACCCGGTGGGCGTGATCGGGGCGGGGCTGGGGGTGCTCTGGTGGTGGACGCACGCGGTCGCGGCGCGGGTTGGAAGCTCGGGCCTGGCCTCGTCGGTCGCCGAGGAAATCGAGGACAATCTCCGGTTGCTGGTGCCCGATTCGCCGCTGATCAATCTTGGGGCGGCGGCGTACGGCGTGGGGATGGGGTCGGCGGCGGCGATCATCGCGATCATCTGGATCATCAAGGACCGTCCGCGTTTTCCGGCCGGCATGGCGGTGGTGATCGCGTGGGCGGGGCTTGGGCTCGTGGCGTTTTCGCTTCTGGGCAAGGGCGTGCCAAGGTATCTCACGCCGGTGTGGCCGGGGCTTGCGATCATGGGCGGGGCGTGGGTGAGCGCGGCGATCCGGGATTTTCGGAGGCCGGTGCCGATGCGGATCGGGTGGACGATCGGCGTGGTGGTGCTGGGGCTTGGGCAGGGGTGGTGGTATGCGTCGGGGCTGGAGACGCAGGAGCACGATCGCTCGCCGCGGGCGATGGTGCGCGAGCTGCTCTCGCGGGGGACTGGGGCGGCGGACCTGATGACGTTCGAGTTTTCGACGCCGGCGATTGATTACTACGCGGAGCGGAACGTGGAGTCGCTGCTTGATGTGGTGGATCGTCCGGGGATTCGGTTCGTGGGGCCGCGGACGCTGGCGGACCTGAAGGCGGAATTGGAGCGAGACCCATCGAGGCGCGTGACGCTGCTGGTGAGGCGGACGCAGCCTTCGACGATGGACGCGGCGGGCGCGGTGGCGCGGATTCGGGCGCTTGGGTTTGAGGTCGAGGCGGTGGCGATGAACGCGGAGTTCACGATCGACAACGGTCGCACGCCGGTGGATGTCGTGCGGGTGTCGGTGGAGAAGTAGCGGAAGTCACGAGGTCGAAGGCATCGTGAGTCGTGAATCGTGAGTGGTGAGTCGTGAAGAGAAATCACGAAGAGACGAAGAGACGAAGAGACGAAGAGACGAAGAGACGAAGAGACGAAGAGACGAAGAGACGAAGAGACGAAGAGACGAAGAGACGAAGAGACGAAGAGACGAAGAGACGAAGAGACGAAGAGACGAAGAG
>JAEUJA010000329.1 GCA_016793195.1 Phycisphaerae bacterium
TTCATCCCGTTTGTCCACCGGGCACCCCGCGTCACGCGGGGTGCTCGCGCGCGCCCGGGCCTGTCGACCACGGATCGTGGCGGGCGTTCAGCGCTTCCGCCGCAGGTACCCGCCGGGGTTGAACGTCATCATGAATCGTTCGCGGCTGTGATCGACCTCGAAGCGGTCGTTCTCTTTCACGAAGTCCGCGATCGCCTCGAACGGCCCGGGGCCCGCGTCGGGCTCATAGTCGGTCCACACCGGATGCCCGTTGATGTTCGAGTCCTCCACGATCAGGTAGCACCCCGGCGAGACCAAGGGCCAGTACGCGCGAAGCTCCGCGAGCACGTGATCGCGCGAGTGGAGTGAATCGAGGATCACCATCACGCGATCGTCGGGTCGGACGCGCTCGCGGGCCCGCGCGATGATGGCCCCGTCGGTCGACGAACCTCTGAGGTACTCGATCCGCGCGTGTCGCGGCATGTTGGGGCGCTCGGCGATGTCGACGGTCACGACGCGGGCCGATTGCGCCGCGTCGCCCATCGCGTCAAAGACGTGCGCCAGGTAGAGCGCCGTCCCGCCGTGGGCGGTGCCGCACTCGATGATGAGCGTGGGGCGTGTCTGGTGGATGATCTCCTGATAGACCCACAGGTCGAGCGGGCACTTCCACGCGGGCACGCCCATCCAGGTCGTCTGACGCCACAACCCGGCGTAGTAGTACGCCTCGTGGAAGGCGTCGGCACGACGCGAGACTTCCTCGCGCGGGTACTTCGGGTTTGCCCTGGCTTGGCCGCTCACGCGTGGCCCCCGTGACCACCATGACCACCATGACCACCATGACCACCATGACCACCATGACCACCGCGATCGCCGGCGCGGTTTCCGCGCAGCGCGCGATACACGCCCGTGTTCTTCAGCTCGGCAATCACCCGGTAGGCGCGGCTGGCGCGGATCGTCCCGAGTGCTTCGGCGGGATCGCTCGGCGCGGGCCGGCCAAGCTCGGCGTCGTTGTACTTCAGGCGCGCCAGGGCGCGATAAACCGGCGTGCGTTTGGCGAACTGTACCAATCGCCACGCGCGCGATCCGGTCAATTCGTCGAGCATCGCTTTGGACTCGATCCACGCCGGCGCGGGCTTGCAGAGTTCCCGCCGACGCTCGTCGTTGAAGCGGGCGAGCAGGTCGGGCAGGCCGAAGTGGGTGAAGAAGCCCTGCGGCCAGCGCGACCGGCGCGCGTGCTCCTTCAGCTTCACCCACCCCTCGTCGCTCGACAACGCTCCGCGCAGGAGCGACGCCGGGAGCGACGATCGCAGGTCGTGGAAGCCGCCCACGCCGAACGTCTCGTTGTGCTTCAGCGAGAAGAACGCGTCGGCCACCTCGCGCGGAGGCTGCGTGATCGCCTCGCGGATGAGTTCCAGGCACCCGGCCCGCGTCTCGCCCGCGCCCGCGCCGCGGAGGGTGATCCACGCCGTCGCGGCCGGGACCGCGTCGAGCACGCCCGCCTGGAAAAACCGTGTGTGCGTGTCGTAGACCGCGTCTTCGTCGTGGTTCGATTCGCGGACCGCGACGGGGACGCCGTCGCGCTCCGAATAGCCGACCACGCTCCCGCCCGGCGCGTTGCAGAGCATCTCGAGGACGGCCACGTCGGACAGCAGCGACGCGGTGAGCGGCTCGTCGCTCCGCATGTCCGGGCCGAACGCCAGCTTGCTGGTGCCCGCGGGCTGTTCGTTGAGCGGGCGCTGCATGCCGAGATAGACGCCCGAGAGGTGCGTGCCGGGCAGCACATACGAGAGGTTGTCCTGGATCGTGCCGCGCCACCCGATGTCGACGAGCACGTGGGCCCGGTCGCCGCGCGCGATGCCGCGTGATTCGAGATATCGCCGCAGCGTCGCGCGGCGGCGGTCGCGCTGGCGCTCCAGCAGCCGCACGAACATCGGATCGGCGAGCAGCGAAACCACGCGCGCATCCTGCCACGGAAACTTGATCGGGATCGCGGGGTCGACGCCGTGCCGAGCGAGCAGCGGCTCGGCCGCGAATCGCTCGACGCCCAGCGTCGCTAGCAACTGCCCGATCGACTGCGTGGAATAGAGGTTCCACACGCGCATGAACTCGCGGGGCGTGATTTCGCGGAGCGACGGGAAGAACGTCGCCAACCGGCTGACCTCGATCACCCGCTCGCCCGGGACAGCCAGGCCCAGCAAGCGCCCCTCCGGGCACGCGCCGGCCATGGCGCGATGGATGGCGGCGAAGAACTCGCCCTCGCGCGTGCAGTAGTGGATAGTCCCCACGCCGCGCTTCCACGCTTCTTCCATCGCCGACAGGATGAACCCCGCGAAGAACGGCGCGAGCCGCACCCCCAGGGCGTACAGCGCCCGCTCGCGCCCATTGAACACGGGCGGCGGCGTGAATCGCCCGTCGAGCTCGCGCGAGAGCGACGCCACATCAACGCTCCCGCGCTCCATCCGCTCGCGGAATCTGGCCGCGTGCCCGGCGCGGAGAGCCTCCTCGCGCGGGTTGATGAAATGCACGGCACGCACGCCCAGCGCCGCCGCCGCCGCGACGTCGGAGTGGGGATTGTCTCCCACGTGAACATGGGCCGAGGGCGCGGCGGCCAGCTCGTGGTGCAGATGCATGAACAACCGCCCCGAGCGCTTGTTGAGGTACGGATCGCACGAGACCACCACGTCGTTCAGTTTCACGCCGGGGGCGCGGAGCGACAGCAGCCGGCGCATCATCGCCCCGCCCATGTAGAAATCAGAGAGCGCCGCTACGCGGTCGGCCTTCAGATCGGCCAGCACGCGCGGGAGCATGTCGTCGGCATAGCACACCTCGCCCTCGCGCTCGAACTCGAACGCGACCAGTTCCGCCGCGACCTCCCCCGGGCCCTGCGGCATGGACCCGGCCGCCAGCACGCCGCCCGCCCATCGCTCCATCACCTCTTCGATCCGGTACTCCTCGTCGAGCCCGCGGGCGCGATTGGCCCGGGCGATCTCGTGCTCGGCGCCGACCCGCGCCTCCATCAGCGTCCGCGGCGAGTTGAACGCGGGGCGCAGCTCGGCGTGCTTCCACAGCCACAGGAAGCGCGCGGTCGCCAGCTTGACCTCGTCGGGGTGGCAACGACGCCGAAGGATGGTGTCCCAGATGTCGGTCGTGACGAGTGTCGGCATTTACGAGTGCTGGTTGGTTGGCTGGGGCGGGGCGAAATCCGGGCCGTAGCGACGCCGGGCGTACCACCGGTATACGCCCGTGGCTTTGGACTGCTGGATCAACTGGTACGAGCGGCTGCCCTTGATCCTTCCGAGGCGGGTCAGCGGGTCCTCGTTCGGATCGGCCCGGTCCCAGCCCTCGCCGAAACGCAGGTGCGCCAGCGCGCGATAGATCGCGGTCCGCTTCAGCGCCTGCACCGTGCGCCAGCTCCGCGAGCCGTCGATGAACGCCAGCTCGTGCTCGGCCTCGAGCCGCCGGCGCATCGCCTGCTCCACGTCCGCGGCGGCGGCCAGCTCCTGGGGCGTCACGTCGCCCGGACGCGCCGCGGGCATCCGCACCGGCGCCCGGCGGTACATGGGATCGAGCACCCGGTTCATCTCCCGGAACTCGCCCGCCCGATCCGCCAGCACCAGCTCCACGCCCGCGACAAACTGCGCAAAGCCGCGCTCCAGCGTCCGCGGCTTCATGTACTCCACGCCGAACCTCGACATCGACTCGCGCCGCGCCGGATCATCCAGCAGCGACATGATCGCCCGCGCGATCGCCTCGGGGCGCTGGTCCGCCAGCAACACGCCCCCCTCGGGCATGTCGTACACGTTGTTCTCGCGGTGGATGTCGACGACCGGCAACCCCGCCGCCATCATCTCGAAGGGAATCCGGCTCGGGTTGCTCGAGCTGATGCACAGCCCGACCTGGCACGTGTTGTACAGCTCGTTGCACTGCTCGACGTTCACCAGGCCCAGGTTGGTGTGCTCGAACCACGTGTGCGGTTTCTCGCGCGAGCCGTAGAGATACACCTTCACGTCCGGGTGGTGATGCTTGATGATCCCCATCGTCTCGACCGACAAGACCGGGCAGCGGCGCGGCTTCTCGGGCTGGCAGATCACGCACACCGCCCGCTCACGCGGCTTGCCGAGCGGGCGATAGACCTTGCCGTCGGCGCAGAACTCAAAGAACGTGCCGTGGGAATCAAACTCGCGGCGCATCTTGCCGGTGAGCCAGCGGCCGATGGTGAGCGGCGTGAGCCCCAGGCGGAAGGAGTTCTCCGCGATGAGATAGCCGTCGCCCATCGGCATGAAGAGCGCCTCGAAATCCTGCACGAAATACGCCTTGCGCCGGATCGGCAGGCCCGCGACAAACCGTGCCGTGTACCACGCGGTGGCGAAGACCAGGTCGAACTCGCCCTTGACGTGCCAGCCCAGGTGCACGTGCGGGCACTCAAAGCCGAAGTAGCCGCGCATCTGGTGCAGCACCTGCTCGTGCTCGGGCGTCCCCGGGCCCAGCTCGCGGTTGCCCTTGGTCTCGACGTAGACGTGGCATTCGTGCCCGGCGTCGATGAGGGCCCGGATGTTCTGGAAGATGGTGCGGTGCCCGCCCGAGCCCTCGATGAGCGAGGGAACGACCCAGGCGATCCGCGACGGGCGCGACGACCGTAACGATGTTGCAGCGTGCGTGCTCATGCCTTCCGGTATTCCTCCGCCGAGGCCTTCACCGCGCCCGCAAGCCCGTTCATCCCGTCGCGCCCGCGCAGCGCCGCCAACGCCCGGGCCCAGGGGCCCGCGCGATCCTTCGCCGCCGCCTCGATGATCCGCTCCAGCCGCTCGGTGCGGAGCTCCAGGAGCTCGATGTCGGTGTTGAGCTTGCCCGTCAGGACCCGGAGTTCTTCGATCACGGCGTTCTTCTCCTCGATCGTCTTCCGCAGCGACTCGATCACCTTCAGGCGCTCGCGGTGCTCGCGCTCGCGCGTCGCCAGGTCGCCCCGCGAGGCCTCCAGGTCGCGCGAGAGCGCCGCCGCCACGCCCCGGGTTCGTTCGTGGTCCTCGCGCTCGCTCCGCAATTCTGCCTCGCGCTGGCGCAGGGTCGCCCCGAGCTCGCCCGAACGCTCTTCCAGCCCGGCGGCCAGCGCCCGCAGGCGCTGGTTCTCCTCGCCCTGGGCCTTGGCCGCCATCGCCAGGGAGCGCACCTCGCCCAGGATCGCCTCGCGTTCGCGCAGCGCCTCGCCCAGCTGCGCCCGCACGCCCTCGTGCTCCGCCCGCATCGTCGCCAGCGACGTGAGCGAGCGCTGGATCTCCTCCAGCCGCCCGCGCAGCTCCGCCTCCGCCGCCCGGCGCGCCTCGCCCTCCCGCGCCAGCGCCCGGGCCCGCTCGTCCAATTCCGTCTCGCGCTCGCGATACTTCTGGATCACCGCGTCGCGCGACGCGATCATCTCCGACTGCTGCCTGATCGCCCCCAGGCGTTCGACGGCCATGTCCGACGCGCTCTTCACCTCGCGCGACAGCCGCTCGATCGCCGCCTTCTGCTCGCGCACCTCGCCCGTCCGGCGCTCGTCGTCGCGCCGGGCCTCGCCCCGCACCTCGCCAAGTTCCCGGCGCAGCGACTCGATCGCGCCGTCGCGCTCGCCGATCATCCGTGACTGGTTCTGGATCGCCTCCAGACGGTCCACCGCCATCTTTTTGTTGTCCTCGCGCTCGATGCACGCCAGCTCGTACCGCGCCCGGAACTCGTACACCCCCGCCTTGTCCCCGAAGTTCTGCGCGACCATCCGCCGGTGCGGCGCGTCGCCCTTGGGGAACAGCACGCCCAGGCCCCACGAGTGCGCGAACGAGAACGACGGGTGCTTCTCGGACAGCTCGCCCCAGAACTTCGCCGAGCCATACCCCGTGTCGTCCGCCGTGTCGTGGAACAGCATCACGCCGTTCTTGGCCAGCTTGGGGAGCCAGGTCTCAAAGTCGTGCGCGACGGCGTCGTAGGTGTGAAACCCGTCGATGTGGATCAGGTCCGCCGAGCCGTCCTCCACCTCCGCCAACGCCTCGTCGAACGTCATGCGCAAGAGGCGTGTCCGCTCGCCCGCGAAAAACTTCGCGATCGTGCCGGTGACGTTCTGATACACGTCCTCGCCGTAGGGGCCCGTGTGCCCGTCGCCGCGCCAGGTGTCCACGCCCACGCACTCGCAGCCGAGCTTCTCGTCGTGCACCGCCTGCAGGAACGCGAAGTAGCTCGTCCCCCAGTGCACGCCCAGCTCCACCACCCGCGTCGGGCGCAGGAACCGCACCAGGTCATACCCGAACCCGCGATGCCCCGCCCACGGGTACACCCGCATCAGCGGGTGCAACTCGTCGGCCGAAAAACGCGGCGTCGAGATCGACCACCCGGGATGAAACAGCGTCGATCCGCTCACGCCGCGCCCTCCCGCGCCCGGACGCTCGCATGTCCTGCATCTCCCGCGTCGCCCGCTTCCACCGCCGCGAACCCAAATCCCCGCAGCGGGTTGGTGAAGAGCCCGTGGATCGGCCTGCCCGGGCTGATGCCGCTGACCGCCACCACATTGTGAGCCCAGCACTGGATCGCGTGTTGCAACGGATCGTTCCCCTCGCCCACGCCGAACGTGACGGTGTACTCGCCCGGGTGCAGGTCTGGCCAGCGATATTCCAGGCGCGCGTGATATCGCCCCGCCCCCGGCAGGTCGACCAGGCGTCCCGGTGACGAAAGGCTGTTGTCGCCGCACACGTTTTTGCCGAATCGATCCACCACCATCGCGCCGAAAATGATCCGTTCCTTGGCCCGGTCCGCCCGCACCCGGATGTGGCATGTGAACGGGTCGCCGGGTTTGAACGCCTGGGCCGCCCGCCCGTGCCGGTCGGTCAGCGCCACCCGCTCGATCACCACCTCGCCCGCGCCGCCGCGATCGTCGGGCGTCACGTCGACCCACGGCAGGGTTTCATCGACGCGCTCGACCTTCATCGGCGCCGGGGCGCTCGCCGCGCCCGAGGGGCCCGACGCTGCCAACGCGCCAAACGCCGTCCCTCGCCCGCGCGAAAACTCTTCGGTGTGCACGAGCTTGGTGTAGAACTCGATCGCCTCCCCCGGCGGGCCGTCGAACACCATCCGTCCCTTGTGCAGCACGATGGCGCGGTCGCACATCGCCGCCACGCTCGCCATCGAGTGCGTCACCAGGATCTTGGTCGCGCTCGCGAGCTGCTCGGTCATAAACCGGGCGCACTTCTGCTGGAAGAAAATGTCTCCCACGGCCAGGGCCTCGTCGACGATCAGGATGTCGGGGCGGACCTGGGCCGCCACCGCGAACGCCAGTCGCACGAACATCCCGCTCGAATAGGTCTTCACCGGCTGGTCGATGAAGTCGCCGATGTCGGCGAACTCCTCGATCGCGGGCATGAGCGAGCGCGTCTCCTGGCGCGACAGCCCGTGCACCGCCGCCGCCAGGTACACGTTCTCGCGCCCCGTGAACTCGTGGTTGAACCCGGCCCCGAGCTCCAGGAGCGCCGACAGCCGCCCCTCCACCCGCACCTCGCCGCCGGTCGGCGCCAGAATCCCCGCGACCACCTGGAGGAGCGTCGACTTGCCCGAGCCGTTGCGTCCGATGATCCCCAGCGTCTGGCCCCGGGCGACCTCGAACGAAATGTCGCGCAGCGCCCAGAAATCCTGGAAATACCGGCGCTTCCAGCGGAACAACGCCTGCTTCAGGCGGTCCACCGGACGCGCGTAAATCTGATACGCCTTGCTCAGGTTGCACACCGAGATCGCCGGCGTCCGCGACGCACCGTCCACGTCCAACGCCCGCGGCGTGGCCGGCTTTTCCCTCGTTGCGATCGACATGCAAAGGCCTCGGCGCTGGCCAAGCCCCGACTCCGGGGCCCGGTTTTTCCAACAATTCAGGGTAGCGCCCTACCCCCGCGCCTTCCCCGCCTCGACCGGCTTCTGTGCGGGTACCTTCACCTTGATCGGCGCGTCCGGCGAGAGCGGCACCGGCACCTGCATCAGGCACGCCCCGCACGAGTCCTTGTACACCTCCGTGCGAAGATGCAACGCCGCCCCGTTGACCATGTTGATGCCGCTCACTTCCGGGTGCATACCCCGCCATTCATCGAGCGCCCGCAGCACGCCCCCCTGTCCCGTGGCGTCAAACTGCCGCGCAAACTCCGAGGAATCGTGGCACAGCATAAACCCTCCCGGCCTCATCGCCGGGTACCACAGGTCAAGCTCGCGCACCGTGTGCTCATAGATGTGCGACGAATCGATGATGAGAAGCTCCGGCGCCTTGCCGAGATACGCCCTGGCCAGCGCGGGCTGCTCCACCGCCGCCGAATCGCTGCACACCACCCGCACCACGTCGCCCAGCCGCGCGTGCTCCACCCACTTCCGCGTGAAATCGCAGACCTTCTTGTCGATGTCGATCGTGTACAACGCGTGTTTGGCCCCCAGCCGCCGCAGCATGAAGCCCGCCAGCAGCGTCGAATACCCCGCGTAATGCCCCAATTGCACCACCGACATGATCCCGCTCCCCATCACCAGCGACTGGATCGTGCTCAGGAACGGCACCTGGCACCCGCCGAAGTAGTTGTTCGCGTGCGAGTCGTGATACCACGCCGCCAGCGTGTCCCACTCGTCGTTGTCCAGGAACGAATACACCGGGGGGACATAGTCCGCCGGGAACATGTGGTGCCACCAGAACCGCTGCGGCGCGTTCAACGACTTGATCAAGGCCTGGATGCGCGTGCTCATGGAAACACAGTACCCACGCCCCGGGGCGCCTTCCAAAAAGACCTCGGGTCCGCCCAGATTCGCGCGCCCGGGCCGACTCCCCTGAATATCGTCGCCAGAGGCAATCGCGGACTCGCCGGTGCGTTCTTCACCGACATGCCGTGCGCGCCGGCGGGTCGCGCGCCAGCACAACCCGGCTCTTTGCCCCGTCGAGGTCCCGCATGGCACCGGTCATCACGCCCGAAGTCACCCACCCCGCCCTCTCGGCCCTCGACCTGGGCGACAAACGCGAGCTCCGCATCGTGCGCGAGGGCGAACGCAACAGCGTCTGGGCCTTCGGACGCGTGCGAAAACTCTTCTTCGTCACCGGGCACGCCCGCTCGGGGACCAACTGGCTCGCCGCCCTGCTCATGCGCCACCCGTCGATCCACGTCGACGGCGAGTATTACTTCCAAGAACTCAAACGCGGCTTCGACGCCTTCCGCCACGAGCCCTATCACCGCGCCATCCGCGAACCCGTCCGCACCGTCGCCGAGTCCTGTTTCCAGGACACCGTCCGCCTCTGCATCGCCGCCTGCGCCATCAACTTTCCCGACGCGCAGTGGGTCGGCGATCGCACGCCCCGCCCGCTCGAAGTCTTCCTTCCCGGCGCGCCACACTTCGTCATCACCCGCGACGGCCGCGACGTGCTCGTCAGCCTCTCCATCCTCGAAATCGCCGTCGCCGGCCCGGTCTTTCAACGCTTCTCCCGCTGCCCGGTCCTCTCCCAACTCCGCCAGGAGTTCCTGAGCGACAAGGAACTCTTCAAGAAACACCCCGAACGCCTGCTCACCTCCGAGCCCTTCACCCGCGCCATCGCCAGGTACTGGGCCGACCAGGTCCGCCACGACCACGACACCATCGAGAAAATCCGCCGCGGCGACCTCGACGCCAGCGTCTTCTCCGTCACCTACGAAGAGCTCCACGCCGATCCCGAGGCCCACCGCGCCCGCATGTACCAGTTCCTGGGCCTCGATCCCGCCAAGGCCCTGCCCCTCACCGTCGAATCCGAGACCCTTCCGGGCTTCCGCGCCGAGAACCACGCCTCCGACCGGCGCAAAGGGGCCGTCGGCGACTGGCACACCTACCTCACCGACACCGCCAAGGCCTGGTTCAAGCACGAGGCCGGCGAGGCGCTGATCCGCGCCGGATACGAATCCTCCAACGACTGGTGACCGCCCGCGCCGCACGGCACCCTCCGCCGCCCGCGTACCATCCGGCTCGCGCCCCGAAATCGCGCCCTCACTTCGCGGCGCGCCCTCACGCCCGCCGGAATCACCCATGCCCACCGCCGTCTACAGCGATCGGCCCTCCTCCATCCTCGCGCACCTCAACCCCGTGCGCATGCTCTCCACCCTCTTCTCCCACCGCGCCCTGGCGCTCCAGCTCGCCCGCCGCGACATCGAGGCCCGCTACAAATCCCAGCGCCTCGGCCTGCTCTGGGCCGTCCTCAACCCCCTCATCCTCCTGGCCATCTACACCTTCGTCTTCGCCGTCGTCTTCCCCAGCCGCCTCGGCACCGCCCCCGAAGAACACCTGGGCCTCTACGCCCTCAACGTCTTCCTCGGCCTGGTCACCTTCGGCCTCTTCCGCGACCTCTTCAACCACGCCCCCGCCCTGGTCGTCTCCAACCGAAACTACGTCAAACGCGTCGTCTTCCCCCTCGAAATCCTCGCCATCGCCGACTTCCTCGCCTGCCTCTTCACCATGGCGATCGGCCTGGCCGTCTGGCTCGTCGGCTACGTCGCCATCATGCGCCAGCCCCCGCCGCCCGAGGCCCTGCTTTTCCCCGTGCTCATCATCCCCGTCGCCCTGCTCGCCCTGGCCGCAAGCTGGTTCCTCTCCGCCCTCACCGTCTTCGTCCGCGATCTTTCCAACGCCGTCGAGATGGCCTCCACCGTGCTCTTCTTCCTCACGCCCATCTTCTACAGCCTCGAAAACCTCCCGCCCCGCTTCCGCGCGCTGCTCCAGTACAACCCGCTCGCCCAGGCCGTCGAGGGCGCCCGCGCCGTCATGATCCGGGGGCAGCAACCCGACTGGCTCAACTGGTCCATCACCCTCGCCGCCGCCGCCCTGGCCGCGCTGGGCTCCTACGCCTTCTTCACCAAGGCCCGGCGCGCCTTCGCGGACGTGCTGTAAGCCGGCGCCCGCTCACCGCCCGCCCGCCAGCTCCCGCACCGCACCCGCGATCCCCTCCACCGTCCGCGTCATCCGCTCAACATCGAGCGTCTCGATCGTGTCCGTCCCCTTGTGATAGTTGGGATTGCGGAAATTCGCCGTGTCCGTCACCATCACCGCCGGAATCCCCGCCAAAAGAAACGGCGCGTGGTCCGACCTCATCAAATCCGGCAAGGGCAACGGCGAAAAATCCGCCCGGAACACCTTCACGCCCGGGGCCGCCGCCACCATCGCCGCTTCCACCCGTTTCGTGAGCGCCTGGTGCGCCGACGTCGTCACCAGCACGATGGTGTCGCCCACCGTCGATGGCTCGAAGACGCCCTTCACCGCCGGGAACAGCGACTTCTGGCTCCCCTCCTCGTCGCTGTAATACCCCAGCAACTCCAGGCTGAGCATCGCCACGATCTTTTCCTTTTCGACCCCGCCCTTCTCGCCCGGGCCCGCGCCCCCGCGTGCCGTGGCGCCCTCCTCGCGCCATCGCCGCAGATACTCCGCCGAGCCCACCAGCCCGACCTCCTCGAACGTGAAGAACACCAGCCGCACCGTCCGCTCCAGCTCCGCGCCCTTCAGCACCCGCGCCAGCTCCATCAACCCCGCCACGCCGCTGGCGTTGTCGTCCGCGCCCGGGCTCCCGGGCACGGCATCAAAGTGCGCGCCCACCACCACCACCTCCGCCGGAAGCGTCCGACCCTTGATCTCCACGATGATGTTGCTCGAAACCACCGGCTCGGCCGCGGCCTCCGCGCCCGCCCGAGGCTTCGCGCCCTCGCCCCCATCGGGCTTGGGCTGCTCCTTGGGCCGACCTTCCTTCCAATTCCGCGCCGGGATCGACCACTTCACCTCGAGCAGCGTCGGCTCATAGCCCAGCGCTTTCAGTCGTTCCACCAGCACCCGCTCGGCCTTGGCCAAGCCCTCGCGGTCCAGGCGCGCCGAACGTGCCTCGGGCAACGCCCGCATCACGTCCACCAGCGCCTGCCGGTCGATTTTCGGCGGCTCCGTCACCCCGCCCGACCCAACCGCCGTGCCCAACACCACACCCAACACCACACCCAACACGCCGCCCACCGCATGCATCTTCATGCCCCGATGGTACCGACCGCGCCTTGCCCATCGTCACCCGGCCAAGCACCGAATCGAACTGGCCTTCTCGACAGCCAGTTGACCGCAGGCCCGACATCAGGGAGGATGCTCGCCCCCGCCACGCCCGCGCCGCCGACCCGCGGCACGGAATGACGCACGGCGCGTCAAACCGACCAGCACGATCTGGCGGCCTTGGGCAACCAAGGGCGATCGGGCGGCGTAGGGTTTGGGCTCTGGACTCGCGCGGGAACACCCGCCGCCGGAGAACCGCAGGTACTTTGTCCCGGCTCCGTCGGGCGGCCAACACCGCCGACAACACCGGGCCCGTCTGGAGTGTGATTGATGGCAGGTCGGACCAGCACCAGCGTCGGAATGGGAATCGCGATCACCGTCCTCAGCGTCCTGGCGCTGGGCTTCTTCGTGCTCGCCACCGTCTTCTACGGCAAGTTCAACAAGGCCCAGGGCGAGCTCAAGAGCCAGGCCGCCAACGTCGAGCAGTACGTCAAGGCCAGCGAGCAGCAGCGCGACGACATCCGCCAGATGCTCCAGCCCGCCAAGGCCAAGAACAAGTCCGTCGTGGGCTACCTCGCCGAATCCATGCAGACCGCCATGCAGCGCGTCACCGGCAACAAGAACGACACCCCCGACACCCTCGGCGAAAAGCTCTCCAAGGTCGAGGGGGCTGATTCGTCCTCGCTCCTCTCCGTTCTCGAAAGCCGCGCCGCCCGCGTCAAGGCCCTCGAAGACCAGGTCGCCTCCGCCGAGGCCGCCCGCGCCGCCGCCCTGGCCGACAAGCAGGCCGAGGTCGACCGCGTCAAGGGCATCGAAGACCGGCACGCCGCCACCATCGCCGCCATCTCCACCCAGGTCGAGGAATACAAGAAGGAAGTCGACACCTTCCGCGACGGCACCAACAAGGCCCGCTCCGACATGGAGGCCCGCGTCGCCTCCCTCTCCTCCGAGTTCGCGCAGCGCGAGCAGGAACTCACCGCCCGAATCAGCAAGCTCCAGGAAGAAAACCTCGTCGCCGCCGGACAGATCGCCAAGCTCCGCGGCGAGCGCAACCAGGAACTCTTCAAGGGCCGCGCCGAGGAAAGCCTCGTCGACGCCAAGGTCGTCGCCCTCAAGCCCAACGAGAACGCCGTCGTCATCGGCATCGGCAAACGCCAGAAGATCGACGTCGGCATGACCTTCGCCGTCTACGCCGACGCCGCCTCCATCAAGATCGATCCCAACACCGGCGACTACCCCCGCGGCAAGGCCAACGTCGAGGTCATCGCCGTCTCCGACGCCACCGCCACCTGCCGCCTCCTCTCCGAATCCAAGGGCAACCCCGTCGCCGTCGGCGACGCCGTCGCCAACGCCCTCTACGACCCCAACAAGACCTACGCCTTCCTCATCTACGGCAACTTCGACGTCAACAACGACGGCATCGCCACCCCCCTCGAGCAGTCCGACCTCAAGGCCCTCATCGAGGGCTGGGGCGGCAGGAGCGTCGACGACCTCGGCGGCGACGTCGACTTCCTCGTCCTGGGCCAGCGCCCCATCCTCCCGCCGCGACCCGGCGCCGACGCCCCCATCGAACTCCTCCAGGAGTTCATCCGGCTCTCCCGCATCGTCGAGCGCTACGACGCCCTCTACAAGCAGGCTATCTCCACCGGCCTGCCCGTCCTCAACGAGAACCGCCTCTACACCCTGATCGGCCGCGAGCGCGCCGGCGCCCGCTGACCCGCGCCCCGGGCCCACCGATGCCCAAGAAGCCCAAGCGCCCCATCCCCGCGTGGCTGCAATCCGCCGCCGCCGCGGGCGTGCGCAGCGCCATGACCCTCCCGCTGGTCGCCGGCATCGGCCCCAGCCTCGCGCTGGCCGATCGCCTCGGACGCTGGTTCGGCGCCCTGCCCATCAACCGCACCCGCTTCCAGCGCGCCGTCGATCACCTGGCCTTCGCCTTCCCCGACTGGTCCATCGAGCAGCGCCGCGCCTGCGCCCTCGATTCCTATTCCCACCTCTTCCAGCTCGCCGTCGAGGTCGCCTACACCCCGCGACTCGTCGGCGACGACAGCTGGCACGAGCACGTCGAGATCGTCGGCATCGACCCCGCCGGCCGACGCGACCCACGCTCCGCCCGCGACGCCCTCCGCCGCCTCATGGCCGGGCGGCCCGCCGTCATGATCACCGGGCACTGCGGCAACTGGGAAGTGCTCGGCTACACCATGGCCGTCCTTGGCTTCCAGATCCACGCCCTCTACCGCCCCCTCGACAACCTCGCCCTGGACCGCTGGGTCCGCGAGGTCCGCCAGCGCAAAGGCCTGGTCCTCCTCGACAAGTTCGGCGCCACCGAAAACCTCCCGCGCCTCCTGGCCCTAGGACACCCCGTCGCCTTCGTCGCCGACCAGAACGCCGGCGACCGCGGGCTCTTTGTCCCCTTCTTTGGCCGCCTGGCTTCCACCTACAAAACCATCGGCCTCCTGGCCATGCAGCACGACGCCCCGGTCATCTGCGCCATGGCCCGGCGGATCCACCCCGCCCTCGCCCCCGGTCGCACCATGCCCTACCGCGTCGAAGTCTCCGACGTCATCGAGCCCGAGCATTGGAAGGGCCAGCCCGACCCGCTCTACTACATCACGGCCCGGTATCGCCTCGCCATCGAGCGCATGGTCCGCTCCGCGCCCGAGCAATATCTCTGGATGCACCGAATCTGGAAGAGCCGCCCCCGCCACGAGCGCGACCACAAGCCCGTCCCCCCCGCCCTGGCCGCCAAGCTCCGCGCCCTGCCCTGGATGGACGCCGCCGACGTCGACCGCGTCATCGAACAGAGCCGCCGCGACGCCGGCGCCGCCTAGGGCCCGCGGCCTTCCCGGCGGCACCACTCCATTCCCACGCACCCGCACCGCCCCGCGCTGCGAATCGACCTCCGATCCACCACGGCCCCGCCCGCACCCAAACCTACCCTTGCAAAGGCGCCACATATGAATCCCGCCCACGCGCCCGAGAACGACCACATGCACAACCAAGACAATCAAGACGACACGGACCACGACGACACCGCCGCCGGCCGGCTCGACGGCGTGCGCGTCCTCATCGTCGACGACGACCGCGACGTCCTCGAATCCATCGACGCCGCCTTCCAGGCCGAGGGCGCCCTCACCCAGCTCGCCTCCGACGGCAACG